>CALIUG010000220.1 GCA_938048755.1 uncultured Alphaproteobacteria bacterium
CTGGCGTGCGCGTGCCTCATGGTGACTGGATTGCCGATGACCGGCAGGGTCTTGCGATCTGCGATGCAACCAGCGCGGCCTTCGCCATGGACCTGCCCTGGGACAAACTCGATGTCACGACCTGGTCCTGGCAGAAGGTTCTGGGCGGAGAAGGGGCCCACGGTATGCTGGTACTCTCGCCCCGCGCGGTCGAACGGCTGGAATCGAAACCCCCGCTGCGTCCGCTTCCCAAGCTCTTCCGGCTCACCAAGGACGGCAAGCTGATCGAGGGCATCTTCCGGGGCGAGACCATCAACACGCCCTCCATGCTTTGTGTCGAAGACGCGCTGGACGGTCTGCGCTGGGCGCGTGATCTGGGCGGGCTTGATGCGCTGATGGCCCGTACCCATGCCAATGCCTCTGCCCTGCATGGCTGGGTCGCCAAGACGTCCTGGATCGCCAATCTGGCCGATGACCCCGCAACCGCCTCGACCACCTCGGTCTGTCTGAAACTGGTCGACACCCCTGCCGAACCCAAACGCATTGCCGCCTTGCTCAGCGCCGAAGGTGCCGCCTATGACATCGGCGCCTACCGCAAGGCACCGCCGGGCCTGCGCATCTGGTGCGGCGCCACCGTGGAGACCGACGATATTAACGCCCTGCTGCCCTGGCTCGACTGGGCCCACGCAACAGCACTTCAGGAAACATCATGAGCACACCCTGCAAGGTCCTGATCGCCGACAAGATGAGCGGAGAGGCAGAAACCATCCTGCGCGATCGTGGCATCGATGTGGATGTCATCACCGGCATGGAGCCTGATGCCCTGCTCGCATCCATCGGGGACTATGACGGCCTCCTGATCCGCTCTTCGACCACGGTCACGGCAGACGTGCTGGCAGCTGCCGCGCGGCTCAAGCTGATCGGCCGTGCCGGCATCGGTGTCGATAACGTCGATGTCGCTGCCGCCACCGCGCATGGTGTCGTGGTCATGAACACACCGTTCGGCAACGCGATCACCACAGCCGAACATGCCATTGCCATGATGATGGCACTGGCACGTCAGATCGCCTCGGCTGATCGTTCCACCCGTGCCGGAAAGTGGGAGAAGTCGCGCTTTGTGGGCATGGAACTCGCGGGCAAGACCCTGGGCCTCGTTGGTTGCGGCAACATCGGCTCCATCGTCGCCTCGCGCGCCCAGGGCCTGAAGATGCGCGTCGTGGTCGCCGATCCCTTTCTTTCGATTGAACGCGCCCGTGAACTGGGTGTGGAGCGGGTGGAGCTGGCCGACCTGCTGGCCCGCGCCGATGTCATTTCCGTCCATACCCCGCTCAACGACGCCACGCGCGGTATGATCGGGGCGGCAGAACTTGCCGCGGCCAGACCCGGTGTGCGCATCGTCAACTGCGCGCGTGGCGGCATTGTTGATGAAGCCGCACTCCATGACGCGCTGGTCTCGGGCCAGGTGGAGGGCGCGGCGCTCGATGTCTTCAGCACCGAACCGCCGGGTGACAGCCCGCTTCTGGCGCTCGACAATGTCGTCGTCACACCCCACCTGGGGGCTTCGACGGCCGAGGCGCAGGAGAACGTGGCGCGCCAGGTCGCAGAGCAGGCCGCCGACTTCCTGCTTGCCGGTGCCGTTTCCAATGCCGTCAACATGCCCTCGATCACACCGGAAGAAGCGCCGTTGCTCAAACCCTACATGGCACTGGCAGGACATCTTGGCAGCTTTGCCGGCCAACTCACCCGCAGCGGCATCAAGGCCGTGAGCATCGAATACGAAGGCCATGTTGCCGGGCTCAACACCCGCCCTCTCACAGCCACGGCGCTGGCGGGATTGCTCCGCCCCATGGTCGACAGCGTCAATGCGGTCAATGCGCCCGTCGTTGCCCAGCAACGGGATATCGCTGTCAGCGAAACCCGTCATGACCGGCGTGGCGACTATCCCACGCTCATCCGTGTGACCGTCACGACCGACAACCGCAGCCGCGACGTGGTCGGAACCCTGTTTGCCGATGACAAGCCTCGCATTGTCGGCATCAAGGGGATCCGCATCGATGCCGAACCCACCAATCACATGCTCTACATTGCCAACCGCGATGTCCCCGGCATCATTGGGTTCCTGGGCAACACGCTGGGCGAGGAAGGCCTCAACATCGCAACGTTTGCTCTGGGCCGTGCAGAAGCCGGCGGTGACGCCATCGCGTTGATCAGCATCGATCAGCCTCTGGACCGCGAAACCCTCAACACCATCCGAGCCCATGAGGGTATCGGGCAGGCGGAAACCCTGACGTTCGGCTAACGGCTTCAATGCCTCTCATCTGCTTTGCAGAACCGAGAGATTGGAACTGGTTTGACAGCGCACCAGCGAGTCATGAGCGTTACCCCATCTGGTTCAGTTTCTGGAGTTCCATCCATTCCCGGGCTTTTTGTCTGGCCTCATGTTGCTGCTCTGAAGGCAGGGTGGCCGACACCAGGTCACGTAACTCAAGGGCTTGGTCGTCGCCGTTTGCTGCAGCAATGACCAGCCAGACCAGTGCAGTCATGCTGTCGGACTCCAAACCAATGCCGTTTAGGTAGACGACGCCAAGGCTGTACTGCGCCTGAGCGACACCATCTTCAGCCGCTCTCTCCAACCATCCGATTCCCTGTGGTGCATCAGCCGCGACGATTTCACCCTGCAGGTACATGATGCCCAGGTTTGTCATGGCCCCGCCATTGCCCTGCTCTGCAGCAGCCTGGGTCCAGCGGAATGCCTCGCCGTAATCGCGGGCAACACCCGTTCCTTCCATGTACATCAGGCCGAGAACCGCCTGGGCATCTCCAAGACCCTGTCGCGCCGACCGCAGGAGCCATTGAATGGCCGCTTGGGGGTCGGCGGTCACACCCAGACCGTTCTTGAGCATGACGCCGACAAAGTACTGCGCCATGGCGTCGCCCTGTTCGGCAATCGGCTGTAGGTTTGCCATGGCGAGGGTGTAGTTTCCGGTTTCATAGGCAAGCCAGCCTTCACTGGCGTCAGCTGCCGCCGGTGCAGCAATACGCAGCTGAAGAACAAGGGTCAGGAGTATCAGGATTGCGGTCGATGCGCATAATCCAACACTGCAGCTCTTCAATCCGTCGTGAGGTAAGGACATCACGAAACACTCCTGGTCAGCGTAAGACCGTAAATCTCCTTTCTGATGTACTGTTCTGCAGCGTGCATTGACCATGAAAATGTTGCCTGGCCTGCTTGGCCGCCCCTTGACGCGCCGTCGAAGCGTCCATCCGGCTCATGACGGCATCGGTCAGGTAGAGAGTCTGACGTTCAGTTCAAGGATTGCGTTCTGACCCTGCCATTGCGACCCGATATGTCGCTGGTCAGTGCGTGAGGTCCAGTAGACCCCTGCAATTGCCCTTCACGGTTTCTGTGAAGGCATTGTAGCAGTCAGATCTTGCAATTTTGTTCCTTTTATGTTCTATTTTCTGTAGACGTAGAGCCGGTCTGGGAGGTTCGGGTGCCTTACTTGGCCTTGTGACCGGGCCGCTGGGGTCTTACCCGGTGTGTCATTCTCCAGCATGTTCTACTTTGCATGGGGTTGAACCTGGGATTTTCGTCTGGGCCCCTCCCGAAGCCGGGGTTGCGCTCTTTTCTGGGGACGGTTGCCCTCTTTGTGTGCCTTGGCGATGGCCCGGCAATGGGAGTCGCCGCTATACTTTGCTGTAACCAATCTTTTGGGATTTCTCATCATGGCGAATGTGGCGGTCGTTGGCTCCCAGTGGGGAGACGAGGGCAAGGGCAAGATTGTGGACTGGTTGTCGGAACGCGCCGATGTGGTGGTGCGTTTTCAGGGCGGGCATAACGCCGGCCATACACTCCAGATCGACAACCAGACGTTCAAGCTGTCGTTGCTGCCTTCGGGCGTCGTGCGACCGGGCAAACTTTCCATTCTGGGCAACGGTCTTGTCATCGACCCCTGGGCGTTGTTCTCCGAGATTGATCGGATCAAGGAGCAGGGCGTGGAGGTCACACCCGACACGCTGCTGATCGCCGAGAACGCTACGCTCATCCTGCCGCTCCACGGTGAGCTGGACCGCGCCCGTGAAGAGGCGCGCGGCAAACACGCCATCGGGACGACCGGTCGCGGTATCGGGCCGGCCTATGAGGACAAGGCAGCGCGGCGCGGCGTGCGCATCTGCGATCTCGATGATGCCGACACGCTGGCTCACAAGGTCGACATGCTGCTCGACCACCACAACGCCCTGCGCCGCGGTATGGGTCTGGAGCCGGTTGATCGCGACGGTCTGATTGCAGAGATCAATGAGATTGCGCCGCGCCTGCTGAGTTTCGCCCAGCCGGTCTGGCGCCGCCTGGAAGACCTGCGCAGACGTGGACGCCGCATCCTGTTTGAAGGTGCCCAGGCGCATTTTCTCGACATCGATCACGGTACCTATCCGTTCGTGACCTCCTCCAACACGGTCGCTGCGGCCGCTGCCGTGGGTGCGGGCATCGGGCCTGGTGCGCTGCATTACGTCCTTGGCATTACCAAGGCCTACACGACCCGCGTTGGCGCGGGGCCGTTTCCGACCGAACAGGACAACGAGACCGGCAGGTTCCTGGGCGAGAATGGCCATGAATTCGGCACCGTCACGGGACGTGCGCGCCGTTGCGGCTGGTTCGATGCGGTGATGACGCGCCAGGCGATCAAGATCGGCGGAATCGACGGCATCGCACTCACCAAACTCGATGTGCTTGATGGCATGGAGTCGCTCAAGGTCTGCGTGGGTTACCGGTATCAGGGCGTGACGCTCGATCATCTGCCTGCAGGTCCGCATATCCAGGCCGGAGTCGAGCCGATCTACGAGACCATGGACGGCTGGCAGGACAGCACGCAGGGAGCGCGGTCCTGGGCACAGCTCCCGGCAACCTGCATCAAGTATGTGCGCCGTATCGAGGAATTGATCGAAGCGCCGGTTGCGTTGCTCTCTACAAGTCCGCAGCGTGAGGATACCATCATGGTCACGGATCCCTTTGCTGACTGACGTGTTGGCCAGGAGAGGATCGTGAAAACAGGGATGACTGCCATGAAGAACAATCTTCTGACAGCAAGCGCATGTGCTGCGTTGATCCTGTTGATGATGCCGGCCAGTGCCCAGTTTGCTGATGATGCCCAGACGCTCTTTCCTGAAACGCCGCCTGCAGATCAGTACGAGACCGACCAGGACAATCTGGTGATCTGGGAATTCAGCACCAAACCGGAAGATGAGGAAGGCGATCCTGCGGCCCAGTCGGTCAGGGATATCTGTTGCAATCTTGATGATGCGGAGCGTGCCAGTCAGGCCATCTGCATCGATGTCGATTTCACCTGTGACTGACAAGGGAATGTGATGCCAAGTTTTGACGCGCCGGCCCACGGCTTCGAAGCTTCGGAGTTCGAAGGACGGGTGGCCCGAGCCCAGGAGATCATGCGGCGTTACGAATTTGATGCCCTGCTGCTCACCACATCCCACAACATTCGTTATTTCACCGGCTTCGACAGTCAGTTCTGGGAAAGCCCGACCCGCCCGTGGTTTGTCGTCGTACCTGCCGAAGGCAAACCCATGGCGGTCATCCCCGAAATCGGGGCGCCCGAGATGGAGCGGACCTGGATCGATGATGTGCGCTCCTGGCCTGCGCCCCAGCCCGCCGACGATGGTACATCACTGCTGACTGCTGCCCTGGCGCAGTTGCCACGAAAGTTTGGTCGTGTCGGTGCGGAGTTGGGCCGGGAAATGTCGCTGCGCATGCCGGTCATGCAGTTTCTCGAGCTGCGCGACAGCCTGCCCGGCCTGGAGCTCGACAACGGCTCGCCCTGCATCTGGGAGATTCGGAGGGTAAAGACGCCCGGCGAGATCGAGCGTATCCGTTTCATCTGCGGCATTGCCAGTCAGGCTTACGAGAATCTGCCCAATCTGGTGTCCAAGGGTGACAGCGTTCGGGATGCCTGCCGGCGCCTGACCATCGATATTCTGAACCGTGGCGCCGATGCCGTGCCGTTCCTGCCGGGGATTGCAGGCCACAACGGCCCCAATCAGATTGTATGCGGGCCCCAGGACAAGGATCTGGAAGAGGGCGATATCCTCTTCATCGATACCGGATCGACCTATGACGGCTATTTCTGCGACTTCGACCGCAACTATGCCGTCGGCAAGGTGAGCGATGAGGCGCGCCGTGCCAATGCTGCCGTCTGGGATGCGACCGAGGCAGGTCTTGCGGCGGCGCGCCCCGGGGCCACGGTCGAATATGTCTGGCGCGCGCAGTCAGCAGTGATCGAGGCTGCGGGGTCTCTGGGCAACAATGTCGGGCGTATGGGCCATGGCCTGGGCCTGCAACTCACCGAACCGCCATCGAACATGCCGGGTGACATCACCATGCTGGAGCCAGGCGTCATCCTGACCATCGAGCCCGGTATGGAATTCGCACCGGGCCATATGATCGTGCATGAGGAGAACGTGCTTATTACCGAGGACGGCTGTGAACTCCTCACCCTGCGTGCGCCCAGAGAGTTCTGGACCATCGACTGAGCCGGAAGCAGAGAATCAGGCGCCGCTGCGGCGCTCCGCTGCAGCGTTGCGAACAGCCTTCTGAAGCTTCTCGAAAGCGCGGACCTCGATCTGGCGAACCCGCTCCCGGCTGATGTCGTATTCCTGGGAAAGATCCTCCAGGGTCTTGGGATTGTCCGACAGGCGGCGTTCGACAAGAATATGACGTTCACGGTTGTTGAGGGTTTCCATGGCTTCGGAAAGCATGCCCCGGCGGGTTTCCAGCTCTTCCTTGTCGCCCAGGATATCTTCCTGGTTGTCGCTTTCGTCGACCAGCCAGTCCTGCCATTCGCCATCGCCATCCTGCTGGAGCGGCGCGTTGAGCGAATGATCCGGGCTCGACATGCGCCGGTTCATGGAAACCACGTCCTGTTCGGGGACGGAAAGGCGCGTGGCGATTTCAGTGACGGTTTCCGGCGCCATATCACCATCATCTATCGCCTGAAGTTGTCCTTTCAAGCGTCGGAGATTAAAGAACAATTTCTTCTGACTTGCGGTTGTCCCCATCTTCACGAGCGACCAGGAATGCAGGATGTACTCCTGAATCGCGGCACGGATCCACCACATGGCATAGGTCGCCAGACGGAAGCCCTTGTCGGGATCAAACCGCTTCACGGCCTGCATCAAACCGACATTGCCTTCCGAAATCAGCTCGGCCAACGGCAGGCCATAGCCGCGATAGCCCATGGCGATCTTGGCGACCAGGCGCAGATGGCTGGTGACCAATTCGTGGGCGGCATCGACGTCGCCGTCTTCACGCCAGCTCTTGGCAAGCTGGAACTCCTGTTCGGGCTCCAGCATGGGAAACTTCCTGATTTCCCGCAGATATCCGGAGAGACTGCTTTCAGGAGTGAGGGCGGGAAGGGCAGCTTGAGCCATGGTCGTTCGCTTTCTTGATCTGTCGGCGCGGATGCAGACGACGTCAGTTTACACGCTTTTTTACTGCGGGAACCTCGGATTGGACCAATTGTCCCGAGGTCCGGAATAGGCCTCGTCGAGTGCTTCAGTCAGAGCCAGCGCGTCGGCTGGAAACGGTCGCTCAAATTCTAGCAGTTCATTTGTGGCAGGATGATGAAAGGAAAGGCGTGCGGCATGCAAAGCCTGCCTCCGGAAAGACGACACGGCCGACTGGGCCGGTTCCGGCAGGCGTTGCAGCCATGCGTTGGAACGCACACCATAAAGCTGATCGCCCAGAACCGCATGGCCGATATGGGCCATGTGGACGCGAATCTGATGCGTCCGTCCGGTCGCCAGTCGACAGGCAAGCTGCGCGGCAGCAACACCCCAGCTTCGTTCCAGCGCATAGTGGGTCAACGCCGATTTGCCGCCACTGTTCACCATCGCCATCTTCTTGCGGTTCTTGGGGCTGCGCCCGATCGCGCCCTCGACTTTACCGCTTGTGGGATCCGGCACGCCCCAGACCAGCGCCCTGTAGCCGCGACTGACCTGTCGCGCGGCAATCGCATTGGAAAGACGGATATGGGCATCGTCATGCTTAGCGACAACCATCAATCCGCTCGTATCCTTGTCCAGGCGATGGACGATGCCGGGCCGCTTCTCGCCACCAATGCCCGAGAGGCTATCACCGCAATGGCCGATCAGCGCGTTGACCAGCGTGCCATCGGGGTTGCCTGCGGCGGGATGAACCACAAGACCAGCGGGTTTGTTGACGACCAGCAGATGTTCATCCTCGAACACGACATCCAGTGGAATGTCTTCGCCCCTCGGCCGGGCGGGGCGTGCAGGGGGGATCTTGAGGGTCAGGCGTTCGGCAGGTTTGACCCTGTAATTGGCGTCCGTTATCGTCCGCCCGCCTGCGATCAGGCGGCCTTCGGCAACAAGAGCCTGGACACGCGCACGCGACAGTTCCGCGAACGCTTCCGCCAGCACCTTGTCGAGCCTGGTGCCAGCTTCGTCGTTGGAAACGTAATGTTCAAGAACCTGTCGTTCGCTCACGTCCTGTACCTTGTGCGTGGATCACATCAACCAACCTGAGAGTCAGCATGGACCGTGGTCATACCATGATCAAAGCCATCGTCATCGGTCTGGGCCTTGTTATTGTCGGCCTGACGATCGTTTTGGTCTTTGGCATTATCAACAAGGTCGGCGACAAGGCAGGCGAGGTGTTGGTTCCCGGCAATGCCGAGGACTTCGCCGATGTTGCCGTGGCCCTGCCGGCCGGCGCCACGATTTCAGCCATGACCCTGGAAGACGGCGCGCTGTCGCTGCTGGTCGACCTGCCATCAGGCGCACAGGCGATCATGACGGTCGACCGCGCGACAGGACAGGTCCTGGGTAATCTCGAACTGCTCCCCCGAAGCGAATAGGAACGACCATGTCCAAGGCGCATTTCGGCAGCGACAACGTCAGCGGCATTGCACCGGAGATTCTTGATGCGATTGCCCGCGCCAACGAGGGTGGCGTTGATTCCTATGGCGGGGATGTGCTGACCGACAGCCTCAACGCCCGCTTTGGCGCGTTGTTCGAGACCGAGGTGTCCGTGCTGCCTGTCGGAACCGGGTCGATTGCCAACGGTCTCGCCATTTCGTTCATCACGCCGCCCTGGGGAGCGGTCTACTGCCATCACGACGCCCACATCATGGTTGATGAGGCCAACGGGCCTGAGTTTTTCAGTGGCGGCGCCAAGCTGGCCGATCTTCCGGCCGAGCACGGGCGGCTTGATCCAGAAACCGTGCGTGTCGCTGCGACGGCCTTTGACCCCAATGACGTTCATCATCCCATGCGCGCGGCACTTTCCATCACCCAGGCGACCGAATGGGGCACGCTCTATTCGGTCGATCAGGTGAAGGCGTTGGGTGCAGTTGCGCACGAACTCGACCTTGCGTTCCATATGGATGGTGCACGTTTTGCCAATGCGATTGCCGCGCTGGGCTGCACGCCTGCCGAGCTGACCTGGAAAGCCGGTGTTGATGTGCTGTCCTTCGGTGCGACCAAGAATGGCTGCATGGCCGTCGAGGCTCTGATCGTTTTCGGCAAGAAGCGTGAGCAGTTCGATACTCTTCGGCGTCTACACAAGCGGGCCGGCCAGCTCTACAGCAAGATGCGTTTCTTTTCGGCCCAGCTTGAGGCCTATCTGGAAGACGATCGCTGGATCCGCTGGGCCGATCACGCCAACAGGCAGGCCGCGCGCCTGGCGGAAGGGCTTGGTGCTCTTGATGGCATCTCGCTGCAGCATCTCTGTGAAGCCAACGAACTGTTCCTGACCATGCCCGTCGCCGTTTATGACGCGTTGGTAGCGACAGGTATTGGCCTCTATCCCATCAGCCCCAACGGGGATGGCTCCGGCTCGATCCGCCTTGTGACCTCGTTCAACACGGACCCGGCCGATGTCGATCATCTGCTGAACGCTGCAAGGTCGGCCTAGGCAGCTGTTGCACGGCTTCCTGTTTCATCAGTGACGCAGGTCGGTAACGATCTGACGCACAAACGGCTCGGCTTCCTCCCAGGTCATGCCTGCCTGAAGGCGGTCATCGTAAAGCACGCGAATGATCAAGCGATCGTGGTCGGACAGAAGAAGATTTCCGCTGCTGTCGTTGAAGATCGATGGGCTGATGTCATCGGAATCGTTGACCGGACCCATCACCTGGGTGAGTTCTTCAATGATGCAGGAGCGTACAAGAAAGCGGTCGATCTCGGTGGGAATGACAACCATTGCCTGCTCCAGGGAACCTGATCGGTTGCTGGTGATGATGCGGCCGAAGCAGAGGGCTTCTCCGGCCATCTCCTGCGTCACGCGTTCCATGGAATCATCGCTGCGAAAGAAACGTCGATAGTCATCACGATAGGTGTCGAGCACGCGCTCGAAGGCGTCGGGCGCCAAAAAGGCGATAACGTCTGCCTGATGAGGCGCGACATGCACGAAGCTGCGGCCGGACAGGTAGGATAACTCATCGAGGTGATCGTCGAGTTCCTTGCGCTGGCGCTCGGTGATATCGCCGACATAGGCAATCGTAATGGGCTTGTCCCAGCGGGTCATGGCGTGTTCGACACCGGGATCATACTCGCGATAGAACGCGATGGTGCGCACGTTCTCGACGATGTCCTCATCGCTCAGGTCGTGGACAGAACGCGGTGTCTTGCAGGCGTTGAGGGCTAACAATGCAACCAACGCGGCCACAAGCCAGGTGAGCCGAGGCACCACGTTCAGTAGGGCTTGTCGCCGTTGATCGTCACCCGCCACATCAGGCGTGGATCGCCGGGATAATCGTTGGCGGCATAATGTTGCGTGCAACGGTTGTCCCAGAAGACAAGTGCATGGGGTGTCCAGCGGACCCGCACGGTGAATTCCGGCCGCTGAAGGTGACGGAAGAGGAAGTCCAACAGAGGCTGGCTTTCGTCTCGCGTCATGCCCTGAATGCCGCAGGTAAAGTACTCATTGACGAAGAGCGCCTTGCGACCGGTTTCGGGATGGGTGCGGGCAACGGGATGGATCACAAGCTCGGGAGCATCGGCAAAGGCAGCGGCTCTGCCGTGACCCTGGAATGCCGTGTGTTCGCCATAGAGGCCGTCAAGCATGCGTCGCATGGTCGGGGACAAGGCCTCCCAGGCGAGGTACATGTTGGCAAAGAGGGTATCGCCGCCATAGGGCGGGATCGTTCTGGCGTGGAGCAGGGAGCCCAGGGATGGACGTGCTTCCCACGTGATGTCGCTGTGCCAGCGCCCGGCAAACCGAGCGGTCTCGTTTTCTTCCGACTTGATCTCCATGACCTCTGGATGATCGGGCAGGCCTGCGACGAACGGATTGACATGCAGATCACCAAAGGCATGACCAAGAGCAATCAGTTGATCGGCATCGAGCTCCTGATCGCGGAACACCAGAACAAGATGGTTGAGTAGGGCGCGACGGACCTCGTCGAGTTGATCTCCCGACAGTCCCTGGCTCAGATCAAGGCCGCTGACCTCCGCACCCAGTCCTCCGGTTAGTGGTGCAACCGAAAACCCCGCATAATCCTGCGTGTTCTGGGTGTCCTGCCGCAGCGGTGGCAGATATTCGGTGGTCGCCATGGGGCTTGTCCTCCTTGCCTTCACACAGGTGAGATTAGCACCATTTCAAGGCGCGACCTACGGCTCGCATTCACCGGTTTGCCCCTGACTGCGGCAGGCTCAACGGCGCAATCATGGTGTCGGTGCGTCCGGCAAAGTCCCGGTTCGGCCCGTCGGCGAGCATCCTTGCCTGGGCATCCTGAAGCCGTTCGTGGGCGTCTTCGACGTCAAGGGTTGTGACCCTGCCGTCGGCAACAACCTGATGGCCGTCAATGAACACGTCGCGCACAGCACGGTCAGCGGCAGAAAAGACAAGACTGCGCAGGGGATCACGCACCGGGCGCATATGCGGGTGGGCGAGATCAACCAGCACCAGGTCGGCCTTGGCACCCGGCGTGAGTTTGCCCAGATCATCACGCTTCAGGGCCTTTGCCCCGCCGATGGTCACGGCGTTCAGGACATCGACGAGGCCCAGTGTGTTGATGTCACCTGCAGCAATACGCGCCAGCACGGCGGTCTTGCGCATTTCCTCGAGCAGGTTGTGGGGCAGGGTGTCGGTGCCGATGCCCATGTTGACGCCGGCGCGCAGGTAACGACCAAAGTCTTCGAGCATCTGGCCGTAACGTGAGAAGGGTGTCGGGCAGTGCGCAACCGTGACCCCGGTTTCGGCCAGAATGGAAAGGTCACGACGGCTGCGCCAGTGCAGCCAGGAGTGATCGTCAATGAAGATGGCGTGCGCCAGCAGAGCATCGGGTGTCAGAAACCCGATATCGTGGGCCCATTGCACCGGTGTCTTGCCGTGACGCTCGACCATCAAATGGAACTCGACGACCGACTGGGAGATATGGGTCGTATAGGTGCGTCCGTTGGCTTTGGCAGCATCCACCGTTTGACGTAGAAGCTCTTCGGAGCAGGTGTCGATCGTGCCCGGTGAGTACATGCCTGTCAGGCGTCCGCAGGGATGGGCTTCGACTTCGTCCATGGTGGCTTCTGCCAGACGCAGGGCTTCGCGTCCGTCATCACCGCTGTCGTTGAATCCCAGTTTGTGCCCGGCTTCCATCTTCCAGGAGGACGAACTGTACCAGGGTGCCACCCAGGCACGCAGGCCGCTGCGCGCCAACAGATCGATCCAGCCGTCATAGATGCCGGAGACATCGACCAGGCTGGTTACTCCCGAGAGCAGCAGTTCGGAAAAGGCGATCTCGCCCGCGGCATGTTCGCCGTCGGGATCGGTGCGGAACGCACAGCTGCGCTCATAGAGCCCGGTCATGTACATCTCGGGCACGCCGTGTTCTTCCCTCACGCCCTTGTAGGCCGGTTCCAGTGAGGGGTGGGAGTGCAGATCGATCAGGCCGGGCATGACAAACAGGCCACGGCCATCGATTTCGCGGTCACACGGACCCTCGAACCCTTCGCCGACATGAACGATGCGATCATCGGCGAAGGTAAGGTCTGCATCCCTCAGATAGACGTGCCGCCCGCCAGACGAGTCCCAGGCGACCAGCCATGCTGCCCGGCGGATCAGCGTCGTGGTCATGGCTCAGAGCCGTTCGGCAAGATACGCCGACATGCGCTCCCAGGACTGGCGCGCCGAGGCAACATCATAGGCATCGCTGGTCTCGTTGAAGAACGCGTGTGCGGCGTCATAGCGATGAAGTTCGTAATCGATGCCCCCGGCCTTCATGTCGGCTTCCAGCGCATCGACGGCCTCGGGCGTGCACCAGTCGTCGGTGTTGGCAAAATGCCCCTGGAACGGCACCCTGATCTCGGCCGGGTCGGCGAATTCCTTGGGCGGTATGCCATAGAAACAAACCGCCACGTTGGTCTCGGGGACGTGCACGGCCGCAGCGATGGTCAGCGCGCCGCCCATGCAGAATCCGGAAACGGCGATCCTGCCATTGCCGACCAGGTTGAGATGCTGTGCGGCACCACGGATGTCCTGGTGGGTGGCACCGGGAAAATCCAGGCCATCCATCATGTGACCGGCTTCGTCAGGGTCCTGCGCCACGCGGCCTTCATAGAGATCGGGTGCCAGGGCGTTGTAACCGGCACGGGCAAAGCGATCCGAGATGCCACAAATGTGGTCGTTGAGGCCCCACCATTCCTGAATTACCACGATGCCCGGGCGGTCACCGCCTGCCTGTGCCAGATAGCCCTGCGTCTCGCCACCGTCCGGCCGCTTGAAACTTGTCATTTCGCCCATGATTGCCTCCTGGAATGTCGTTGGACAGTAAGTCTCACATGACGATGGCCGGGGCAGCAAGCGAAGGAATGTTGACCCGCGCCGCGCCTTCCCCTATTGGATGCGCCAGCGCGCTTCGCGCCGCCACTGGGTCCCCATCGTCTAGTGGCCTAGGACAACGGCCTCTCACGCCGTAAACGGGGGTTCGAGTCCCCCTGGGGACGCCAATATCTCAAACGTAGCTGTCAGGCAGAACGGCCTTTCGGGTTTTGATGAAATCCAGAAGTGCCTCGTCCAGGGCTGCGTCGATTGCCGGCTCCTCGAAGTTTTGGAGTTGGGTCTGCACGTCAAGGTTGGCACGGGCAGGGGCGTCGTTGGATCCGGCGTCACGCCATTGTTCGAAAGACAGGCTGTCGAACAGGTCCGACTGGAAAAATGCGGTCTTGTAACGGGCAAGGGTGTGTTCTGCGGCAAGGAAGTTCCCGCCCGGGCCGGTCACGGCATAATCTGCCAGTGCAAAGGCCCGGTCTGAGGTGTCGATGCCTTCGGCCATGAGGCTGACGGCCCCCAGCATTTCGCAGTCGAGCAAGAATTTCTCGTAGGAAATGCATAGGCCCAGTTCCAGCGATCCGGCGGCATGGATCAGGAAGTTGACGCCCGATTGCACCGTGTAATTGAGGTAGAGTGCCGATTCATATCCGGCCTGGGCATCGGGAATCTTGGCATTGGTGGACGCTCCGCCACAGCGGAAGGGCACACCCAGCCGGCGCGAGAGTTGTCCGCATCCAAGAACGCACTTCCAGGACTCATCAAACCTGACGGGTGCACCTGTGCGCATGTTCAGGCCCATCGAATTGATTCCGAAGATCGTGGGAGAACCGGGGCGAATGAGCTGCGAAAGCGCCATGCCGGCCAGGCCTTCGGCAAAAAGCTGAGCCAGCATGGATGCGGGCGTGACCGGGCCGGATGCTCCGGCAATGACAAAGGGCGTGACGACCGTGCCCTGACCGTGTGCGGCGTAGACATGGAGCGATTCCAGAGCGTCCTTGTCGTAGACCAGCGGTGAAGTGGGGTTGATCATGCCGAGCACACAGCACTGACTGTCGAAGGTTTTCGCACCGAACACCATGCGGGTCATCTCCATGGTGTCCTGGGCTTGCCAGCCCGATGTCACCGCGCCCATGAACGGCTTGTCCGAATGACGGATATGGCCATAGACCATGTCGAGATGACGTTTGCTGACGGGAATGTCCGTGGGCTCGCAAATCGTTCCGCCCGTGTGGTGCATGGCAGGGGCCAGATGGGACAGGCGGATGAAGTTGTTGAAATCCTCGATCGTGGCGTAACGCCGCTCACCATCGAGATCGCGTACAAATGGGGCGCCATAGAGTGGCGAAAACACCATGGCATCGCCGCCGATCATGACATGACGTTCGGGATTGCGAGCGTGTTGCTGAAACGTCTCCGGCGCTGAGTTCTGGATGATCTCCCGGCACATCCCGCGCTCGAACTTTACAAGGACGCCATCGACGCTGGCACCGGCCTTGCGGAAGTACTCCAGGGTTTCGGGATGATCGCGAAACTCGATGCCAATCTCGCATAACAGATTTTCGGATTCCTCTTCGATCCGCTGCACGCCTTCTTCGGACAGGATGTCGAATGTGGGAATCTGGCGCGTCAGATAGGAGGCGACCGCAGGCTTGGGCTCATCCGTGCGCTCCTGGCGTCCTCGTCTTCCGCCCCGTCTTGCGCCTTGTGAACTTCTGGTCATGATTCTGCTCACCCTTGCTATCGCTAAAACGTTTTACTAGACTTCCTCGCGGTTCTCAAGCCGCATGGAAAAGGGGGCTCGATCATGATGGAAAACCTCAAGATTCTGGGGGCACCCGGTCGCTATGTGCAAGGGCAGGGGGCCTTGACCTGCCTTCCCGAACTGGTTGGCGAACTCGGCACCTCTGCCTATGTCCTGACGGATGTGGTGGTCGGTGACCTGTTGGGCGATGTTCTTTCCGGGTCCTTCGAAGATGCGGGCATTGAGGCGCAGTTCGGCCTGTTCAAGGGGGAATGCACGCGCGTCGAGATCGAACGCCAGACGGAACTGGCACGTCAGGCTGGCAGTGCCGTGGTGGTTGGCGTCGGCGGTGGCAAGACGATCGATACAGCCAAGGGGATCAGCCTCTTTCTGGGCCTTCCACTTGTCGTCGTGCCCTCGGTCGCCTCGAATGACGCTCCGACCAGCAGGCTGATCGTGGTCTACGATGCGGATCACAGGATCTCCGAGGTTCTCAAACTCCCTCACAACCCGGCTGCCGTCGTGGCAGATACCCGCATCATTGCTTCAGCCCCGCCACGGTTTCTGATCGCCGGAATCGGCGATGCCCTGGCCAAGAAATTCGAGGCCGGCCAATGTGCCAGGACCGGGGCGCTGAACTTCTTTGGTGGATTGCCGACTTCGACGGCACTCCTTTTATGCGAGGCCTGTTACACCACGATCCGGCGGCACGGACCTGATGCCGTTGCGGCCGTCAGGGAGGGCCGCGTTGATGACAGTGTCGAGCAGATCGTCGAAGCAACGGTGTTGCTGAGTGGCCTGGGGTTTGAAAGTGGTGGCCTGGCGCTGGCTCATGGTCTCAACCGTGGCCTGACAGCCCAGCCGGAAACGCAGAAAGCACTGCATGGTGAATTGGTTGCCTGGGGTCTGCTGGTGCAGTTGCTGGCCGAGGGGCGTGATGCCGCGTTCATGGAGGACATGCTGGGCTTCTACTCTGCGATCGGGCTTCCCCGGAACATGGCAGCTCTCGGGCTGGTCAACCCTGGGGAGGTCGTGATCGATGCCATCGCGACGATTACGTCCGAGGAGTCGCCCTATCTCAAGAACATGGAACGACGTTTGAGCGCACAGGACATTGCAGCGTCCATCCGCGAACTTGAATCTCTCGTGATCTGAGCAGGCCGGTTCGTCAGCGTTCCGCCATGAGGTCTGTGAGCGTGTGATTGATCTCGGAGAGGGCTGCCTGGGCGTTTTTGTAAACGGCAAACAGCTCGCGATAGAGGGCATGGTTCGCGGCGTCGGGCTCGTGATGCTGGGTCAGCGTCACACATTGCTTTACGGCATCGCGTTCATCATCAAATGCGCCCAGCCCAACACCAGCAACAAGTGCTGCGCCAAAGGAGGCATCGCCGTTTTCGGGCACGTCGATCACAAGGCCCGTACAGTCGCTCACGATCTGACGCCATGTCGCGCTGCGCCCGCCACCGCCGACCAGTCTGGCCGATGCCGACTGCAGCCCCTGGGCGTTCAGCGAAGCCATGCAGTCGAGCAGGGAGAAGGCCACACCTTCGTAAAGTGCCCGGACAAAATGACCTTTGGTGTGGCGGATCGTCACACCGATGAAATCGGCCCTCAGCTTTGCATCCCAGTACGGTGATCGCTCACCCTGCAGATAGGGGTGAAAGATCATGCCATCGGACCCGGCGGGAACGGCTGCGGCCAGACGTTCCATTTCGTTGAAGGCGTCTTGCCCGGAATCGCCAGCAGCGCCCGATTGATCCGCTGGCATGAACAACTGGTCACGCAGCCATCGGTGGGCCGAAGCACAGGAATTGGTGCCGGTGATGGCATAGCCGTACCCGGCAATGACATGGGGATAGTCGATCACCTCTGCATGGGCAGAGAAGGTATCGGTGATGACCGAAACGGTGCCGGCCGTTGCGAGCTTGATGGTGCAATGACCGGCGTCAACGGCTCCGGCTCCGTAACACTCCGCGGCGGTATCCATGGTGCCGGCGACCACGGGAGTGCCCGCTGCCAATCCGGATTCTCCTGCGCCCTGATGCGACACTTCTCCGACAACCGCCGTGGGCTCGACGATGGGTGGCAGGGTTTCCATGTTCCAGTCGATCAGACCACAGAGTTTGGCTGACCATGTCGAGGCACCGGAATCCGTCATCAGGGTGCCGACGGCGTCGACCCTGTCGGTGTGCCAGCAGCCGGTCAGCCGGAAGCGGAGATAATCCTTGGCGATCAGCAGACGTTTTGTACGTCGGACGGAATCGGGCTCATGGGTCTTGAGCCATTGCAGTTGCGGAAGGGTCCAGGTCGGAGCGGGATTGTTGAAGCTGGTGGCATGAATCATGGCACCGGCCCGTTCAGCCAACTCGCGCGCTTCAAGAGAACTGCGCTGATCGCTCCAGAGGATGGCGGGTCGTATCGGCCGATTGTCTTCGTCCAGAAGAACCGGAGTGTGCGCACCTGCTGAAAACGAAACCGCACCGATATCGCCGGCCTTGATGCCGGCTATCCCAAGTGCTGCGGGGACGGCCTGACAGAGGCCGCGATACCATTCCTCTGGGTCCTGTTCGGCCCAGCCAGGATGTGGGCTGCTGGTGTGCACATCGCTGGATGCCGAACCCAGAAGAGTTCCTGCAGTGTCGATGATCGTGACCTTCAGGCTGCCTGCCCCCAAGTCGATGCCCATCAGAACGGTGTCTTGCATGCGTTGTCTGCCTTTGAACGTTACTCAGCCCTGAGGCCCAGTTTGCCCGCATTAAACAGCAGGCCGGGATCAAGAACCTGTTTCAGGCCTTCGAGCATCCGATGGCCCTGGTTCAGTTCTTCGGCAATCCAGCGATTGCGGAAGCAGCCGATGCCGTGGTGGTGGCTGATTGTCCCGCCCATATCCAAGCAAAGACGCATGATGCGTTCCCAGACGTCTGCGTGGATCGGCAACGCCTCCTCATCGGCCATGGCGGGAATCCTGCAGGTGAGATACATGCACGCACCATCGGTATAGGCGTGTGACCAATGGGCGCTGAGCTGCACGACCGGTTGGTGTTCGCGAACACTGGTGGTCATTTGCCGGTACATCTCTCCCACGCTGGACCACGGTGCTGCGATCTCGATGGTGTCATAGAAGCCGCCGGCATCGACAAAGGCATCGGAATGGGATTCGAAGCGCTTCGATTTCCAGTGTCGCATCGGTTCCGGATCGCTGACACTGCCGCCATGTCGTGCGCAGATTGCCATGGAGGCCTCGGCCTCGGCCTTTGCCACGCCCTCGAGACCGGCAAAGCTCAGCATGCAGATCACAGGGATCGGACCGCCGGGCGGTGCTTCCAGACCCCATTTGATGCTCTCGGCTTCGTCATAGAGGCGGGCAAGGGAAGGCCGGAGCTCGGCCTGCATGATGTCACGTACGGCCTCCAGCCCATGGTCGAGATCAGGGAAGGCGACAACGGTGTCTTGTTCGTGCTCGGGCAAACGCCAGATGCGCAGGGTCAGTTCGACAATGATGCCCAGAAGACCTTCCGAGCCGATGAACATGTCCAGGATACTGGGTCCGACCGAACGACGCGGGACGGGTCGAACCTCGAGAAGCTCGCCATCGGGAAGAATGACCTTCATGCCCACGATCAGGTTTTCGATGTTGCCATACCGCGATGACGCCTGGCCCGACCCTCGGCAGGCTGCCCAGCCGCCTACCGTCGACATGGAAAGCGATTGCGGATAGTGGCCGCATGTGAAGCCACGATCACGCAGTGCCGTCTCGAACGCCATGCCGTTGAGTCCGGCCTCGACATGAGCAATGCGATTGGTCTCGTCGATCTCGATGATCCGGTCAAGGTGACGGGCCGAGAGGATCATGTCGTTCTGGAATGGAACCACGCCGCCCAGTACACCTGAGCCGTTGCCATAGGGTATGAGCTGGATCTCATGCTGGTTGGCAAAGCGGACAGCACGTTGCATGTCATCGATTGTCGTTGGTTCGACGACTGCGCACGGCAGATCGCCGGCAAGCCTTTCCGAGCGATGACGAAAGCGCCCGAAGGGCAGGCGGTCGCGACTGTGGTCTGCTCTGCTCTGAAAATCACAGCGAATGCATCCGGCAGGCAGCAGAGTTTCCAATGCCTCGAGCCACGAGGGTGGGCTGGCTTGTTCGGCCGAGAGGCGTGCGTCTTCGAGGGTCTGTGCCTGGACGACAGCCTGCGAACCAGTCGGGTTCAACATCGGACTTCTTGCTCCTGAATTACTAAAACGATTTAGTTTGTGACACTAGAGAGTGCCGGTCAGCCCTGTCAAGAAACCCGTGTAGAGGTGCAGCGGAAGCCAATCAGGTGGACATCAGCCGCCAGGCGGAGCCGTTGATTTTCGCTCGACAATCTCGACGTCCTTGAGCATGGCCCCGGCAAAATGGCCGCCATCCTGAATGTGATTGATCAGGGAGGACGCTGCCAGATAGCCCATGTTTTCCAGCGGTGTGCGCACCGTCGTCAGTGGTGGTGCCAGGACGTCGGCGATCGCACCGTCGTTGAAACCGATGATGGACATATCCCCGGGAATCCGGACTCCGGCGTCGCGCAGAACACCCATGGCGCCTGCTGCAACCATCAGGGTTGAAGCAAAGAGGGCGGTGGGGCGTGGTTGTGCAGAGTCGAGAAGCCTGCGCATGGCGGCAGCCCCGCCGGCCATGGTGTATCCGGCTTCAACGACAAGCCCGGGATCAAAGTCCAGACCGGCCTCGAGCAGTCCCTCGCGATAGCCCTCAAGTCGGCAGATCGAGTTGTAGCGGACGGGTGAACCCGAGAGGTGGGCAATGCGCTGATGACCGAGTTCTGCCAAATAGGTGACGGCGCGTTTGGATCCGCCCCGGTCATTGATGACAACGTGATGCTCGACGCCTCTGGCCTTGCGGTTGACGAGGACAAAGGGGTGGTCGAGGTCCTTGAGCGCTCTGACCCCGCCATGCTCGTCCTGCAGGGTGGCGACGATCAGTCCGTCCACGCGGTTGCGATGGACAAGCCTTTCATAGATTGCCGTTTCCTGCATCGCGTCGTCGCGATGCGCGATGAGGAGTGAGTATCCGCGTTCCGCAGCGGCCCGTTCGGCTCCGATGATGATCTTGGCATGAATGGGGTTGTCGAGTTCGGGGACGACGATGCCAAGGGAGAGGCTGCGTGAGGTGCGCAGACCCCGTGCCGCCGGATTGGGCTGGTAGTTGAGCTCGCGAGCGACATCGGTAATCCGCTTGCGGGTTTCCTCGCGCACGACAAAGGACTCGTCGCCCCGCATCACGCGGGACACGGCTGCCTGTGATACGCCCGCTACCCTGGCGACGTCGGAAATCTTCGCGGATTGGCGTTTCGGCTTCAAATCGCTGCCTCTTGAGGGCTAGGGTTTGGTCGCTGGATCATATCACCCTGTTGCGCCAGGCTGGCAAACCGGCAGACAAGCCATCTGTTGACATCATGGTTGGAGTCTTCGATCATGAGTTGGTAAAACGTTTTATCAAATGACTGTCCGATAAACAATCTGGAACCGAGGCATCCTGGATGGACCAGCAGGAGTTTGACTTCATTGTGGTGGGCTCAGGCTCTGCGGGAGCCGTGCTGGCTGCATGCCTGAGTGAAGACCCTGCCAACAAGGTGCTGGTGCTGGAGTATGGCGGCCGTGACAACAGCGTCTTCATCCAGATGCCCACGGCCTGTTATATGCCCATGAACGACAAGCGGTTCGACTGGGGGTTCATGACCGAACCCGAGCCCGGCCTGAACGGGCGCCAGATCCATCATGCCCGCGGCAAGGTGATCGGCGGAACCTCTTCGATCAACGGCATGTGCTACGTGCGTGGCCATGCCGGTGACTTCGATCAGTGGGCGGAATCGGGAGCTGACGGCTGGGCCTACCGCGATTGCCTGCCGTATTTCCGGCGTGCCGAAACATCGCGTTTCGGCGGGGACGCCTATCGCGGGGACGAGGGGCCCCTGCACACCAACAACGGCAACAACATGAAGAATCCTCTTTACGGAGCGTTCATCGATGCCGGCGTGGAGGCGGGCTATATCCGATCCGAGGACGTCAACGGCTATAGCCAGGAAGGCTTTGGCCGGATGGATCTCACCATCAAGAACGGCGTGCGCTGTTCCACCGCGAATGCCTATCTGAAACCGGCCATGAAGCGCCCCAACCTGACCGTGGCGATGCATGCACTGACCCGCCGTGTTCTGCTGGAAGGAAAACGCGCCGTGGGCGTGGAGTACAGCCAGGGTGGCAAGGTGATCCAGGCCAAAGCACGGTGCGAGGTGATCCTTAGCGCAGGCCCGGTCAATTCGCCCAAGTTGCTCATGCTTTCTGGCATCGGTCCTGTTGAACAGCTCCGAGCAAACGGTATCGACATTACGCATGCACTTGAGGGCGTGGGGGCAAACCTGCAGGACCACTTGGGTGTCTCACTGCATTACGATTGCCTGATGCCGATTACGCTGAACGGCAAGCTCGACCTTTTCTCCAAGGCAATGATTGGCGCACGCTGGCTTCTCTTCAAGGATGGCCTTGGGGCAAGCAGTCACTACGAGGCCAACGGGTATATCCGTAGCCGGACGGGCTTGCGTTTCCCCGATCTGCAGTTTCATTTCATGGCGGTTGCCGCGGTCTTTGACGGTTCAAGCACCTACAAGGGCCATGGTTTTCACGCCTATATGAGCCATGGCAAACCGCTCAGCCGCGGCAGTGTCACGCTAAAATCTTCCGATCCGGAGGAAGCACCCAGGATTTTCTTCAACTATCTGGCAGAGGAAGAGGATCGACTGGCCCTGCGGCGCGGTGCGCGGCTGACGCGCGAGATCTTTGCGCAACCGGCCATGGATGCCTATCGCGGGCACGAGATACGTCCCGGTGCCGCGATCGAGAGCGACGAAGATCTCGATCGCTGGATAGCCGATTATGCCGCAACCTCCTACCACCCCAGCGGCACCTGCAAGATGGGCAAGGATGCGATGGCCGTGGTCGATCCCCAGACGCGGGTTCATGGCATCGACGGACTTCGGGTAGTCGATTCCTCGATCATGCCGATCATTACCAACGGCAACCTCAATGCGCCGACGATCATGATCGGTGAAAAGGCAGCCGACATGATCCTGGGCAGGACACCTCTTTCGCCGTCGAATGCCGAGAGCTTTTATGCTGATGACTGGGAAAGCAGGCAACGCACCGGGGAACCGCGGCGCGCCATGTCATCATGAACTACGCAGTCAGTCTCAAAGGGAAGCCTTCACGCCATGATCTATGATTTTGCCACGGGCAACACCAACCCGGAAAACTTCCCTATCGATGCTCTTGCCGCGGCCGCTGCCGAAGTCATCCCCACGATGGTGGTCGAGCTGAACCGCTATCAGGGCAAGTTCGGTCACCTGGGCCTGCGCACCCTGATGGCCCGACGCGAGTTCGACCGTGAAGGGGTGAAGATCGATCCCGAGCAGATCATTCTGACCCATGGCTCCATGCAGGCAATAACCATGGTGGCCGACGCCCTTTGCCAGGGCGACGATACGCTAATCGTGATGGAGGAGCACTGTTACCCCGGATCAATCAACGCGTTTCGGTCGATGGGTATCGAGATGGTCGGCATTCCACTGGACGAAAAAGGCATGCGCACGGACCTGCTGGCCGAGGCGCTGGCGGACCTGGAGAGCCAGGGACGCAAGCCCGACTTTATCTACACCCTGGCGACCTATCAGAACCCGACCGGGACGGTGATGCCGCGCGATCGACGTCTGGAACTGATCGAACTGGCGCGCAGGTACGATTGCGTCGTGGTCGAGGACAACTGTTACGGAGACGTCCATTTTGAGGGCGAGAAGCCGCCCGCGCTCTATGCTCTCGATGACGATCCCCGCCACATCTACATCTGCTCGCTTTCGAAGGTGTTTGCGCCCGGGGTCCGGCTTGGTTACCTGACCGCAGCACCGGCCATGCTCGAGCGTATCATGACCAAGCGCCACGATGCCGGTCCCAACACTCTGGCTGCCGCTATCACCGATGCTT
>CALIUG010000221.1 GCA_938048755.1 uncultured Alphaproteobacteria bacterium
GATGATGCAGATATCCGTGCCGAACCTGCGCTGGAAGTAGCCCGTCGCCTCGTCCAGGGGCAGAACAACGCAGAACGGCACAGTGAAGGCGATGGGTGCATCCAGCAATTCGCTCATCGCCAGCGCGGCCTTGCCTGCGCCGATGTTGAAGATCTCGGTGAAAGCGTCGCTTTCTTCTGCCGTGAAGAAACTGCTCATGTGCCCGGATCCAGGTCGGCGAGCAGAGCATCCATCTTTTCTGCCGTCAGGGGTTTGGCGATGAAGTGGCAGCCGAAAGCTTCCGCGCGTTCGCGAATGGAACTCTGGATGTTGGCAGTGACCAGCGTGATGCTGGCTTCCGGCGCTGCCTCGCGCAGGGCGCCGACCAGATCCAAGCCCGAGGTGCCGGGCATGTTGTGATCGAGCAGAATGTGGTCAGGGGGTGTGTCGCGAACTGCGGCCATTGCCGAGTCCGCGTCCACGGCTTCCACGATCCTGGCGTCGGCCCGGCGCTCCGTGATCAGGCCGATCGCCATCATTCGGGCCAGCCTGCTGTCATCAATGATCAGGAACATCTCGCTCAATCACCCTTTCGGAGCGCCGATCAATCCGTCCGCGCTCAATCTCTCGAGCAAGGATCGAACTCAAGTTTACATGATCCGCGCTCACCAACCTATCTAGGCGGGATTGCAGGACCGAAAAAGCGCGCGAAGTCTGGCGCGTGACTGTGATCACGCCGCGCTGTGGCAAACTGGCATGATCCGTGATGACGATCACCCCAAAAATCTGACCGTACAGTCATTGGCACGCTGAATCCGCAAGCCTGAATGTCCAGACGAAAGGCCTGTAACACACCATCACATTCCTTCATGGAGCGGTGGACGTGATAGCTGCAGCCCGGTTAATGTAGCGCCAATCCGCATTGGCGGTTTTCTGGGATACGCGGGCAGCAACGAACACTACGAAGGTGTTTGTTTTGGGTGAGGTGATGATGACGGATTCGTCCGGGCGCGACGTCAAGATGACCTGTCGGCATGTATGGAAGGTTTACGGACCTGAAGCCGATGGCTTTTTCAACAACCGCAACGGCGATGTGCCGGATCCCGGTGCATTGGTGCACCAGGTGCGTGAGAACGGCCATATCGGTGCCGCCTGTGATGTGAGCTTTGATGTCCATGTTGGCGAGATTTTTGTCATCATGGGCCTTTCTGGTTCCGGCAAATCGACCATCGTGCGCTGTCTTTCACGCCTCGTGGAGCCCACGGCCGGAGAAGTCATCCTGGACGGCGAAGATCTCCTGAAGGTCTCCAAGGAAAAGCTGATCGATATCCGGCGTCACAAGATGGGCATGGTGTTCCAGAATTTCGGTCTTCTGCCCCATCTTTCCGTGCTCGAGAACGTCGCCTTTCCGCTCCAGGTGCAAGGGCTCGACAAGGCTCAGCGCATGGCCCGCGCCATGGAGATGATCGAGCTGGTGGGACTGAGCGGGCGCGAAACCAGCTATCCGCGCCAGCTTTCCGGCGGCCAGCAGCAGCGCGTCGGTATTGCCCGCAGTCTGGCGGTCGAGCCGGAACTGTGGTTCCTGGACGAGCCGTTTTCGGCCCTCGACCCCCTGATTCGCCGCCAGATGCAGGACGAATTCCTGCGCCTGCAGCAATTGCTCCACAAGACCATTGTCTTCATCACCCATGACTTCCTGGAAGCCCTGCGTCTGGCTGATCGTATCGCGATCATGAAGGACGGACAGATCGTCCAGATCGGCACGCCGGCCGAGGTCGTGATGAAGCCTGCCAACGATTATGTTGAGGAATTCACCCAGGATGTGCCGCGCGTAAAGGTCATCACCGCGGGCGATATCATGAGTGCTGCCACCGGAGACGCTGATGCCACCGTCGCTGTCTCTGCGACAACGACCCTGGAACGCCTGATGACGCGATTCGGCGAGGGCCTGAGCGCCATTGCCGTGAAGAACGAAAGTGGCAATATCGTCGGCCAGGTCACACCCCAGGCCGTCCTGTCGGCGCTGGCCAACGAACATGACGAGGAGAACAGCTGATGGCTGTCACCACCCAGGACCAGGCCCAATCCCCGCTTGGCGGATCGGTCCTCAAGAACGTCTCTCCCCAGTTGTTGGCATGGCTCGTTCTGGGTGCCTTTGCCATCCTCTGCCTTGTCCTGCGTGACGAATACAAGGATCTCGTCAAGTATCCCAAGGAGCTGATGCTTCCGATCGAGGTCTGGCTTGAAGCCGGCATGGATTGGTTCACGCTCCACTTCAAGCCGGTCTTCCGTTTCATCTCCATGGTGCTTGCCGAGCCGATGAAGGGCCTAGAATGGGTCCTCCACCAGATGCCCTGGCCTTTCACCATGCTGGTTGTGGCGATCATTGCCTATGCGGCCAAGGGCTGGAAACTCGCGGCGTTCTGTCTGGGCGCGCTCTCCTACATGCTGATCGTGGGCTATTGGGATGAAAGCATGTCGACCCTGGCGCTGGTCGGCATTTCCGTGCCCATGTCCCTGTTGCTGGGCTTCAGTCTTGGCTTGATGGCATTCCAGTTCCGCTGGGCGCGCCGCATTGTCGAACCCATGCTTGACGTCATGCAGACGGTGCCGACCTTTGCCTATCTGGTGCCGATCCTGATCCTGTTTGGTGTCGGCCCGGTGGTCGGTATGGTCGCGTCAGCCATCTACGCCAGCCCGCCGGTCGTGCGTGCTGTCATGCTGGGTCTGGGGCGTGTGCCCGACAACGTGATCGAAAGCGGCCAGATGTCGGGCTGCAACCCGCTCCAGCTTCTGTTCCTGGTGCGCATTCCTGCCGCAACACACACCATCATGGTCGGTGTGAACCAGACCATCATGGCAGCCCTTTCCATGGTCATCATCGCAGCGATCATCGGCGGTTTTGCCGATATCGGCTGGGAAGTGCTTTCGACCATGCGCAAGGCTCAGACCGGCCAGAGCCTGCTTGCCGGTCTGGTGATCGTGCTGATGGCGATGATGATGGATCGTATCAGCCGTGGTTTCACGGAACGGACCGGTGAGATTCACCTCGCACGCACGGGCAACTTCCTGCAGCGTCACCCCTATCTCTCCTCGCTGGTGGGAGCGATCGGCGTGGGCCTCATTCTCTCGGGCCTGTTCCCCGGCTTCAGCGACTATCCCAAGGAATGGGTGTTCTATCCCGCTGAGTCTCTCAACGATGTAGTTGCGTGGTTCACGCGCTCCTTCTTTGGCATCACCGATGCCATCAAGACCTACACACTCTATTTCTTCATGTTGCCCATGAAGGCCGGGTTGGAGCGCATCGCGCGCCCGGGTTCCTGGGGCTTCGACATGACGACCATGGCCGCGGCCATCTACTGGGGCGTGGTTGTCGCCATTGGTGCCGGTGCCGTGCGGTTCTGGGGCTGGCGTGCCGGCGTGGTGACCGGCTTGCTGTCGATCCTGTTCTTCTATGGCTCCACGGGTACGCCCTGGCCGATCTTCGTGGCCGCAGTGTCCCTGATCGCCTATCAGGTCGGCGGCTGGCGTGTGGCGCTCTTCTCGTTCCTGGGCATGGGTTTCATGCTGGTGACCGGGGCCTGGCCGCGCGCCATGCTGTCGTTCTATCTGGCGGCAACCTCGGTCATCATCTGCTTCGTCCTGGGTGGCGCGCTGGGTATCTGGGCGGCACAGAACGATCGCGTGTCAGCCGTCCTGCGTCCGATCAACGACACGCTGCAGACGATGCCGCTCTTCGTGTTTCTGATTCCGGTCATCATGGTCTTCCTGGTGGGCGATTTCTCGGCCCTGCTGGCGATCATCATGTATTCCATCGTGCCGGCGATCCGTTACACCGAACACGGGCTGCGTCATGTGGATCCGGTTGCAATCGAGGCCGCGCGCATGATGGGCTGCACGGAACGTCAGGTCCTGTGGCGCGTCAAGCTGCCGCTTGCCGTGCCGGAAATCATGCTGGGTCTCAACCAGGTCGTCATGTTCGCGCTGGCCATGCTCGTGATTGCCGCGCTGGTGGGAACCAAGGGTCTTGGCCAGTGGGTCTATGACAGCCTGACCAATGCACGCTTCGGTCAGGGTGTGATTGCCGGAGGTTCCATGGCGCTGATGGCCATGATCGCCGACCGCATCATTCAGGCCTGGGCGATCCAGAAAAAGAAGGATCTGGGTCTGACGACCTGATCCGCTCTAGTTAAGGGGACGACCCATGCCAAAACTCGGCATGGAGCCGGTGCGGCGCCAGCAGCTGATGGACGCCACGATTGCATCGATCCATCAGGATGGTTTCCAGGACGCTACGGTTGCACGTATCAGCCGCCGTGCGGGGCTCTCGGTCGGCCTGGTTAACCACTACTTCGACGGCAAGGATGACCTGCTGGCCTCGACCATGCAGATGCTGGTTGATCTGACGCTGGCCGATGTCGAAGGCGGCATTGACCCGAACGACCCGCCGGAACGTCAGCTGGTGGATTTCTGGCAGGGCCACTTCGCGCCTGGACAGCGTTCGCCCGAAGCCATCAGTGCCTGGCTCAGCTTCTACGCCCAGGTTCCCGAGCGCGAGGCCTTTGCCCATATCCAGCACAACTACGATCAGGCCTTGTTGGAGCTTCTGCGCCCGATCCTGCGTGAACTTGTGCCGTCCCAACGCGTGGAGGGCATTGCGCAGACCCTGATCGCCCTGATGTACGGCCTGTGGCTGCGCCACGCCAACGATCCCGACAATGTGGATCTGGCGCTGATCCAGTCGGTCGCACGCAGCTATGTAACCGATGTCTTGAGCGTGGCCCGGCCCCCAGAGCAGGTCGACTGATCACTGCGGTCGGATCTACTCAGGCAGGAGCGGCAAGATACGGACCCGTCGGCGCGATGTATCCAGAGTCACGATCGCACCGTTCCCGATCTCAACTGTCAGTCTTTCCAAGGCATCAATCACCATGGGACCAACAACACGGGTCGTTGGCACCTCAGAACGAATTTGTATGACACTGGGTCGGATGCTTTGGGTCGCCGCAAGAATGGCTGAGAAATCAAGATCAGCCGTCATGAGTACCGCCTGGTGTTCGCGTGCCCACGCCATCAGCGCGGCGTCTGGAGCATCTGGCGCACCCAGAGATGACCAGTGATCAGCTTTGTGTCCGGCGTCTCGAAGGTATTCGACCCAGTTGGGTGCCAAATTCATGTCGATCAGGAGATGCATCAGGACGCGTCGGCGAGGTCCACCTCATGTTCCCGCAGTCGCCATGCCGCATAACGTAACGCCTCCAGGATGTCCTCTCGTTCGAGGTAGGGATAATCAGCCAGGAGTTCATCAATGCTGCGGCCCGCACCAACCTGACCCACGAGCATGCTTACGGTGACACGAAGTCCGCGCACACAGGGCTGACCGCCCATGACGGCTGGGTCTTGTGTCACACGAGCAAAGTTGTTCATGGGTTTTCACCGTTTCCGTTGGCCCATGATAGGGCCAAATGCCCATCCGTAAAACGCGGGACGCTCATCGACCCCACTTGTCCATGGCCTGGTAGTAGGCCACCGCCGTTCCCAGGAACCAGGGATTGCCGGTGTAGAGCGGGCGTGTGGGATAGTTGAGGCCGTCAAACGCGGTTTTGCCTTCGTCGCTGCCCAGGACCTTGTGGCCGATCTTGTGGCCCAGATAGCTGGCCCAGGCGACACCGGACCCGCAATAACCGTTGGCGAACCAGACACCATCCCTGGCGCCGATATGGGGCAGGTGGTCGAAGGTATAGGCGACGAACCCCATCCAGCTGTGGCTGATCTTTGTTTCCTTCAGTTCGGGGAACAGGCCCGACATCACGTCATGCAGGCGCGGTCCGCTGATCTGGGGGTCGGTTTCCTTCAGGGCCACGCGTCCACCAAAGACCACACGTGTGTGGTCGGGTGACGAACGGTAATAGTAGACCACCTTGCGGGTGTCGGAGAGCGCGCGCTGTTTGGGCATGATCTTCTTCATGATCTCTGGCGCGACCGGCTCGGTGGCAATCATGTAGCTGCCGATCGGGATGACGCGCCGGCGCAGTCCGGGCGTCAGGCGTCCGGTATAGCCGTTGGTCGCCACGATCACATCGCGCGCCTCAACCTTGCCACGGGTGGTGACGACCGATGTGCCCTGGCCTGTCTGATCCAGGCCCAGAACCGGCGTATGGGTCTCGATCTTTGCGCCGGCCTTCAGTGCCAGGTCGACCAGACCGTTGGCATACTTGGCTGGCTGCAGGTTGCAGTGATGCGGCAGGACGGCACCGCCGTGATAGGCCTCGGTGCCCAGTTCGTCGGCCATCTCGTTCTTGGGGATCATCTGCCAGTCGAAGGGCACGACCTTGGACGTCTTGGCGAAACTGTCAGCCATATCGTCGTAGCGGCTGGGCCGGTGCGCACCGATGAAACGCCCGCCCTTGTGCAGATCGCAGTTGATTCCTTCGTCTTCGATGAACCCGGTGACATAGTTCAGGCTGTTGAAGCCTTCCTGGATAATCGCGTGGCAGGTTTCCCGCCCATAGCGCTTCTCCAGGTCCTTGACACCGGGCTTCACGCCGGATCCGATCTGGCCGCCGTTGCGGGCACTGCAGCCCCAGGCTGCGTCCTCTGCCTCCAGCACGATCACGCTGCGACCGGCCCGGGCCAGAACGATGGCGGCAGTCAGGCCCGTATAGCCCGCGCCGACAATGGCGACATCGACGTTCTGGGGCAGGGGTGCGTTGGCAATGGATGGCCGTGGCGCATCATCCCACCAATAGGGCTGCAGCTTCATGTCGTCGGCGAACAGGGGATGGTCCAAGGATACGCTCCACAGCTTGTGATGACGCTTTACAATAGCCGACGTAGGCTTGCACAAGAAAGCACTCTGAACCCGCAACGAGGAAAATCACGATGGCGCTGACCCTGAGCGAACACTGGCAGATAACCAAACCCGCCGTCGTTTCGAAACACGGCCTGGTCGCCAGCCATCACCACGAAGCCTCAGCGATCGGCGCTGAAGTCCTTGCTGCCGGCGGCAATGCGGTCGATGCGGCCGTGGCCACAGGCCTGGCCATTGGCGTCGCCGAGCCCTGGATGAGCGGGATCGGCGGCTGCGGCTATATGATGATCTACAATGCCGAAGCCGGTACCTGCCAGGCGGTCGATTTTGGCGTGATTGCGCCGGGAACGCTCGATCCACTGGACTACCCTTTGGAGAATGCCGCCGATACGGACGATGACCTTTTCGGCTGGCCCCGCGTGGTCGAGGACCGCAATGTCCAGGGGCCGCTCTCCATCACCGTGCCTGGCCATGTCGCGGGCCTCTCCACGGCACTCGACCGGTTCGGCACGCAGCCCTGGGATGAACTCATCGGACCGGCCATCGATCTCGCCAAACGGGGCATGAAAATCGACTGGTACGCCACGCTGCGGATTGCATTGGAGGCGAGGGGGCTTGCCAACTATCCCGCCAGTCGGGACTTTTTCCTGCCCGATGGCCTGCCTGCCGTCAGCCTGGATGCAGGCGATCTCACGACCCTGCAGAGCGATGCTCAGGTGTCGACCCTGGAACGCCTGCGGGATGCCGGGCCCGGCGATTACTACACCGGCGACATTGCCCGGATGATCGCCTCCGACATGGCTGCAATCGGCGGCAAGGTGACGGCCGACGATCTGGCTGCCTATGAAGCCCGGGTTTTGGACGCCCAGACGGGCGGCTACCGGGGCACGACGGTGCATGTGCCTCCGGGACTTAATGCCGGACCCACCCTGCTTGACGCGTTGGAACGCCTGGAAGGCGCCTGGTCGGCTTCAGGTGCCGGTCCTGACGGTGCAGCCTACGAAGCCTATGGCCAGGCTTTGTTCGACTCCTACCGTCATCGCCTCGAAACCATGGGTGCGGGCAATGGCGAGAGCTGCACGACCCATCTGACGGTCGTCGATTCCAAAGGCAACATGGTTGCCCTCACACAAACGCTGCTGTCGGTGTTCGGCAGCCGGGTGATGCTGCCTTCCATCGGATTTCTCATGAACAACGGCATCATGTGGTTTGATCCGCGCCCCGGCGCGCCCAACTCCATGGCACCGGGCCGACAACCGCTTTCGAACATGTGCCCCGCGGTGGTGACGGGGGCACCAGGTGGTCCCTTTGCGCTGGGTGCCTCCGGTGGTCGCCGCATCTTCCCGGCGGTGTTCCAGCTCATCTCCTTCCTGACCGATCACGGCATGTCGCTTGATGCGGCCTTCAAGGCTGCGCGCATTGATGTCAGCGGGGCCGATACGGTCACGGTTGACGACCGCATTGATCCGGCGATCCGCAAGGCGCTGGCCGAGAAGTGGAAGACCGTGGAACTTCCGCCCTCTGTGATCTCCTCCTATGCCTGTCCGAACGCTGTCCAGGATTGCGGCGAGGAACGCCACGGCTGCGCCTTTGTCATGTCCCCCTGGGGACACGTTGCGACAGGCTAGAGCATCGTGCGTTTATTCTGCAACGTATCCAGTATCTTTGAGATAGTTCCAGCATTCCTGTGGTTTGAAGAGGCCGCAGATGTCTCCGAGTGCGCGCCAGAGTGCGTCATAGGTTCGCGCTTTTGCCTTTCGC
>CALIUG010000222.1 GCA_938048755.1 uncultured Alphaproteobacteria bacterium
GGCCAACGCGACGCGCTGTTGCTGGCCGCCGGAAAGCTGCTTGGGTTTACGTTGGTCCAGACCCGACAACTGCACGAGGTCGAGCAGGTCACCCACCCTCTTGCGCGTGTCGGCCTTTGAAACACCGCGCACCGAAAGGCCGAAGGCGATGTTGTCGAACACGTTCATATGCGGGAACAGCGCATAGTTCTGGAACACCATGCCGATGTCGCGCTTGTGGGCTGGGATATGGGCGACATCGACGCCGTCGATGAGGATCTCGCCTTCCTCTGGTTCCACAAACCCCGCGATGGAACGCAGCAGCGTTGTCTTGCCGCTGCCGCTGGGTCCCAGCAGGGCGAAGAACGAGCCGTCCGGGAAATCGAGCGAGACGTTGTCGAGCGCCCGGAGATCGCCATAACGCTTGGTGACGTTGCGTGCGGAGACTGCGCTCATCGCTCGCCTCCGAACTTCGAAATGCGCGCAAAGATGAGGAAGACGGACATGGAAACCACAATCATGATGGTGGAGATCGCGTTGACCTCCGGCGTGAAGCCCTTGCGGATGGCCGAGAAAATCTCGACCGGCAGAACAGAGATGCCCGGTGCCGCCAGGAAGTAGGAGATCACGAACTGATCAAACGACACGGCAAAAGCGAACAGGCTGGCAGCAACCATGCCTGGAAGCATGACCGGAACCGAAACACGCAGAAACGACTGCAGCGGCGTTGCGCCAAGACTGGCCGCGGCCTCTTCAAGCTCAGGCCCGAAGCTTGCCAGACGCGCGCCCACGACAATGATCACATAGGGCAGCGACAGCGCGACATGGCCCAGCAACATGGCATGCAGGCCGCGTCCGACACCGGTCCAGAAAAACAGCACCAGCATCGATACGCCGATGATGAGCCAGGGAATGGTGATCGGCGGGAAGAGCAGCAATTGCAGGATCGTGCGTCCGCGGAACCGGTAACGCGCGAAGGCAAAGGCCGCCATGGTGCCCAGGATCGTGGCGATCACGGTGTTGACCAGAGCCAGCATCACACTGTTGAAGCTGGCGGTCAGAAGCCGTTCGTTGCTGGCAAGGTCGACATACCAACGCGTCGAGAACTCGAACGGCAACTGATAGTGCATGGATTCGTTGAAGCTCATGAGCGCGAGCACGACGATCGGCACATAGAGGAAAAACAGCACCAGGAAGAGGAAGACCTTCCCGAAACCATCGCCGATCCGGCACAACAGACGGTGCGTGTTCATGACGTCCTCATGTGCTGTTTGAGGAAGGGCGAGGAGACTCCAAGGATCAGCAGGATGATCGCCAGCAGGATGAACGAAAGCGCGCCACCCAGCGGCCAGTTCGAGACCACGGTGAACTGTTCCTCGATCACGGTTCCGATCATGGCGCCCTGGGTTCCGCCCAGCAGCTTGGGCTCGAAGAACGAGCCGATCACCGGCACGAAAATGAGCACGGTGCCTGCGGCCAGCCCCGGAATGGAGAGCGGCAGGATGATGCGCCAGAGGATGGTATGGGCACGCGCACCCATGCTGCGGGCCGCTTCGATCAGCGAATCATCGATCGCTTGCAGCGAGAGGTAACAGGTCAGGATCATGTAGGGCAGATAGGAGTGCGTGAGGCCGATGATGATCGCCGCGTAGGAATCCGTGAGGTCGATCGGAGGAATCCCCGGCAGCACCAGATGGACGGCACGATCCAGAAAGCCGTCGGGCCGCAGCACGATGGTCCAGGAGAAGATGCGCACCAGCGCATTCGACCAGAACGGCAGCACGACCAGCAGGAACAGCGCTTCGCGCCAGCGCCCCTTGATCCGCTTGGCCAGAATGTAGGCAGCGGGGAACCCGATGATCAGGCACAGGGCCGTGGTGTGGAACCCCATCTCCAGCGAACGCCAGGTCAGCGCCTGAAGATAGTCCTTCGTGAAGAAGGCTTCGTAATGTTTGAGCGTGAATTCGCTGGTGTGTTTGCCGAACGGGCCCTTCTTCTGGAAGCTGAAGTAGAGCATGGCCGAAAGCGGCAAAAAGATCGTGACCGTCAGCCAAAGATAGGCCGGTCCCGTCAGTCCGGTGATTGCCCAGCGCCGTCTGGTTTCAACACGCATCTATGGCATGGCCCCGATACGAAACGGGCCTCTCTCTCGCAGGGAGGGAGAGGCCCGGTCCGGTTAAGTGTTCCGATTACTCGGCGAAGTACGCCTTGGTCTCGGTCCAGATCTCCAGGAAGGTCTCACGCTGCTCGTCGGTGAGCGGCGCCATGAACTGGAGGTTTGCCGTGGCTTCGGGATCACCCATCACGGCACGGTTGAAGAAGTCTTCGGGCAGCTGATTGATGGCTTCGTTGTTGGCCGATGCCGGGGCACCCACTTCGGTATCCCAGCGCACGTAATGCTCCGGGCTCACCATGTAATCGATGAACTTCTGGGCGCCGTCCAGATTGGGGGCATCGGTCGCAACCGAAAGACCATCAAGCCAGGCAATCGCGCCCTCCTTGGGAATCATGAAACCCACCGGCATGTCGAAGGCCTTGGCGCTGCGCGAGGCAGAACCCGACCAATAGGTCGAGACATCGAAGGAATCAGCGGTGAACTCCTTGTTCCACTCGTCCTCGGAAGCCCAATAGGTCCGGATCTGCGGCTTGAGGGCGCGCAGCTTCTCGCGAATCGCATCGAGATCATGGGGATTGTTCATGTCCTGACCCGTGGCCAAGGCCGCGAACGAGACGTTTTCGACCGAATCGTCACGCAGACCGACACGGCCGGCATACTGGGGGTCCCAGAGGATTTCGATGGTGTTGCCCGGCTCGACCTCGGTCATGTCATAGGCGATCGAGGTCAGACCCCAAGTCCATGCCACACCATAAAGATCACCCTCATAGGTGAATTCCACGGCATCACGCAGGCCCGGAGAAAGATCGCCGAAGTTGGAGATCACCTGGGGATCAATGAGCTGAATCAGACCCTCTTCGGCAGCCTGGCCGGTGAACGCGCTGTTGATCAGTACGACATCATAGGCGCCGGGGCTGGTACGCAGCTTGGTGAGCATTTCCTGCTCGGAATTGAAATAGTCGTGCACGACCTCGTAACCGGTCGCGGCCTCGAAAGCCTCGATAGCCCAGGCCTCGTCCGTGCCGTAACCCTGCCAGTTCAGCACCCGCACCTCGCCATCGGCAGAAGCCTGCCCGGCGGTCAGCACCAGAGCCAGGGCGGCTGTGGTCAGCAATCCAATCTTGCGCATGAAAGTGTCTCCCGATTTGTCGAAATCCGGGCGGCATTTTGCTGCACCCCCGGTTGCCATAACGCTTACATGTGCCCCCGAACGAGTCAACGTGACAGACCGGTTTCGCCAGCGCTTCAGGCGCATTACGATCCCACCCATCAAAGGGGAGAGATGCGATGACACATCAGATGGCGGAGCTGAGCTGGTCAGGCCTGGAGGAACGCATTGCCGGTGGCGCCGTGGTCCTGCTTCCGGTGGGTGCCAACGAGAGCCACGGGCCGCATCTGCCGCTGGGGACTGACCGCATCTGTGCATGCGGCTTTGCAGCCGAAATCGCCAACCGGATCGATGCCGTGGTCGCACCAGAAATTCCCTGGGGTTTCCGCTCCCAGATCAAGACCGGGGGCGGCAGCCACTGGGTCGGCAATATCGGCCTTGATGCCGAAGTTCTGGTGGGTCTGGTGCGCGCGACCATCCGCGAACTTGCGATCAAGGGCATGACCCGCATCGCCATCGTCAACGGTCATTATGAAAACGTCTGGTTCATCACCGAAGGTTGTGAACTTGCCGTGCGCGATCTCGAAGCCCAGCCCGGAGGGGAACTCATCATCCAGACCGCGTCGTGGTGGGACATGGTGAGCGATGACGATCTGGCCGCGATCTTCCCGAACCCGCCCGCCAGCATCGAATACGAGCATGGCGCCCTGCTCGAGACCTCGATCATGATGGCCATGCGTCCGGACCTTGTTGCCACCGACAAGTTCCCCCAACACGGTTTCAAGGTTTTCCCGCCCTACGACGTCTTCCCTCAGGATCCGGCACGCGCCAACGAAACCGGCTCCCTTGCCACCTCCAATGGTGCCAATGCAGAAGCCGGCGCCGAGCTGGTACGCCTGATTGCCGATCGCATGGCCGACCACATCCGCACCGAACTCAAGGCCGGACCGGCTCATGACACCCAGAGCGAATCGTGAAGGGCCAGAACCGTTACAGGGTTCGGGCCCTTCGCGTGAAGACGCTCGAATCATGAGTCTTGAGGGCCTCCATGTCATCGTGACCGGCGCGGCCCAGGGCATCGGTGAACGCTCGGCACGGACGCTGGCCGAAAAGGGGTGCCGCCTCTACCTGACCGATATCCAGGAAGAGAAGGTCGCAGGTGTCGCAGGTGAACTCTCCGCACAGCACGGCCCTGTCGATATCGGGCAGCCTGAAAGCGCACGCACCATGGTGGCCGATGCCATCGAGAAACTCGGCCACATCGACGCACTCGTGAACATCGCCGGGATCGACGGCCCCGATGATGACGCGCTGGAGGAAACCGAGGAACACTGGCGCGAAATCATCGATGTCGATCTCTCCGGCCCATGGTGGGTCACCCGCGCCGTGCTTCCCCACATGATCGAACGTGGTGGCGGTCGCGTCGTCATCACCAGCAGCGTCACCGGCGTCATGGGGTTCGAGGACTTCTCACCCAGCTACCACGCCGCCAAAGCCGGTCTGATTGGTCTCACCAAAGGCCTTTCGGCCCGTTTCGAGAAAGACGGCATCCTGATCAACGCCATTGTGCCCGGCTACATCGGCACCACCGGCAATCCCATGCCGCAATCCGAAATCGACGCCTACAACGCCGCCCACGCCCTGGGCACCGGCGGCGCCCAGCCGGTCGCCGATGCCGTCTGCTATTTGCTGGATGACAGCGGCCGCTGGATCAGCGGAACAACGATGAACGTGACCGGCGGACTCTGGCGGCGATAGACATTTCCGCACTCTCGATGACCCAAGTTTGTTGGAACCCCAGCGAAGGCTGGGGTCCATAAGCCCGGTGTTGACGAAACGCGTGGATCGGGCCGGGAGCTCGAAAGAGTCAGGGTTGTGCGTATGGACCCCAGCCTTCGCTGGGGATCAATCCAGAGCAGGAAAGCGGACCAGACCCTACATCACATGCACCAGCCGCAACGCATCATAGATGGAGGCGTGGATGTTGCGGCTTTCGACGGCATCGCCCAGGCGGAAGAGCTGGAAACTGCCATCGGGGTTGGTACGGATGTCCTGGGGCCGGTTTTCGATCAGGGCGTCGTAGTCGACCTCGCCGCGGTTCACCGACTCTTCCTTGAGTTCGAAATAGAGGTCGTCCAGGGGCAGGGTGGCGTGCTCGACAACGACCTGGTCGACCAGTCGGGTGTCATAGGCGGTTTCGGTGAAGTCGCTGAAGAGCGTCACCCGCAGCTTGTTGCCTTCGCGTTTGATGTCGCTGACCCGGCTGAGGATCGTGATCCTGACACCGTGATTCTGGAAGAACTCGGCATAGGGTGCGTGGGTCAGCGCGCCCAGTTCCGGCGCAAAGGTGCGCTCGGGCGAAATGATTTCCACCTTCGAACCCTTGTCGGCGGCCAGATACGCCGCCTGCATACCAGCCTGATGGCCATTGTCGTCGAACACCAGCACGTCTTCGGCCGGAGCGACATCACCTGAGAGGATCTCCCAGGAGCTCACGGCCAGATCTGCCCCCTCCTCCACGATCTCCTTGTTGGGCAGACCGCCGGTACAGACCAGCACGATATCGGGATCAAGCGCCCGGACCGTGTCGGCCTCGGCATAGGTGTTGAAGCGGATATCGATGCCCAGCTTCTCCAGCCTGGCCATGCGCCAGTCGATGATGCCGATGATATCCTTGCGATTGGGTGTGCGTGCCGCCAGCCTGATCTGGCCGCCAGCCTGATCGGAGGCTTCCAGCACCGTCAGCTTGTGGCCGCGCTCGCCAGCGACCCGTGCGGCTTCCAGACCGGCGGGGCCCGCGCCCACAATCACGATATGACGCTCGCTGCCCTTCGCCGCCGTGACGATCTGGGGCATCGTCGCTTCGCGGCCGGTGGACGGGTTGTGGACACACAGGGCACCGGTGCCCGCATAGACACTTTCCAGGCAGTAGGTCGCGCCGACGCAGGGGCGAATCTCCGCCTCACGCCCTTCACGCACCTTCTGCACGATATGGGGATCGGCGATGTGCGCACGCGTCATGCCGACCATGTCGAGCTTGCCCTCGGCAATGGCATGACGGGCCGTGGCGATATCGGCAATCTTGTTGGCATGGAACACCGGGAACTTCGTTTCCGCGCGCACCTCTCCGGCAAAGTCGAGATGGGGCGAAGCCGCCATGCCTGAGACCGGGATGATATCGGTGAGCGCGCGGTCATGGTCGATATGGCCCTTGATCACGTTCAGGAAATCGACCTTGCCCGTGTCGATGAATCGCCGGGCGATTTCAACGCCCTCCTCACGCCCGAAGCCTTTCTGCCAGGCCTCGTCACAGGACATGCGGATGCCGACAATGAATTCCGGCCCCACGTTTTCGCGCACGGAATCGAGCACGCGCAGGGCAAAACGCATGCGGTTCTCCAAGCTGCCGCCGTAGTTGTCGGTGCGCTTGTTGGTGGCCGGTGACCAGAACTGGTCCATCAGATGGCCGTAAGCTTCGAACTCGATGCCATCCATCCCCGCTTCCTGCATGCGTGCGGCCGCGGTGCCGTAGTCCTTCACCACACGATCGATATCCCAGTCTTCCATCTCCTTGGGAAACGCGCGGTGAGCGGGTTCGCGCACCATGGAAGGTGCCAGAACGGGCAGCCAATGTTCCTTGTTCCAGTTGGTGCGCCTGCCCAGATGGGTAAGCTGGATCATGACCGCCGTGCCTTCGTCATGGCACAGATCGGTCAGGCGCTTGAGGCCTGGAATGACCTCGTCTTTCCACGCCTGCATGTTCATGAATGCCTGGGCGGAATCCTTGGCGACCACCGTGGAGCCCGCAATCATCGTCATCGCGATGCCGCCTTTGGCTTTCTCGGCGTGGTAGCGGATATAGCGATCTCCGGCCAGGCCATCTTCGGTGTAACCGGGCTCATGGGCGGTCGACATGATGCGGTTCTTCAGCGTCAGATTCTTGAGCTGATAGGGCTGGAGAAGCGGATCGCGGTCAGGATCGTACATGGCGGGTTTCCCGAAATGAGACCCGTGCAGGCTTGCCCGACAAGGCACCGATTGCAAGACGCCACTGTGATGGGACGCCAAGGGATCGTGGCGTTATGATTCGTGCTGTGGGGCGAACAATGGAGACACACCATGGATCTCGGGAACTTCTCAGTCAGTCTTGCCGTCAGCGACCTGAAGGCGTCGGAGACCTTCTACGGCCACCTTGGATTTACAGCGATCGGCGGGGATCGGGACCAGGGCTGGCTGATCATGAAGAACGACACCACCGCCATGGCCTGTTTCAGGGCATGTTCGAGAAGAACATGCTGACCTTCAATCCGGGCTGGGATGGTGATGGGCAACCCCTGCCCGACTACACCGATGTGCGCGACATCCAGAAATCGCTCAAGGCATCCGGTGCAGCGTTCGCCAGTGAGGCCGACGAGTCCACAACAGGCCCGGCCAGCTGCGTCGTCATCGACCCCGACGGCAACCCCATCCTGATCGACCAGCATGTTTGACACCAGCCGTATTCCTTGGCACGGCTTCTCCGACGCATGAGGCACGGTATGACAGACGCCACGGATATCCGGATTCTCCCCAGCGACGACAACACCAACGGCTGGAGCCGCGTGTTGCCGTCCCGCACACCCAAACCGTCATTGCAGGGTGATGTGCGGGCAGACTGGGTTGTTCTGGGTGCTGGCTGGGCCGGGTTGGCGGCCGCACGCCGTCTGGCCGAGAACCGGCCAGAAGACAGCATCATCTTGGTCGATGGTGGCGAGGCCGGTGAAAACGCCTCAGGCCGCAACAGCGGCTTTGCCATCGACCTGCCGCACAATGTCGGCAGTTCCATGGAGGAACTGGAGGGCAGCCACCGTTTCATGGCGCTGGCCCGCGCAGCGGTCGACTATCTCGAAACCTCGGTCACCAAACACGGCATCGCCTGCGACTGGAGCAAGCGCGGCAAGTACCACGTCTCCCATTCGGAACGCGGCAAGGGCGAGGTGCTGGAACCCTTTGCCAGGGAGCTCGAGGCCCTGGGCGAGCCCTTCCGCTGGCTTGATGCCCGGGAACTGGCTTCGGAGATCGGCACGCCCTACTACCATGCCGCGGTCTATACGCCGGGCTGCATCCTGATGAATCCTGCCGCCCTGTGCCGCGGTCTTGCAGACAACCTGCCTGCCAACGTCACGCTCTATGAAAACACGCCGGTGACGCGTCTGGAGCAGAGCAACGGCATCACACTCTCCACGCCCCAGGGCAGCATCTATGCGCCGCGCATGATCCTGACGACCAACGGCTTTGCCGAGCAGTTCGGTTTCTTCGAGAACCGGCTGATCCCGATTGCCGCCCATGCCAGCCTGACCCGCCCTCTGACGCCCGACGAACGCACCGCCCTGGGTGGCCAGGATGATTGGGGCCTGACGCCGGCCAATGCCATCGCGGGCGTCACCATGCGTTTCACACGGGACCATCGCATCCTGATCCGCCAGGGATTCCAGTACAAACCGAGTTTTCGTGTTTCCGACGTCGAACGTGCCGCCGCACGTGTCCAGCACGGTGCCTGTTTTCGCGAGCGTTTTCCCATGCTGCCCGAGGTCACCTTCGATCACACCTGGACCGGCATCGTCTGCCTGTCGCGCAATTCCGCGCCGGGCTTCGGTCAGGTCGCGCCCAACATCTGGACCAGCGTCTGCCAGAACGCGGTGGGCGTCACCAAGGGCACAATCGGCGGCCTGCTAGCCGCCGACATGGCGTGCGAACGCGAAAACGACCTGATCGGTTTCATGGAATCACTTGGCGAGCCCGACATTTTGCCCCACAAGGCGCTGCTGAAACTGGGCGTGCCCGCACGCATCGCCTGGGATGTCTGGTCCAACCGCCACGAAAAGTAGGAAAGCCGCGCCATGGCCCGCCACTACGACTGCGATCAATGCCCTGCCTATTGCTGTTCCTACGCCCGCATCATCGTGGAGGATTCAGACATCGAACGCCTTGCCGGCCATTTCGGCATCGGTGTCAGGGAGGCGCGCAAGCAATTCACCGTGAAGGGTGAGGAAAAGGGCGAACGCATTCTGCGCCACAAGGAAGATGAACATTTCACCACGATCTGCCAGTTCGTCGACCCCGAAACCCGCGGCTGCACGGTCTATGAAGCACGCCCGGAGATCTGCCGCGAATTCCCAGGCAAGGGACGCTGCGGCTACTACGATTTTCTAACCTTCGAACGCGACGCACAGGAAGACCCCGATTGGATATCAACCACCGGATAGACCGTTGGCTGCACGTGTGAGCGAAGGCCGGACTGCCAGGACAGCGCCACCCATTCCCAGGTAGGCAACGACGAGATAGGGCCAGAGATTCGCCGGGTAGGCCGGTTCGGGAATCAGCGAATTGTAGAGCGGCCAAAGCATCATCAGAGCACCGATCAAGCCGCAAAACCCCTGCAGGGCACGGCGTGACACCAGAGCGTCTGCAGCCCATGCGCCACTGACGCTCGTGTATACCAGGATCAGAGCCAGTGTCCCGATGGTGCCCATTGCACCATAGTAGTCACCAGGGCCCACGAGCGGTGCCCAGAGCAGGCAACCAGCCAGCACCAGTCCACCCAGAAGCAGAACGGCACGCCCGGGAGTGCCGTGATCGGGATGGGCAACCGCCAGGCCAGAAGCCATTCCGGCGCGACCCAGAACAAAGAGCATGCGGGCTGCCGCGCTGAGCGTACCCAGCGTGCAGGCAAAGGCGCTGAGGGCTGCGGCCACATCAAGCACGCTGGCCAGGTCGCGCGAAGCAAAGGCCAGTGCGAGCGTGTCGAGCGGTGCCGGGTCTGCCGCCAGGGCATCGAGCCGGTCGAGACCAAAGCCCACGACCTGAACATAGGACGCAAAGACATAGAACAATCCGGCCAGAACAACGGTGGCCAGAACGGCTATCGGCACGATCCGGCGCGGGTTGTTTGTCTCTTCAGCCAGCGTCGCTGCACCCTCGAACCCGGCAAAGGAGAGAACGGCAAACACAAGAGCATATCCCACCCCCGACCAGCCGTGGTCCGCTTCCGGAACAAACGGCTCTGCGGTCAGCGCATCCTCTGCACCCAGGGAGGTCAGGATCATGATCCCCAGCGCGATGATGGCCAGGACCGACAGAACCTCAAGCACCAACATGAGCCGTGCGGCAAGTTTCATGTCACGATAGGCAAAGCCAATCGCCACAAGGATGGCCGTTGCCGAAATGACAACCCAGAGTCCCGGCACGGAAAGCCCGTAGTCAGCCAGTGCGGCATCCGCAAAGTTGCCCACCAGGGCGGCCGTGCCGGCACCATAGACAAGGTAGGTGAGCAACAGCGCCCAACCGGCAAGGAATCCGGCACGTGGACCGAAGGTGAGCGTGATATAGGCAAAGGCCGAACCGCCATGGGCGATCTTCCGGCTGAAGGCGACAAAGGCCAAGCCAACAATGGCCAGCGCAATGGTTCCGATGGCAAACGCCAGCGGTGCCGCCCTGCCCGCGGCATCCACGGCAAGCGTGACGTTGAACGACATCGCCATGGTCGGCGCGATGATCGACAGGGATAGCGCAACAGCCTCGACCAGTCCCAGATTTCTGCGCAGTGCACCCATGCCGCGGCCCTATGGCAGAGCGTCAATCAGATCCTGCGCCTGACCATGTTCAACACTGTTGGGCACGAAGAGATCGCGCAGCGCGCTCCAGCGTTCCCGGGCCAACGCCGAGTCACCTTTCTGGGCTGCCGCGAGACCGCTGAAGTAAAGCGCCTCGGGATTGCCGGGCAGCACAGCCAGAACACGTTCCATGTCACTCACGGCCCACTCAGGCACGGCAGGTTCTGCCTGCACGGCACCGGCAACAGCGTTGGACAGGGCGTCCAGCAGCCCGGTATCGCCTGGTGCCAGGGTCAACGCATGGTCATAGGCATCACGCGCTTTCCGCCACTCGCCCAGAATTCCGTAGGATTGCGCCAGCCGCGCCCAACCTTCCAGATTGTCGGGTTCGTCCTGCAGGCGCAGGGCAAGGCCCTCGACCATGCCGCGGATCATCTCCATCTGCTCGTCTTCGGTCATCTCGGCCGCAGCTTCGATGTCTTCCTGGGTCGGTCCCGAAGGCAGACTGTCATCCCCTGCAAGCGATCCGGTGTCTCCGCCCATGGCTTGCGCATCGGCAATAAGAAGCCGCAACTGCTCGACCCACGGCGCATCAGGCGCTGATTCCGCAAGCAGGGCTTGCCAGACCCTGAGTGCACCGGAAACGTCGCCGTCCTGGGCCCGCGCGACGCCTTCATAGTAGCGCGCCACCGGTTCAGTGGGGTCGATCGCCAACGCCTGGGAAAAGGCAACACGTGCGGCAGGCGTGACGGTACCACCGCGCGAAAGCGTGACGAACTCGCCCAGAGCCGAAAGCGTGCTGGCGTTGTTGGGGTCCAGCGCGACAGCTTCGGACATGGCGTTGGCCGCGTCACCGTAGCGGTCGGCAAAAGCATAGGTGTTGGCCAGCAGAACCCATCCTTCCAGATCAAAGGGTTCGTTGTTGACCCGCGCCTCGGCCCGGGTGATCAACGGCTGAAGTTCATTGCCTTCTTCCGGGGCGGGAGCGTCCATGCGCGCCAGCAGAGGCTGATCGGGCAGGCCGGGCGTACCCAGATCGGCATAAAGGCCAACGGCAAGGGCGACGACAGCAACACAGACGGCTGGCACGAACCAGCGCCCCGATCCCTTTGCCGTCCCGGCGGCACGTGATCGATGGGCGTCCTCGCGCAGCAGGCGACGCTCGATCTCGCGTCGCGCCGAACCGGCCGCCTCGGCATCGATCAGGCCCGACTTCTGGTCACGCTCAAGCTCGTCAAGCTGATCACGGTAAACCTCGATTCCCGCACCGGCGCCGGATCCGGCGCGATTGATGACCGGATAGACCAGCAGAGCCACGGTCAGGATGGCCAGAAGACCCAGCACCAGGAAGGTCATGATCCCTCACCCCGCATCAGGTCCTTCAGGCGGTCCTGCTCCTCCTGGGTCAACGCCTCGCTCACCGCAACCGGCGCGCTTGATCGACGGCGCATGAAGACCACGACAATCGCGGTACCGATGACCAGCGCACCCAGGGGAGCCGCCCACAACAGCAGGGTCTGGACATTGAACGGCGGCTTCAGGAGAACATAGTCACCGTAGCGATCCACGATGTAGGCGACGGCTTCCTGGTTCGTGTCGCCGGCCAGCAGGCGTTCGCGTACCAGAATGCGCAGATCGCGGGCCAGCGGCGCATCGGAGTCATCAATCGACTGGTTCTGGCAGACCAGGCAGCGCAGGTCGGCGCTGATGTCACGCGCCCGTTCCTCCATGGCCGGATCGGACAGCATCTCGTCGGGCTGCGCGGCAAAGACCGGTGCGGCCAGCACCATCATCAGCAGGATCGTGGCCAGACGCATCATGCGGCCTGTGGCTGGACAGCGGCCGCGGTCTTGCGACGGGAGGGAATGGCAAGGCGCAGCCGCCGGTCGGTCAGGCTGACCAGCCCGCCAAAGACCATCAGCAGACAGCCGCCCCAGATCCATGGCACGAGCGGATTGTAGTAGATGCGCACGGCCCAGCTTCCGTCCTCGCCGGAATCGCCCAGCACGACATAGAGATCGGCCATCAGGGTGGTGCGGATCGCAGCTTCGGTTGTAAGCATGGTCTGGACAAAGAACTGGCGCTTCTCGGGCTCCATGACGGCGATCTGCGCGCCATCGCGCAGAACCGCGAACTGACCGCGCTCATAGCTGTAGTTAGGGCCCTGGCCTGGGACGACACCTTCAAAGACAAGCGTGTAACCGGCGATCTCCTGGCTATCGCCGGGCAGCATCGCGCGGATGATCTCGGTCTGCCATGCCGACGAGGCCGTGATTCCCGCAACCAGCACCGCCACGCCCAGATGGGACAAGGTCATGCCATAGGCCGAACGCGGGAGGCCCACTGCACGGCCCCAACTCTGGCCCGGTTTGATGCGGAATAGCTGAATGCGTTCGCCGAACTCGAGCAGTGCGCCCGCGGCAATCCAGGTCGCCAGTGCAATACCAAAGGCCGGCAGCGGCGAGAGGTCCGTGGCGTACCACCAGACCGCACCCCAGAGCGCAAGACTGAAAAACACAACCGCCTTCATGCGCGAAAGCACACCCCGCAGGTCGGCCCGCTTCCAGGGCATCAGCGGCCCTGCCGCCATGGCGAGCAACAACGGCACCATCAGGGGAACGAAGGTCAGCTCGAAGAACGGCGGTCCGACCGAAACCTTGGCTCCGCCGATGACATCGAGCAGCAGGGGATAAAGCGTCCCGACCAGAACCGTGAAACAGGCTGTGGCGAGCAGGAGGTTGTTCAGCACCAGGGCCCCTTCCCGGCTGATCGGCGCAAACAGACCGTCTGCCTTCAGGGTTGGCGCGCGCCAGGCATACAGCGCCAGAGAGCCGCCGATGGCCACAATCAAAAGCAACAGGATGAAGATGCCGCGCGTCGGATCGGTCGCGAAGGCATGGACCGAGGTCAGCACGCCCGAGCGCACCAGGAAGGTGCCGAGCAGGCTGAGCGAAAAGGCGATGATCGCCAGCAGCACGGTCCAGCTTTTCAACGCACCACGCTTTTCGGTGACAATCGCGGAATGGAGCAGGGCCGTGCCGGCAAGCCAGGGCATGAACGAGGCATTTTCGACCGGATCCCAGAACCACCAGCCACCCCAGCCGAGTTCGTAATAGGCCCACCAGCTACCCATGGCGATGCCCAGGGTCAGGCTGGTCCAGGCGGCAAGAGTCCAGGGCCGCACCCAGCGCGCCCATGCGGCATCGACGCGGCCCTCCAACAGGGCCGCAACGGCAAAGGAAAAGGCCATCGAGAAGCCGACATAGCCCAGATAGAGAAACGGCGGATGGAAGGCCAGACCAGGATCCTGCAGCAGCGGGTTGAGGTCCCGCCCGTCCAGCGGGGCTGGATCAAGGCGCAGGAACGGATTGGAGGTGAACAGCGAAAACGCCAGGAAACCGGCGGCAATCAATCCCTGAACCGCCAGCACCCGCGAACGCAGAGTCAGCGGCAGGTTTGCGCCCATGAACGCCACAGCAGTTCCGAACAGCGCCAGGATCAGGACCCAGAGCAGGAGCGAGCCCTCATGATTCCCCCACACGCCCGAGACCTTGTAGAGCATGGGCTTGAGCGAATGGGAGTTCTCGTAGACGTTCGCGACCGAAAAGTCCGAAACCACATAGGCGTACATCAGCGATGCAAACGCGATGCTGATCAGAACGACCTGTGCCAGGGCGGCACCGGGCGCCAGCGCCATCATCGCACCGTTGCCGCGCCACGCGCCCCACAGCGGCACGCTTCCCTGTACCAGGGCAACGCAGAACGCCAGAACAAGAGCGAAGTGGCCGATTTCAGCGATCAAAGGCGGACTCCAGACGTCAATAGCGCCTTCTTATCCGTGATCGCCCTTCTACGCTAGATCGAGAACTGCAGATCGCCCAAACGTTTGGTCAATTTCCTGTTTTCCGCGTATTCGACCGGCAGCGCGATGATTGCGGGGCCCTCCTGGGCAAACGCTTCTTCCAGCGCACCGGTCAGTTGATCGGGCGAGGTCAGGGTGCGTCCCCAGCCGCCAAAGGCATGGGCCAGCATCTCGAAATCGGGATTGTGGAAGGCAAGATCGCTGTGGCTGCCGTCGAACTGGTTCTGCTGCTTCCACTTGATCAGGCCGTATTCGCCGTCCAGCCAGATCAGCGCCACCACGTTCAGCTTCTTGCGCACCGCGGTTTCGAAGTCCTGCACATTCATCATGAAACCGGCATCACCGCAGATCGAAAGAATGCGCCGGTCGGGGAACGCATATTTCGCGCCCATGCCCGCGGGAAAGGCAAATCCCATGGAGCAGAAGCCGTTGGAGATAAGGCAAGTGTTGGCCTCATCGCACTGGTAGTAACGCGAGACCCACATCTTGTGGGCACCGACATCCGACAGAAGGATGTCTTCGGGGTCCATGAAGTCGCGCACGACATTCAGAATCTTCTGGGGTTTCATGGGGAACGAGGGGTCATCGTTCTCGGCATTCAGGTCTTCCAGAATGGTGTTGCGCAGGGCCTGGCGCTTGCCGATATCGAACAGCGGCAGGCTGTCACCGTATTCATCGTTCAGCCGTTCGTTGATCTGCCAGAGGGCGTCGGCGACGTCCGCGACAACCTCGACATCGACGTCGTAATCCTCATCCACTTCGGCCGGCATGAAGTCGATATGGATGATCTTCTTGCCGCCGCGCTTGTTCCAGTGCGACGGGGCGAACTCAACAAGATCGTAACCTACCGCGATCACGACATCGGAGGCATCCAGTGCCGCATTGGCGTGATCGCGCTGCTGCAGGCCGATGGTGAACAGGCAATGTTTGTCATCCCGGGGCATCGCGCCCTTGCCCATGAACGTGTTGATGACGGCAATGCCAGTCTTGCGCGCCAGCCGGCGCAATTGCTTGGCAGCACGTTTTCGGATTGCGCCGTTGCCCGAAATGATGACCGGGTTCTTGGCATTGGCGATCAGATCCACAGCCTGCTGCACGGCCTTGTAGTCGGCCGCCGCTCGGCGGGTCTTGCGCGGGGTGATCGGCGCGTTCTCGACCTGCTCCTTGGCGATGTCCTCGGGCAGTTCCAGGACGGTCACACCGGGTTTTTCCTGTTCGGCAATCTTGAAGGCCTTGCGCACCATTTCCGGGATCGCAGCACCGCGATGCACGGAAAACGCCCACTTGCTGATGGGTTTCAGCAGGTCGATCGTATCCATGTTCTGGTGGCTTTCCTTGTGCAGGCGCCGCGTGCTGCCCTGCCCCACGATGGCGACCACAGGTGCGCGATCCATGTTGGCATCGGCCAGACCGGTCACCAGGTTCGTTGCTCCCGGCCCCAGCGTCGCCAGACATACCGCAGCCTTGCCGGTCAACCGTCCATATCCATCGGCCATGAAGGCGGCTGCCTGCTCGTGGCGGCAAAGGACAAATTCGATGCTGCTGTTTTCCAGCGACATCATCAGATCGGCATTTTCCTCACCGGGAACCCCAAAGATGCGTTCGACGCCTTCTTCCTCTAGGCAACGGACAAAGAGATCGGATGCTTTCATGGGACTCCCCATGGTGTTTCAAGAC
>CALIUG010000223.1 GCA_938048755.1 uncultured Alphaproteobacteria bacterium
GTGCAGGAGACGTCCGCGCAGGTGGTCATGGTGTGCGCGGAAGTCATCACGCCGGGCAAGCACGGTGTCGCCCTTGAGGGGCGGCATGCCACCCATGATGGCGCGTGTGGGATGGCCCGCGGTGTGGGTGTCGATGACCTGGAAGCTCTGCATGGTGCCACCAAGGGCCTCGCGTGAATGGAAAACCATGCTAGGAAGTGGCCGGTCATTAAGCAATACAAGGGAGACGACGGTGCGCGAAAACAACATCAAGAAGATCTGGGCTGAGGGCGGCACCGTGTTCAACGGCTGGCTCGCATCGCCCGGCAGCGTCACCGCCGAAGTCATGGCCCGTCAGGACTGGGACAGTGTGACGATCGACCTCCAGCACGGTCTGGTCGATTATTCAGATGCCGTTACCATGCTCCAGGCGATTTCCCAGACCGACACCGTGCCGCTGGCCCGCTGCCCCTGGAACGAGCCTGTCATGGTGCAGAAGCTTCTGGACGCGGGCGCCTATGGCATCATCTGTCCCATGATCAACAGCCGCGAGGAATGCGAGCAGTTCATCGGTGCGTGCCGCTATTTCCCTGACGGCTACCGCAGTGTCGGCCCGATCCGTGCCGGCATGTATGCCGGGTCTGACTATATTCCCAATGCCAACACCACGGTGCTGGCGATTGCCATGATCGAAACCTCTCAGGCCGTCGACAGGCTCGATGAGATCCTCACGACGCCCGGTCTTGATGGCATTTTTGTCGGCCCTTCGGACCTTTCCGTGAGTCTCGGGACGGCTGCCGGGTTCGATCCGGAGTTCCCCAAGGTCATGGCCGCCATCGAACACATTGCCGAGCGCTGCCAGCATCACGGCATTCCGGCAGGCATCCATACGGGCTCCGTGGAGTATGCGCTGCGCATGCAGAAGCTGGGTTACCGTTTCATCACGCTGCTCAGCGAACTGCGCATGATCCAGTGGGCAGCGGGTAATGCCATCAAGGCCTTTCGTGCCGGCGCACCCAGCTCTGACTCACCTTGAGATTTCAGACGGCCATGCCTGCGGCCCAGCCGCTGGACCAGGCCCATTGGAAGTTGTAGCCGCCAAGCCATCCCGTGACATCGACGGCTTCGCCAATGACAAAGAGGCCCGGCACCTGCCGGGCCTCCATGGTTTTAGATGAAAGTTCGGTGGTGTCGATGCCGCCCAACGTGACCTCCGCCTTGGCGTAACCCTCGGTTCCGGAAGGGCGCAGGTGCCAGCCGTTCAAGGTGCTTGCGAGACTGGCCAGCGCCTTGTCGTTCTGCTCGGCCATTGCCTTGGGCTTGAGATGCCGTGCTGCAAGCGCCTGAGCCAGGCGTTGGGGGAAAAATCCGGAAAGGAGCGTGGCCGGCATTGTCCTGGGGTCGTCGCGTTTGCCGGTCAGCAGCCGTTCGCCGGCGTCCACGCCCGGAAGCATGTTGAGTACGATCTCCTCGCCCTCGCGCCAGGAGGAGGAAATCTGGAGGATTGCGGGACCTGACAGCCCGCGATGGGTAAACAACATGGCTTCCTGAAACTGTGCGCCGCCGGCCTTTGCGATGCAGTCGAGCGAGGCTCCACTCAGGCTCCGCATCATCTCGAGTTCTTCGCCCTCAAAGGTGAAGGGCACCAGGGCAGGGCGTGTTTCGGTCAGGGCAAGGCCGAACTGCCGCGCGATGCGGTGGGCGAAGCCCGTTGCGCCCATCTTGGGGATCGACAGGCCGCCTGATGCGAGCACCAGAGCCGATGTGTCGATGACCTGTCCCGCCAGATGAATGCGATAGCCGTCAGCGTGGGTGATTTGCTCGACTCTGGTGTCAACCCGGACCTCGACTCCTTCGGCCTGACATTCGGCGAGCAGCATGGCGACGATCTGGCGCGCAGAGCCATCGCAGAAAAGCTGGCCCAGCATTTTCTCGTGCCAGGCGATGCCGTGGCGATCCACCAGTTCAATGAAATCATGCTGGGTGTAGCGCGCCAGCGCCGATTTGCAGAAGTGAGGATTGTCGGAAAGGAATGCCTCCGGTCTGGCATCAAGATTGGTGAAGTTGCAGCGGCCGCCGCCGGAGATCAGGATTTTCTTGCCGACCTTTTCGGCATGCTCGAGCACCAGCACCTTCCGGCCGCGCTGTCCGGCCGTCATGGCGCACATCAGCCCGGCCGCACCGCCGCCGATGACCACCACATCGAATTGTTCGGGTTTCATGTGCGGGGGTCAGCCGCTCTTGCGCTTGAGGCCGACACCCTGGCCCGAGAGTGCAGGGCGCGGCAGGGCATCATGTGCTTTCTGAACCTCGGCCAGTCGCGTGGCGATGACTTCGGGAAAGGGTTTGGGCTTGCGCGTTTCCTGATCGATGAAGATCTCGATGATTTCGAACATGGCGGCTTCGTAGTTGTCGCGTGTCTGATGCATGGTCATGAACGACACCACCTTGTTGTGGTCGTGGCTGATCAGCTGGGACGTGATGAGCAGGGGATCACCCTGCATGACCTCACGCCGGTACCAGGCGGTATCCTGAAGCGCAAAGATGGTGCCGCCATGGGTGCGGACATTGGCGCGCGAGATGTTGAGAAACTCGTAGAAAGGCCCCGTCGCCTTGTCGAACAGGGCGGTATAGGAGCGGATTCCCATGTGACCGTTGTGGTCGACGAATTCGGGCTCCACAGTGATGCGAAATTCGGCAAAAGGTGCGGCAATGGACATGCCGTGCTCCTGGGCAGAGAAAGATGAGCGCCTGACCTAACGGGCGCTCGATGCATTGTCCAGTTGGCTTGAAAGCTCGTTGTGAAGTTCCAGAAGGCCCTCATGGGCAGGGCAGTCCTGGGCGTGATTCCCGATGAACGCCAGCGCACGTTCAACCAGCTGGAACGCACGCTGGTAACGCAGGCGTTCGACCTCGAGCCTGGCGGCGGCCAGAAAAGCTTCGCAGGCGCGGGGATCGTCTGCCGCAGCGTAGTGTTCTGCCTGAAGCACCCAATCACGGTCTTCGAACCATTGGGCAGCCTTCAGGTGCAGACTGCGACGAGCACCCGGCAGCAGCGATTGCCGGATCGCCTCGTGCACCATGGCATGGGAAAACTGAAAGTCCTTGCCGTCGGCCACGACCAGGCCGCCGGGGATCAGGCGCTCGGGGTCAAAGCCGGCGTCATCAATCAGGTGGCGCAGAGCCGAGGTCCAGAACTGCTGGCCAAGAACAGAAGCTGCCTGCGTTGCCCGACGCTCATCGGGTGCCAGGCGGTCAAGTTTTGCGAGCACGATGGAACGGATCGAGGCAGGCAGGTTGTCGGCGCCAAGGTCTGGATTGGCGAGCAACTGATCGAGAAACAGAGGATGGCCGGCCGCACGCTGAACGCAGGCTTCCTGGAACCGCTCACTTCCTTCGCCATAGGAGCGGGCGAGAATCTGTGCCTCGCCCGGCGATAGCGGGCCAAGGTCCATGGTGGTGACCGGTGCGCCACCCGCCAGAACACGCCAGCGCGCGTCGATGGGGTCGTTCTCGATCCGGGTCGTCATCAGCATCAGTGTGGGGCAATCGCGCATGGAAGCGGCGAGATCGGCGAGATAGTTGATGGTGACCTCATCGGCCCAATGGACGTCTTCAACCACAATCATCACCGGATTCTGTGCCGCGCGCCAACGCACGAGCGAGGCCAGAATGGCTCTGCGCGCCGCATGTCGCTCATCGCCGTTCATGGCGGCATAGACGCTGACGTCATCGGTCGACATGGGAAGGTCGAACAGATTGGTGACAAGCACCTCCTGGCTGGCACTGATCACGCCATCTGCCATTGCCTTGTCGATGGCGGCACGTCGTTGAGAGGCGCTGGCATCGTGGGGAACATCAAGCAGGTCCAGTACCAGGCTCTTGATGACATGGCGGCTGCTGGCCGAGCCGAAGTCGAACACACGCGCCAGATTGACCCCCAGGCCGTGGTGATGGGCATGATCGCGCGCTCAGGCGATCAGGCGCGATTTGCCGATGCCGGCTTCGCCACGCAGCACCAGGACATGACCCATGCCACGTTCCTGACAGGCCTCCACAAGACCCTCGATCTGGCGTTGTTCCAGACGCCGTCCGACGAAGGGTCGGGTCTCGTCGGTCTCTTCGGTGACGTCTGAATCCGAGAGAGACCAGACAACGCCGGATTGTCACGGAACCGGTTCGGAAAGTTCCGCAGGGTGCAGGCCGATCGGCATGCGCAGGGCCTGGCGGGTTTCTTCGGTGAGCAGAATGTCTCCGGGCGTGGTGTTTTGTGCCAGCCACCAGGCAAGATTGATGGTTTCCCCGGTGGCGGTGTACTTGCGGAAATGCACACTGCCGACTTGGGCAGAGAGGACCTGACCGGTGGAGAGCGCCATGTGCAGTGCCAGGGGTTCGTCAACGGCCATGATGTCGCGGCAGCCCTCGCGGATGGCAAGGGCGGTGCGCAGGGCACGATTGGGGTCGTCTTCATGCACGGTCGGCAGCCCGAAAAGGGCCATGGCGCTGTCGGCCACGTGATCGGAAATGGAGCCTCCGAAGGCAACAATGGCGTCGTCCACGACAGCGAAGTAGCGGTTGAGGAGTTCCGCTGAGTCTTCAGGCGCAAGGCTGGCTGCGATGTCGGTGAAGTTGTCGATCTCCACCACCAGGGCGGTTGCCTGCCGCAGTTCGGCCGGGCGGGGCGTCAGAGCTGGGCTTGCATCGGCGGACGCCATATCGGGGAGCGGTTCAGGCTCGGGTTCGACTGCAACCAGGGACCCGGCGCGAATCTCGGCGGAAAGCGCGGTGGTCTCTTCCTGGGGGAGGATGCCGAATTCACGGCGCAGCAGGCTTGAAAAGGTCTCGTAACCCGAAAGTGCATCGGCTCTGCGACCCGATAGGGCGGCCACACGCATATGGCAGCGCATGGCATCCTCGAAAAACGGGTCGATGCGCAGGGCCTGC
>CALIUG010000224.1 GCA_938048755.1 uncultured Alphaproteobacteria bacterium
TCCTCGGCCTCCCGCAGAAAGCCAATGATCTGCTCAGGCGTATATCTCTTCCGGCTCATCTCTTCCTCCTCCCGTGGAGTTCAGATTAGCCGGACTCGCTCATTCAGCATGGACCAGTTTTCGGGGAGCAGGTCACGACGCCCTCCGACATATCGCCGCAGAATCACTTCCAATTCAGGTTGAAGCATCAAAACTCCAAAAGCCGCCTATCGACCCTCTGTACTCGACTTCGAGTTTCAGTGAACGCTCACTGAACTACCGTTTCACGCGCGAGCGTGATTGTTCTGCCACCAAATCAGTCAAGCAATCGCCTCTAGGCCCTTCTTCTGCACGAGTGACAGCAGCTTCAGTGACGGCCCGGCGGGGTGCTTCTCGCCACGCTCCCATTGGCTGACAAGTCCCTTGGAAACGTTGAGATGGAGCGCGAGAACCGCCTGGCTCACTTTTTCCCTTTCCCGCAGAGACCTGATCTCCTCAGGCTTCATGCGCTGAACGGGCGTCAGGCAAAGTTCGTCGAACTTGCGCAACGTGCGCTTGTCCATGGCACCTGCGTCATGGAGGTCAGAAACCGTCTCATGAATCGCTGCCAGAGCGTCACTTCGATACGTCTTGTTCATCAAACTTTACCTCCACAATTGCACCGGTCTTGAGCGCCTTCCTCAGAGCAACACTATCCAGGCCGAACATGTTTTTGGCCAATTCCTTGAACCCTCTTAACTCGTCACGTCGCAGGTTCTCCCGTGCGCTCTTGGGAAAGCCAAACACGAAAAAGGCCTTGTCGTTGGTCCGATACAACATCACGGTCCTGTATCCTCCCGACCTGCCCTCGTTGGGCCTGGCGATCCGTTGCTTGATCACATCACCACCTAGGTCAGCATCAATCAGGCCGTTAGCTGCCCGTGCGACCGCATCACACAGCATTGCGTCGGTAAGGCCTTCTTGCCTGGCAAACCGGACAAACCACTTGGTCTTGAAAACCCGCAAGGTACGCGTGCTCCCACCACGGTCACTCTAAATAATATAACACTGAGTGCTATAGTTACAAGAGAGTGCCTTTTTGGGGTTTGCCACATACCCCTTGCTATCCCCCCGAATCCGGGGATCATCCTTGGTCATGGATCTGAACGAAATTCCGGACTGGCGCACATGCCATCCCGGCACGGATTAACCCGGCTTTCTACTTTGCATGGGGTTGAACCTGAAAAACCGGCTGGCCCTCTCCTGCCCCTGCCCCGGGGCTTTGCCGGCGATCAGAGCGGCGGTCATGGACACTTCGTCGTGAGACCAGCCCCCGATGCTTTTGAATTTTGCGCCCAACGCCCCCAAATAACCCATCCATCCGCAGCGCAAGGCTGCCTCCATCACCACAAGGGCTGAACAGAGATCATGAGTGAGAACCAACCGGCAGGTTACGAACCCCCTGAAGTATGGACATGGGAGAGCGAAAACGGCGGCGCGTTTGCCAGCACCAACCGGCCGATCGCAGGGCCGACCCACGACAAGGAACTTCCCGTGGGCAAACATCCCCTGCAGCTCCATTCCCTGGGCACGCCCAACGGCATCAAGGTCACGATCCTGCTCGAGGAGCTGCTCGCGGCCGGTCACTCTGGCGCGGAGTATGACGCCTGGTACATCGATATCGGCGAGGGAGACCAGTTCGGCAATGGTTTTGTCGGCATCAATCCCAACTCCAAGATTCCGGCGCTCCTCGACACCACCACCGATCCGGCCACGCGCGTCTTCGAGTCCGGTTCGATCCTGCTCTATCTCGCCGAGAAGTTCGGCGCCTTCCTGCCCGCCTATCACGCCGGGCGTACCGAGTGCCTGAACTGGCTGTTCTGGCAGATGGGTAGCGCGCCCTATCTGGGCGGCGGCTTCGGGCACTTCTATGCCTATGCGCCGTTCAAGATCCAGTACGCCATCGACCGCTTCGCCATGGAAGCCAAGCGCCAGCTTGATGTGCTCGACCGGCACCTCGCCGACCACCGTTATATGGCCGGTGATGCCTACACCATCGCCGATATGGCGATCTGGCCCTGGTATGGCGCCGTGACGGCAGGCAATTCCTACAATAACGCCGAGGTTTTCCTGGAAGGCGCGTCCTACAAGAACGTCGTGCGCTGGGAACGCGAGATTGCCGAACGCCCCGCCGTCAAACGCGGGCGCAGGGTCAACCTCGACGGCGAGGGCAAGATCCGCGAACGCCACGACGCCGGTGACCTCGACGCCGTGATGCCGGACTGAAGGTTCGGGACGCCGGCGTCATGACAGGGCAGGCCGCCATCGAGGTTACGCCGCTTGCGGTTCATATCGGCGCGGAAATCGGCGGTGTCGATCTCCGCAAGCCGCTGGCACCCGACACGGTAAAGGCGATCCGCGATACCCTGCTGCAATGGAAGGTCGTCTTCTTCCGCGACCAGCATCTCGACCATGCCCAGCATGTCGCCTTTGCGCGCCAGTTCGGTGATCCCACCCCGGCCCATGTCGTCTTCGGCGGTGGGGATGACGAACACCCCGAGATCTATTCCATCGCCAAACACCGGACCGCGAACAGCACCAAAGATGCCTATGCGGTGCGGCCCTGGACCGGTTGGCATACCGACATCACCGCGGCGATCAATCCGCCGATGGCCTCCATCCTGCGCGGCGTCACCGTGCCGCCTTATGGCGGTGACACCCAGTGGACCAATCTGGCCGCAGCGTATGACGCGCTTTCGCCGGTCATGCAGGCTTTCATCTGCGGCCTGCGCGGCGTGCACCGCTTCGACGAGCCACGCTCGCGCCGGGACCTCACCGACTACGACCGCGCCGTGGCCAACCGCATGATGGTGTCGGAACATCCCCTGGTCCGAGTGCATCCCGAAACCGGCGAGAAGGTGCTTTACGTCAATCCAGGCTTCCTGCGTTCCATCACAGGCCTGACACCCCAGGAAGGCGGGCACCTGATGGAAATGCTCTACGAACACATGATCCGCCCGGAGTTCACCGTGCGCTTCCGCTGGAGCGAAGGCGCGATTGCCTTCTGGGACAACCGCGCCACCGCGCACCTTGCCCCCACCGACATTTTCGCCACCGAGTTCGAGCGTCAGTTCTACCGCGTCACCCTGACGGGCGACGTACCGGTCGGTCCGGACGGCCAGCCGTCCACGGCGCTGGAAGGTGCGCCGATCGAAGCGGTTGGATAGCCACCCTCTGACCGGAAGCCGCAACAAAAACAAAGGGGCGACCGGCATCGCTGCACGGTCGCCCCTTCTACAGGCACTCAGTTACAGGCGGTCTGATCAGTTCAGCTGCTGGGGATGGGAGATATCAGCACCTTCACCGGCATGGGTGTAGAGGTCGGCCGAACCGTCGACGCGGCCAGCGTGAAGTTCCGGCCAGTTGGCTTCAGCTTGACTGATGCGGGTTGACTGTTCGGCAAGAAACGCCTCGCGGGTTTCGGCATCCCAGTTGAGATAGAGCTTGTCGTCGATCACGGACCAGCCGTTCACAAAATCGACCTCTGCGCCGTAGCCTTCGGACACGGCGTACGAACACCACCCATTGTGCTGGGGCTCGTACCGTGCGGGATCGGCGGCGAAATCAGAGGCATGTTCCTGCGAGCTGAACAGCCAGGTCTTGCCCTTGTAGTCGACCGCATAGTCTGCATCGCCCTTGGCCGGCGCACCGTCGAAGTAGGCGACCACATCGAAGCCGTCCATGGCGGTGCCGTCCGGCAGCGCGTTGACTGCCTCTTCGGCCTGTGCAGCGCCCACGGCAGTGCCGAGTGTAACGCCCGCTGCGAGCACACCCATGATGAACGTACGGCGCGCGGCATCAAAAGCACCGTAAACGGAACCTGAAATTTGCATATTGGATTTCCCTGGATTGCATTGTTTGGCGATGATCGAAAGAGACGGTTCACCGCCCCCATGACCGATATGGGGCGCAATTCGGGCAGTCCGAATAAACTGATCTCAACGAAACGTCAGTTCGCGTGTAGAGGGCCGCCTCCGAACGGTCCGCAAACCTGCCCCCGCAGACTGCCGATCTTCTTGCGGCCTGGTCCAGCATCCAAGAAACCGGAAGTGTCGCCAAATCTCGGGCACAGACTACGCATCGCGCCTGCAACTGTGTTAGTCAGGCATCGGAAATCAGGACCGGGGATTGACCATGGCCGAAACACGTATCGAGACCGACTCACTGGGCGAGATGGAAGTCGCCGCCGACCGTTACTGGGGCGCGCAGACCGAACGGTCCCTGATGAACTTCAAGATCGGTGGCGAGCGCATGCCGGACCCGCTCATCCGCGCCTATGGCACGGTCAAGAAGGCCGCCGCCCGCGTGAACGAAAACGCCGGGCGCCTTGATCACAGCCTCTCGGAAGCCATCCAGAGGGCAGCGGGCGAAGTCATCAACGGCACGCTGGCCGATCATTTCCCGCTTGTTGTCTGGCAGACTGGTTCGGGCACTCAGACCAACATGAACGTCAACGAGGTCATCTCGAACCGGGCGATCGAGATCATGGGCGGCGTCATCGGCTCCAAGTCCCCGGTTCACCCCAACGACCATGTCAACATGAGCCAGTCGTCCAACGACAGCTTCCCCACGGCCATGCACATCGCCGTCGCCACGGAAGCGTGCCACGCGCTCATCCCGGCCCTGACCCATCTCCATGAAGCCCTGGTTGCCAAGGCCGAGGCGTTCGATTCCATCATCAAGATCGGTCGCAC
>CALIUG010000225.1 GCA_938048755.1 uncultured Alphaproteobacteria bacterium
GCTTTTTCGCCGATCATGATGGTGGTGGCGTTGGTGTTGGCGCTGACGATGCTGGGCATGACCGACGCATCGACGACGCGCAGCCCTTCGATGCCGTGCAGGCGCAATTGCGGGTCGACGACGGCCATGCGGTCGGTGCCCATCTTACAGGTGCCGCAGAGGTGGAAATCGCCGTTGGTGTTGTCGCGCAGGTATTCGTCGATCTCGGCTTGCGTGTTGATGCCCTTGCCGGGGTCGACTTCCCTGGCGCCCAGATAATCATGGGCTTTCTGTGAGGCGACCTCGCGGCCGATGCGCAGGGTGTGGCGCATCTGATTGAGGTCGTAGTCGGTGGTGAGGAAGTTCGACCGGATGCGGGGTCCTCCGGCAGGGTTCTCGGCGTTGAGTTTGACCCAGCCGGTCGCTTCAACCCGCGTGGGACCGATGGCGTAGGAAAAGCCGTGAAGTTCGTGGCTGAGGCCATCGTCGTGATCCATCACGGCGGCCAGGAACTGGATAAGGATATCGGGGTGGGCCACGCCGGGGTCGGTGCGCAGCAGGGCACAGGTCTCGACGTTGTTGGTGGCACCAGGGCCGGTGTGGGTGGTGAGCCACTGGGCGCCCACCATCAGCTTGCGATCGGGACGAAGGTACTTGCTGACCGAGACCGGTTTGTCGATCTCGAACTTCATGTAGATGATGGGATGATCGTGGAGGTTCTGGCCAACGCCGGGCAGATCGACCTTGCAGTCGATGCCCACTTCCCTGAGGTGGTCAGCCGGACCGATGCCCGAGAGCATGAGAAGCTGGGGCGAGTTGATTGCACCGCTGGAAAGGATCACTTCACGCCGGGCTCTGGCCTGCTGTTCCACACCGCCGCGAGTGAACGAAAGGCCTGAGACGCGATTGCCTTCGATGGTGAGGTTGTTGGCGTGGCAGCGGTCCATGACGGTGAGGTTTTCGCGCCCCTGGTTGGGGCGGATATAGGCCTGTGCCGTGGAAGCGCGCACGCCGTTGTCGACGTTCATCTGAAACGCGCCGAAGCCTTCCTGATGTTCGCCGTTGATATCGTCACTTGCGGGCGCGCCCATTTGTTGACCGGCGCGCAGAAAGACATCGTAAAGCTCACAGTCGTGATCGCCCTTGCGGATCTGCATGGGCCCACTGCCGCCGCGCCATTTGTTTTCGCCGCCCTGCCAGGTTTCCAGGCGCTTGAAGTAGGGCAGGACTTCCTGCCAGGACCAGCCTTCTGCGTCTTCGGACACCCAACGTTCGAAATCAAGCGCATGGCCACGGATGAAACACATACCGTTGATGGCGGAGGAACCGCCCAGAACCTTGCCACGGGGCTGGAACACCCGGCGGTTGTTGAGGGCTGCTTCTTCCTCGCCGTGGTACATCCAGTTGTATTTGGGGTCGATCCAGGCCTTGTCGAAGGCTGCCGGCATCTCGATCTTCCAGAAATCCAGAATGCCACCCTTGCTGGCACCTGCTTCGATCAGCAGCACCGAGATGGAGGGATCCTCCGTGAGCCGCGCGGCCAGGGTGCAGCCGGCCGAACCGCCGCCGATGATGATGTAATCGTACTCGGTCGTGGCCATGCCCTGCCTGCTCCATTCCGGATCCTGTTCTGGAGCGCAAGACTATAAGGCGAGGCTCGCAGCTGGCAAGAATGGGCGCCTAACGGTTCAGCCGAATCGGGCCGAGGTCACGATGGTCTCGTAGGGGACGTGCAGAGTGCCATCCTCCTGGGCGAGAGGGCCCAGAGCATTGGCATAGGCGATCAGCATGTTTTCTTCGCTGCTGCTGGCGCAGGCAACCTTGTAGTGCGAGGTTGAGCGTACGTAGCCGATGAAGTCCTCGAAGGTCATGACCCAGTCCCAGACTTCGCGGTCCACCAACACGTCGCTGGTGCCGGGCAGGCAGGAGAGTTCCATGACGACATCGAAGTCGCGATACTCGCGCGTATAGCCGGGCGTGGTGGCTTCCAGGACGGCTTCGTGGGCTTCGGCAACGGGTTCGCCGCGCACGCGGTTGTTGTAGAGGATCGCCATGGTGCCGCCGGGACGCAGGGTGCGTCTGGATTCCTCGTAGAAGGCAGGGCGGTCGAACCAGTGGGCGGCCTGGGCAGCGGTCATGAGGTCAAGGCTGTCATCGGCCACGGCCAGTTGTTCAGCCCGGCAGTTGAGCCAGACGATGGTGTTCGTGGTGTCGGACCTGGCTGCTTCATCGAGCATGTCGCCACCGGGATCGGCGCCGATCACCAAAGCATCTCTGACCATGGGTTTGAGAGCGCGCGTGAGAATGCCCGTGCCGCAGCCCAGATCGAGCACGCAGTTGGTCGCGCCGACCCGTTTGAGCATGCGGTCGAGGGAGGCCTGCGCATAGCGGGGACGGTAACGGTCGTAGTCGTCCGACAGGCCATCGAAGATGACACGGGGATCAGACCAGCGATCAGACCAGATGTGGGAGAAGGTCATGGGTGGCGCTCAACTATGATTAGCGGTGAGCCAGCATAGCAGATACCGCCCTTGCTCCGGTTGAAATCTGGTGTCACCCCGGACAAGCGGCTTCAGCCGCGCCGATCCGGGGCCTCGAGAGTTCTGCGCTGGACTATCAAAGCCCCGGATGACCCCGTTGCGGTTTCCGGGATGACACGGTGTTTTTTGAAGCTGACTGAGCTGTTTTGTTGGAGCAGGCTCCAGGCATGCTAACTGAGACCTATTTTGTCTACATCATGACTTCGCGGCGAGAAGGGCCGCTCTACGTTGGTGTCACAGGTGATTTGGGCAAGAGAGTTTGGGAGCATCGTGAGGACATTCTGCCCGGATTTACACGAAGGTGGGGTCTTAAACGGCTCGTGTACTTCGAGATGTTTGAGGACGTGCACGAAGCGATTGGCTACGAAAAACGACTCAAGCGTTGGCGCAGGAAATGGAAGATCGAGTTGATCGAGAAAGCCAACCCGGAATGGCGCGATCTGTTTGATGAGATCGCGCTGGGATAACTGAAAAACTGTTGTCATCCCGGCCGCAGCGCAGCGGACAGCCGGGATCTCGATAGGTTAGCGCCGAACGTTCGAGGCCCCGGATCAGCGCTACGCGCTGTCCGGGGTGACACTCAATCCTATTTTGTGCCGCGCTATCGAGGTCCCGGATAACCGCGTTGCGGTTTGCGGGATGATACGATGGTCTGGTGGCTTACTCCGCCGCGTCAGCCATCGCGGCGCGTTGGACGCGGACGGCGCAGAACTTGAACTCCGGGATCTTGCCGAAGGGATCGAGTGCGGCGTTGGTGAGGCGGTTGGCCGAGGCTTCGGCGTAGCAGAACGGCACGAAGATCATGCCGGGCTGGATGCCGGCATCGATGCGGGCCTTGGCTTCGATGGCGCCGCGGCGGGTTTCGATGCGGATGGCTTCGCCCGGGGCAATGCCCAGACGTTCCATGTCGACCGGGGCCATGGTGGCGATGGCTTCCGGCTCAAGCGAGTCCAGGTAGGTCGCGCGCCGGGTCATGGAACCGGTATGCCAGTGTTCGAGCTGGCGACCCGTGGTGAGCACCATGGGGAACTCTTCGTCGGGCAACTCGTCGGGCTTGATGATGTTGGCCGGGACCATCTTGCCGCGCTTGGACGGGGTCGGGAATTCTTCCGAGAAGACGATGGGCTGGCCGGGGTCTTCGGCCGACAGGCAGGGATAGGTCACGACATCGGCTTCGCTGACGCGGTCCCAGGTGATGCCGGTGATCGAGGGGATGGCCTGGCGCATTTCCTCGAACACGTCGGAGATATCGCCGTAGTTCCAGGGAAGTCCCAGACCCTGTGCGAGCGACTGGATGATCTCCCAGTCCTGGCGTGCCTCGCCGGGCATCTCAACGGCCTTGCGACCGCGCTGGACCTGACGGTTGGTGTTGGTGACCGTGCCGTTTTTTTCCGGCCAGGCGCTGGCGGGCAGCACGACATCGGCAAACATGGCAGTTTCGGTGAGGAAGAGGTCCTGGACGACCAGATGGTCGAGCATGGCCAGGGCATCGCGCGCATGGTTGGCATTGGGGTCCGACATGGCCGGGTTTTCACCCATGATGTACATGCCATGGAGCTTGCCGTGATGGATGGCATCCATGATCTCGACCACGGTAAGACCGGGATTGCTGTCGAGTTCGGCGTTCCAGAGCTCCTCGAAACGGGCCTTGTTGTCGGCATTGGCGACGGGCTTGTAGTCGGGGAAGACCATCGGGATCAGGCCGGCGTCGGATGCGCCCTGCACATTGTTCTGACCGCGCAGGGGGTGCAGGCCGGTGCCGGGACGGCCGGTGTGGCCGGTCATGAGCGACAGCGCGATCAGGCAACGGGAATTGTCGGTGCCGTGAATGTGCTGGCTGATGCCCATGCCCCAGAAGATCATGGCGCGCTCGGCCCGTGCATAGGTGCGGGCAACCTCGCGCAGGGTATCGGCGGGAATGCCGCAGATCGGCTCCATGGCTTCGGGCGTGAAGTCCTTGAGATGGGCCTTTAGCTCATCAAAGCCCTCGGTCATCGCCTGGATGTACTGCTGGTCGTAGAGCTCTTCCTCGACGATCACGTGCATGATGGCGTTGAGCATGGAGACATCGCCACCTGGCTTGAACTGGAGCAGGTGGGTGGCGTGTTTCTTGAGCGCCTGACCGCGGGGGTCCATGACAATGAGCTTGGCGCCGCGTTTGGCCGAGTTCTTGAAGAAGGTTGCAGCGACAGGATGGTTTTCGGTCGGGTTGGCGCCGATCACGATGAAACAGTCGGAATTCATCGCTTCGGTGAAGGGCGCGGTCACTGCGCCAGAACCGATGGTCTCCATCAGGGCGGCCACGGAACTGGCGTGGCACAGACGGGTGCAGTGATCGACGTTGTTGGTTTGGAAGCCGGTACGCACCAGCTTCTGGAAGAGATAGGCCTCTTCGTTGGAACCCTTGGCCGAACCGAACCCGGCAAGGGCGTTGCCGCCCTTTTCGTCACGGATGGTCTTGAGGCCGGAAACGGCACGTTCCAGGGCTTCCTCCCAGGTTGCTTCACGGAAGTGAGTGAAGGGATCGCTGGGATCGACCCAGGTGTCACCGCTCTTGGGTGCATCGTCCCGGCGGATCAGCGGCTTGGTGAGGCGGTGTTTGTGATTGATGTAGTCGAAGCCGAAGCGGCCCTTCACACACAGACGACCGTGGTTGGAGGGGCCTTCCTTGCCCTTGACCGCCACGATCGTGTTGTCCTCGACCTGGTAAGTGAGCTGGCAGCCCACACCGCAATAGGGGCAGACGCTGTCGACTTCCTTGGACGGGGCGGGTTTGCCGATGCCGTTCTCGTCGATCAGGGTCTTTTCCATGAGCGCGCCGGTGGGGCAGGCCTGGACACATTCGCCGCAGGCAACGCAGGTGGATTCGCCCATGGGATCGTCGAAGTCGAAGACGATCTTGGCGTGGTTGCCGCGATAGGCCATGCCGATGACATCGTTGACCTGGATTTCACGACAGGCGCGGACACAACGGTTGCAGTGGATGCAGGCATCCAGATTGACCGCCATGGCAGGATGGCTGAGATCTTCTGACGGCGCACCGCGCTTCGGGAAACGGGAGATGTCGATGCCCATGGAGCCGGCCCAGGACCACAGTTCCGAGCTGGTGGTGTGGGCTTCCTCGACGACCGGCTGATCGGCAACGAGCAGTTCCAGCACCATGTTGCGGGCGGCTTCCGCACGTTCGGAGGCGATCTTCACGACCATGCCGGGCGCGGGTTCGCGGATGCACGAGGCAGCAAGGGTGCGTTCGCCCTCGATCTCGACCATGCAGATGCGGCAGTTGCCGTCGGCACGGTAGTCCTGCATGGGCGTGTAGCAGAGATGCGGGATGGTCTTGCCGTGGCGTTCTGCCACCTGCCAGATGGATTCGCCCGCTTCGGCTGTGACTTGCTCACCATCAATGGTGAAGGTGATCGCTTCGCTCACGACACGTCCTCCGGAAAATATCTTAACACGGTGAGAAGAGGGTTTGGTGCAGCCTGGCCCAGGCCGCAGATCGAGGCATCGATCATGGTGGTCGAAAGCTTGCCAAGCAGATCGGCATCCCAGGGGCCGTTCGACATCAGCTTCACGGCCTTTTCGCAGCCGACGCGGCAGGGCGTGCACTGACCGCAGCTTTCATCCTCGAAGAACTTCATGAGATTGACCGCGGCGTCCTTCATGCTGTCCTGATCGGAGAGCACGACAACAGCGGCTGAACCGATGAACCCGCCATGGGGCTGGATGGTATCAAAGTCGAGAGGCACATCGCCCAAAGAGGCAGGCAGAATGCCGCCCGAGGCACCGCCCGGCAGATACCCCTTGAAGCTGTGGCCATCGGCCATGCCGCCGCAGAATTCCTCGATCAGTTCGTTGATCGTGATGCCGGCGGGCGCAAGCTTGACGCCCGGCTCTTTGACGCGGCCCGAGACTGAGAAACTGCGCAGGCCCGTGCGGCCGTTGCGGCCGTGGCTGGTGAACCAGTCGGCACCCTTGGTGAGGATTTCGGGTACCCAGTAGCAGGTCTCGACATTATGGACGAGGGTGGGCTGACCGAAGATGCCGACCTTGGCAACGAAGGGCGGGCGATGACGGGGCAGGCCGCGCTTGCCTTCGATGGATTCGATCATCG
>CALIUG010000226.1 GCA_938048755.1 uncultured Alphaproteobacteria bacterium
TGATTGCATGCAGTGATCGAGGTGAGCCTCTCCTCACATCCACACACCGGGCTTATGGACCCCAGCCTTCGCTGGGGATCAAAATGGCGGTGGCTCAGATGCATTGCAGAAAAAACATCCTCTGTATGTAGGGTCATCCGATCTGTGGCGTGTCATGTCCGAATGCCAACGAGGACACGAACATGACGCATATCTGGCTCACCGTCGCCATCACCATGATGTTCGTTGCCGCCATGGGGATGCCCCAGATGGACGAGCACCACGAACCTCTGATCTGAGTACCCGGGCCGTTTATCAGCCCACAAATCTGACAACCAGTTTCACGGACGGGGCGTTTCGCCCCACCCTTCCGGCCGTCCGCAACCAACCGGCACCTGTCGTTTTCACGCCCCCATCCCGGCGCGTGTCGGTGTTCTCTCCCCTTCTTGGACAAGGTTGCGGGCGGCCGGAGCTTCCCTCCAGCGCCTTGAATTTATGCTTTCGAAGCAGGCTTGATGTACTCTGGGGTTCTCATCACAGGAGGACAGTCGTGGCCATCGAACGCGCTGCAGGCGAACCAGGCGACCATCAGGATATTCGCGAAGCCGTACGCCGCCTGTGCGACGGCTTCTCCGGCGCGTACTGGCGCGAGAAGGATGCCGTGGACGCCTATCCGTCGGAGTTTGTCACGGCCCTGACGGAAGCCGGTCTTCTGGCAGCCCTGATCCCCGAGACTTATGGCGGCAGCGGCCTGCCGCTTTCGGCCGGCTGTGCTATCCTTGAGGAAATCCAGCGATCCGGCGGCAACGGCGGCGCCTGTCATGCCCAGATGTACACCATGGGCACCGTGCTCCGGCACGGCTCGGACGAACAAAAACAAACCTACCTTCCCGCCATCGCCTCAGGCGATCTGCGCCTGCAGGCCTTCGGCGTGACCGAACCCACCAGCGGCACAGACACTTCCGCCCTGCGCACCACCGCCCGGCGCGATGGCGACCGTTACATCGTGAACGGCCAGAAGGTCTGGACGTCACGCGCGGAACATTCCGATCTGATGTTGTTGCTTGCCCGCACCACGCCAAAGGAGGAGGTCACGAAGAAGACCGAGGGCCTCTCCGTCTTTCTGGTCGACATGCGCGAGGTCAAAGGCAAGGGCCTCACCATTCGTCCCCTGCCGGCCATGATCAACCATGCGGCAACCGAAGTCTTCTTTGACGACATGGCGATCCCCGCATCCAGTCTGATCGGCGAGGAGGGCAAGGGATTCCGTTACATACTTTCAGGCATGAACGCCGAACGCATTCTGATCGCTGCCGAATGCATTGGCGATGCCCGCTTCTTCATCGATCGCGCAACGGCTTATGCCGGTGAACGCACCGTCTTCAATCGCGCGATCGGCGAGAACCAGGGCATCCAGTTCCCCATCGCCTTGGCCTACGCCCACACAGAGGCCGCCGCCCTGATGGTGGCCGATGCGGCCCGTCGGTATGAGGCTGGTGAACAGCCCGGTGCACAGGCCAACATGGCCAAAATGCTGGCAGCCGATGCGTCATGGGAAGCCGCCGAAATGTGCATCCAGACCCATGGCGGCTTCGGCTTTGCCCGCGAGTATGACATCGAGCGCAAATGGCGCGAAACCAGCCTCTACCGGACGGCTCCAATCTCGACCAACCTGATCCTTGCCTATCTTGCCGAGCATGTTCTCGGCCTGCCCCGGTCCTACTGATGGCATTGCCGCTGGAAGGCCTTCTGGTCGTTGCCATCGAACAGGCGGTTGCCGGACCGGCCTGCACCTGCCGGCTTTCTGACGCCGGTGCCCGTGTCATCAAGATCGAACGTGCAGAAGGTGATTTTGCCCGTGGCTACGACAGTGTCGTCAATGGTGAGAGCGCCTACTTCGTCTGGCTCAACCGGGGCAAGGAATCGGTCGTGCTTGACCTCAAGGAACCGGGCGACCGCGATCTCGTGCTCGCCATGCTCCAGAAGGCCGACATTCTGGTGGAGAACCTGAAACCGGGGTCTCTTGAACGACTGGGATTCGATCCCTCTGCACTTATGGCAGCCAATCCACGCCTGATCGTCGCCAGTATTTCAGGCTTTGCCCCCGACGGCCCCAACCGGGATCGCAAATCCTATGATCTGCTCATCCAGGCAGAAACCGGACTGGCATCCATCACCGGAGCGCCTTCGGAGGCAGGGCGGGTCGGCGTTTCCATTTGTGACGTCTCGACCGGAATGACCGCCTACCAGGCGGTTCTGGAAGCCCTGCTCTCGCGCGCAACGACCGGAAAGGGCAGTCGGATCGAGGTATCGCTCTTTGATACCATGGCCGACTGGATGACCGTACCGTTGCTCCATCACGACTATGGCGGCAAAGCGCCCGAGCGGGTCGGGATGGGCCATCCCTCCATTGTGCCCTATGGGGTCTTCACCACGGGCGATGGGGCAGCGCTGCTGATCGCCGTGCAGAACGACCGGGAATGGCGCGATCTGGCGCGCATTGCGTTGGGCCGTGCCGATCTCGCGGAACATCCCGACTTTGCGACCAATCCGGCACGCGCAGCCAACCGCACGCAGACCGACGACGCGGTCAACGACGCGCTGGCCAACATGACACGCGACGAAGCCGTTGCCGCCTTGGAAAAGGCCGGCATTGCCTGGGCCAACTACAACGGAGTCCAGGGACTTTCAAAACATGAAGACCTGCACCGCATGGCGGTGGAAACACCCCATGGCCCTGCAAACACCCCCGCACCGGCAGCACGCCATGGCAACACCCATCGTCCCGCCCGACCGATTCCGGCCCTGGGCGAACACACCGAGGCGATCAGGCGGGAGTTTGGATCGCGCTGACGTCCGGCGGCCGCGGGGGATAACCGGAGTCCCGCCCCCGATCATCCGACACGTTCAGGGAAGCTCGTTCCACATATCGCGGTGCAGGCGTCATACACCATCATCGCCCATCTGCCAGGCCACGACATACTTCAGGCCAACTTCCACCACACCGCCGGAGCCATCAGGGATGTGCAGGAACAGCTCACCGGTATCGACGGCAAGATCGCCTGTTTCAATGACTTCGGCCGGTTCGATGCGGTCAAGGATCAGACCGCCGTCCATCGCACCCTGCCAGTAGGCCGCAATATCGGCACGCCCCTGGATGCGCTCGCTGGCCGGCGGCAACAATACGGCGTCCTCCGTATAAAGCGCCGCAAGCGCCTCACCGTCGCCGGAGTTGAACGCCTCGACAAATGAAACGGTGCCGGCTTGCACCGCATCGGCAGCACTCCCGGCCCAGGCCGGTACTGCAAGAAGCGCAACAATCACGGCTATCAGACCAGTTTTGAATCCACGCATGTTTCTATTCCCCAGTCACGTTGACGGCAGGTCTGCGTAATGCACACGCGCCCAACGCCGCATCACCCTAGCAGGCGCGCTTTTGCCGACTGTGAAGAATTTGTAAAGCCCGGCACCGGACTGCAGCCGGAGAGAAACCTCAGGCCGGCGCGTTGCGTTTCGCCGACCTTGTTGAACAGCCCTGGATTGATCCAAGAGCCAGGTTAGTCCCCCAGATCGAATGCGACAGCGCCCGACGACATCGCAGGAAAAAGGACTTCAACATGGGTTGTTTCCTGCAACTCCATGGACCGTCCATCAAGTGTGACACGTTTACATCTGGAGCGCTGAACGCCAGGCAGTCTTGTCACTGACACATTCGCCTGCTTGGGAAGGTTGAACG
>CALIUG010000227.1 GCA_938048755.1 uncultured Alphaproteobacteria bacterium
GCCGAGCGCCATGGCGGCGATCTGACGATCGAAAGTGAACTTGGAAGAGGGACACGCGTTGTCGTCCGAATCATGCCAGGAGCAGGAGAATCCGTGTGAGTGAGTCTGCCCGAATTCTGGTGATTGAAGACGAACCATCACTTCGCGACCATCTGGTGCGGATGCTGGAGTTTGAAGGCTTCCAGGTCGATACAGCAGCGGATGGCAGGGAAGGCATTGGCAAGGCGCGAGAACTCGTCCCTGATGTCGTGATCTGCGACTTGCTCATGCCGGCCATCAATGGGTTTGGAGCCTGTCGTGTCCTGCGGGATGATCCCATCACGTCCAAGATTCCAACCATCGTCGTCAGCGCACTCAGTTCACCCAGTGACCGCGAGAAGATTGATGAACTGGGTGTGCAAGCCTATCTGAGCAAGCCGTTTCGCAACCAGGAGCTGATCGATGCGCTCCATCGATGCCTGGGCGAAGCGTCGGATTGATCAACCGTTGACGAACTGTCTGATGGAGTCGGGCGAGATCTTCTCGCTGTCGAACCGGGTGACTGTCATGGTGCCAGACCAGTAATCGGCCGACCAGCCGGCCTTCTGTTTCAGGCGGCGCACAAACAGTTCCGGCTCCTTGATATTTTCCCAGACGGCGGGCAGGAACAGCGCGCGTTTACCCTGATCTTCCAAGGTCAGACCATCGCGTCCGGGACGCAGTCCGGCGATGAGCTGAGCTTCGGACTCCACCAGAAACGGTGTGTGAGGACCAAGCAGCGAGATGTCGACTTTTGCTCTCTGGTATTCCTCTGGTGTCAGTGGGTCGAAACGCGGGTCCTGGAAGGCAGCTTTGTGGGCGTTAATCACGATGTCCTGCGCCAGATCGCGATGCGCGATGACAGAACCGATGCAACCGCGCAGACGTCCGTCCAGATTGATCGTGACGAAGGATGCTCCCTGGGCCTTGAGCGCCTCGGGCACGCGGTCCGCAACCACATTGGCCGGCTTGCCGTTTTTCAGGCCGTGACGGATGGCGCTGTTAGCCATGCCCAGCATCAGGCGTCCATGCCCCATGGCCAGGAGTCTGCGCGGATTGATGCCGCGTTCGGGCAGGTGACAGGACCATGAGCCGTAACCCACGACACGCTCCTTCATGTCCGAGGTGTCACCGGAATTGCGGAGGTCGAGCAGGTTGGTCGTCATGCCGAAGGTGTTGGCGAGCTTCAGCAAGCCGTTTATGCCGACCCGCCCGCATGCCTGATCGTTGCCGATGGCATCGATCTGCCCGGCCATGATTGCCTGACTGGTTCTGGCATCCAGATCCCGGCAAGTGTCGTAGTCGAGGTAGTGGCTGAGATCGCTGCTGATGACGATCAGGGTTTCCTCTCCGCCCCATAGATTCGCCAGCACCTCTGCCACCTCGCCGGGTTTGGCCCGGCCGCCGACAATCGGCACCAGCGTGAAATCGCCCAGGACCCGCTGCAGGAAGGGAAGGTGGATTTCCAGGCTGTGTTCCTTGACGTGTGCGGGGTCAAGTTCCTGAACCTGTGGCAGACGCAGGATGTCGCGCACCGCCGTGGCATCAATCGGAACATCGCCCAGGGGCGAGCGATAAACGGTCGCGCTCGTTGTTGCGATACCGTCAAAGGCAACCTTGTGCGAAGGCCCGATCAGTACGACGCGCCGGATGCGGTCTTTGAGCGGCGCAATGGCGGCATAGGCCGATCCGGCGACGGGACCGGAGAAGCGGTAGCCAGCGTGGGGGGCGATGATGGCCTTGATGCTGGCACAAACGATGCGGTTTTCGGCTTCCTGGATGTAGCCGTCGACATCGCGGCCCAGAATGCCGGGGTCGTCGGGATACTAGGTGCCTGCGAGGACAGGGGCGCGGACAGTTGCCATGATGGCCGTGTGCCTTTGGTAACGGGTTCCATGTTAACTTAGATAAAGAACGCCCGGTTTTCGAGGAAAGATGAGCTCAGCAGATAGCGATCTTGCGCCCCTGACGCCTGACTCCTTTGGCGTTGTGCCCGGCCGGTTCTGGCATCGGCTGGAGGATGGGCGCATCCAGTGCGACATCTGTCCGCGCTATTGCAAGCTACGCCCGGGGCAACGCGGCCTGTGCTTCGTGCGTCAGGGCATGGAAGACGGTATCGCGCTGACGACCTGGGGCCGCTCCAGCGGGTACTGCATCGACCCCATCGAAAAGAAACCTCTCAATCACTTCCTGCCGGGCTCACCGGTGCTGAGCTTCGGCACGGCCGGCTGCAATCTTGCCTGCAAGTTCTGCCAGAATTGGGATATCTCCAAGTCGCGCGAGATCGATACGCTGGCCGACCATGCACCGCCCGAGAAGATCGCTCGCGTTGCCAAACGCCTGGGCTGCAAATCGGTGGCCTTCACCTACAACGACCCTGTCATCTTTCATGAATACGCGGTCGATGTGGCGCAAGCCTGTCGCGAAGCGGGGATCAGGACGGTCGCGGTGACGGCGGGGTATCACGCGCCTGATGCCCGGGCCGAGTTTTACCGCCACATGGACGGCGCCAACCTTGATCTCAAGGCCTTCACGGAACGGTTCTACAAGCAGGTCTGTGCCGGCAGTCTGGCCGATGTGCTCGAGACGCTGAAGTACCTCAAACACGAGACCGATGTCTGGTTCGAACTCACCAATTTGCTGATCCCCGATGAGAACGACAGCGAAGCCGAAATCGAGGAGATGACCCAATGGGTCGTCGAGAATCTGGGGCCGGATGTGCCGATGCACTTTTCCGCGTTCCATCCCGATTACCGGATGATGGATAAACAGCGCACACAATCGGACACACTCTTCCGGTCACGCGCCATCGCGCTGAAAAACGGCGTGCGCTACGCCTATACCGGCAATGTGCATGACGAAGAGGGCGGCACAACGCGGTGCCACAGTTGCAAGGCACCGCTGATCGGGCGCGACTGGTACGAACTGAAATCCTGGGGGCTGACTCCGGATGGCCGCTGCGCGACCTGCCGGATACCGTGCCCGGGAGTGTTTGACGGCCCGCCGGGCCGCTGGGGACGTAAACGCAAAAGTGTGCGGTTGCGGGAGTTTGCCTGAAGCACGCGCGTGTCATCCCGGACAAGCGAGCGGAGCGAGCGCGATCCGGGACCTCGACAGATCGGCGCCGCCCTCTCGAGGCCCCGGCTCAAGGCCGGGGTGACACGATGTGTTGTTACTTCGCCGTGATCGCGGCGATGACCTCGTCAAATACCCGTTCCGCGCGGTCATGAAGCTCCGCCACGGTCAGGGGTTGTACGGGATGGTCGATGTAGACGGCGTTGGCGTCAAAGCCGTGCACATCACGCCAGGCTTCCACGCCCGAGCGGAACTCTTCGGTAAAAATGGCAACGCCGGGAAGGCCCTTGCGATCGATATCCAGCATGTCTTGCAGACTGCACGACGTACAGGAACCTCAATCGGCCAGGGCTTCGACGACCACATCACAGTTGCCGGCAATATCAGCGATCACCTCTTCGGATGCTTTCTTGGCCGACGTCAGTTTGGCGAACCGCTTGACCCGTATTTGGCGTTCTCCAAAGAGCGCTTCGAGACGGTCGAGAAACAGGTCGCCCTGTGGCTTGGAAATATCGAGAAAGCCGACGGTCAGTCCATCAAGGGATGGTGGCGGCGCCTTTGGTTTGCGCATGCCGCCGGCCTTTTCGGACGTCGGATCGAGCAGAATGGTGCCCTGGGTCATGGGACAATCTCCCTGGTGACGGGTTGGCTGCCGCGTGGGCCGCTACCCCATCCGTGAATGATAGTCGAAAAGAGGCCTGCGTTGCTACCGGTGCGCACCAGCACCAGGTCGCCGGGCCCGAACTTGGGCACAAGATCGCCTTCGGTCGCATAGGTCGTTTCGCCCGCTTCGACGCCTGCTGCCGTCCTTTGTGTCTGCCTCAGCAGGGTTTCCTCGATGCGACCCCGGTCCCATCCGGCTTCCTTGTAGATACGCCAGTATTCGCCAGAGAGCACGAGCATGCCGGCAATGCCGCCCTCGGCGTGCTGGGGATGATAGAGCGCATTGAGGCACATGCTGAGCGAGTCGGTGAGGGTCTCGGCATCCCGCACGGTCTCGGTGTTGTTGATGCTGGTGCCGCAGAACCCGAAAACCGTGACGGCTGATTTTCCAGGTGCGACACCCCGTGACTGCGCGAGCGGTTGCCATGCCTCGTCGGTCTCGTCTTCGGCAAAGGCCATGCCGAACTTGCCGGGATGGCCATGGGTCGAGCGGTCCGTACCGCCGGGCAAAGCGCCGCCCAAGTTTATCACCAGCAGCTGCAAGGCACGCGCGATGGTGGCGTTGGCGCGATTTCCGTGGCCCAGGGCACCGTGCTGATGGTTCATACCGATCCGTCGCGCGATGGGGCCGTTGACGACGACGCATACGCCAGCGCCCATGGTCGTCGACATCAGACCTTGCCAGGCAAACTCAGGATCCATGGCGGCATCAAGTGCGGCCAGCACCACGGGGAAGTACTCCGGCCGGCAACCTGCCATGACGGCGTTGATGGCAGCCTTCTCCACGGTACAGATTTCACCCGAAGGGGGAATTGCACCCATCACGTCTTCTGGCTTCCGGCGAGTTCCCTGCAACATGCGCAGGACCCGCGCGGGCGTCGGTGGCACGACGGGCAGGCCGTCGGTCCAGCCTCGGTCGAACATCTGCTCCATGGGATCGTCGGGATAATCGACGCTGACTTCACGCGCGTTCAGACCTGTTTCGCCAAACCGGGCCTGAAGCTCTTCGGCCATGCCCGGTGAGACCGAGAGAGAGCCGCAGCCTGGCCGCTGATCGGGAAGGTCGCCTCCAAGATCGTTGAGGCCGGTGAGGTTCTGCCATTCGTCGCGGTGCCAGCCAACAACCCGCCCTTCTTCCTTGCCCTCCTTGCGGCGGATGAGCAGGGGAACGATTTCGGTGTCCAGCCGGAACGAGGTTTCCAGTTCCCGATCGTCCTCAACGCTGACGCCTTCCGGGAAGGCCGGGTTGTCCTGGGAGAACGTCACCTTGAGCAGGCCCTGCTGCTCAAGCTCGGCTGCCAGCGGTGCAATCATCTGGCAGGTGGCGCAGTCTTCCTTGACCACCAGGATCAGTCCGTCATCGGGCAGGTTCATGCCTCATCTCCATCCGTGCATCGGGTGCTTCCATGATGCTACGGTTGTTCCACCAACAACCAAAGCCCAAAGGGGAAATCATCATGTCCGACATTCAACGTCTCGAGCCCGGCGCAATGTTCAGTGGCGCGGTCATTCACGGCGATACAATCTATCTCTCCGGCAAGGTTGCCCAGGACACGTCCGGTGGCGTTGCGGCACAGACCCAGGACATTCTCGATCAGATTGACGCGACGTTGGCCGCCTGTGGGAGCTCGAAGTCCAAGCTGCTGACCGTGCAGATCTGGCTGACCGACATCAACACCTGGGCCGAGATGAACGAGGTTTACGTCGCCTGGATGGATGCCGACAACAAGCCCTGCCGTGCCGCGGTTGAAGGCGCGCTCGCTGCACCGGAGTTTCTCGTCGAACTCATGTGTGTTGCCGCGAAGTAGTTAGGGGGTGTCATCCCGGACAAGGTCCGAAGGACCGTCGATCCGGGACCTCGAGAGGGCGGTACTGAACTCTCGAGGTCCCGGCTCTTTGCTACGCTTCGGCCGGGATGACACTCTGCTCAGAAGCCTGCGCGAATTTCGTCGAAGATTGCGATGTGCCTCTGCTTCAGGTCGACCGGCACGAACTGGTAGGTGTGCGAACCTGCAAGCGACTCCTCTGGGGTTTCCAAACCGTTGCGTTTGAGGACATCGGCATCGACGAGGCTATAGCTGTCCTTGTTGGCCGAACCCAACGCATAGGCTTCGATCATGAACTGGCCGGCTTCCGGCGACATACTGGCGTTGATGAAGTCGTAAACCAGTTCCTCATCAGTGCCCTCACGGTTCGCGCGCGCCAACCCGCAGACATAGGAAATGAGCCCTTCCTTGGGTTGCGCCCATTTGAAGTCGATCCCGGAATCGAGCAGCGCGGGGATCGCCGCAGACCAGGCAAAGGACAGCACCACTTCGCCCGAGGTGATGCCCTGGAGTGCGGTGGTCTGTTCGTTCCAGTAGTAGCGCACGAGGTCACGCTGCTTGCGCATCAGGGCTTCGACCTTTTCAAGGTCGGCGCCGTCGGGCGTGTAGGGATTGTCGGTCACGCCAGCAGCGAGCGCTGCAATCGGCACCACCGCATCGGTCGAATCCCAGATCGCCATATGCCCGGCATAGGTGTCGTCGAAGAAGAGCTTCCAGGATTCCGTCTCGGGCGTGATGTCGGTCAGGTCGGTGCGATAGACAAAAGACGAGAAGCCGTAATAGGTCGGGGTGTAGTAGCGCTCGCCTTTGTCGAAGGCTGCGGCGGGACTACGGATCGATTCGAAGGTGTCGTCGAGATAGATGAGGCGCGATTCATCGAGCGGTTGCAGGCCCACACGCATCCAGTTCGGCATGACATCGATGCAGGGGCAGACCACGTCGGCTGCAAATCCGGCGCGCAGCTTCTCGATTGCCTCGTATTCGTCGCCATAGAAGCTGGTCGACGGTTCTCCCCATTTGGCGGCATAGCTGGGGAACAGTTCCGGAGCCTCGAACCCGCCCCAGGTGAAGTACATCAGATCCTCGCCCGACTGCGCCATGGCAGGGCGGCGCATGGCGGGCGTGGCAAGCGAAACGACGCCGGTCATGGCTGCGATCTTGTTGATGTCACGCCGGCTGGCTTTGCCCTGCGCGATTCGGTCGATGGTACGAACAAGTTTCATGGATGCCTCCCAGCATGAAGTCCCTAAGGGAGTCCATGATGAGCGAAACCGGGCATCTTATCATGTCTTGTTACAAATCAGCGGCTGGCAGTCGCCCCACCGTCGATGGCAAGCAGGGCGCCGGTCATGAAGCGCTGGTTGGGGTCGGCCAGGAAACAGATTGCTTCGCCGATCTCCATGGGGTCGGCAATGCGTTGCATGGGCGAGAAGTTCTCAAGGTCCGTGAGGTCGCCGGGCTCGCCGCCGCCCGTCACCATGTCGGTCATCACCGCACCGGGACACACGGCATTGACGCGGATGTCGGGTGCCAGGTCATGGGCAAAGGCGCGGGTCATGTTGACCACGGCACCTTTGGAGGTTCCATAGAGCGCGCTGTTCCTGTTGCCCGACAGACCGGATTCCGAAGCGGTCATGACGATGTTTCCCTTGTTGCGGCGCAGTTCGGGAATGGCGGCCTGGGTCGCGAAGAACACGCCTTTGACGTTGATGTTCATCATCCAGTCGTATTGTTCCTCGGTCACGTCCTCGATGGGACCATCGGCATAGACACCGGCATTGTTGACCAGCACGTCCAGGCCGCCGAGCTCCTTGATGGCGGTTTCGACAACGCCATGAGCCTGGGCCGCGCTGGCGAGGTCGCCCGGTGCGGCAACCAGATTATCGGTGCCAAGCTCGGTGATGGTCCGGGCAACGTCGCCATCGCGCCGGCCGTTGATCGCAACCAGTGCGCCGCGCTCGAGAAACGCGACGGCGGCAGCCTTGCCGATACCTCGTGTCGAACCGGTAATCAGGACGCGCAGGCCTTCATAACTCATCGGTTTTTCTCCATTTCCTCGCGATAGGGCGGCAGTTCGTGGACATACCATTCGGCGTTCTTCTTGATCCAGTCGCGCTCCTCAATCGTGAGGTCGCGCAGCTTGCGTGCGGGAACACCGCCCCAGAGTTCACCCGATTTGACGACCTTGCCCGGGGCAACCAGGGCTCCGGCGGCGACCTGTCCGTGACGCTCGACGATGGCACCATCCAGCACGGTTGCTCCGGACCCGATCAAGATTTCGTCTTCCAGAGTGCAGGCGTGGAGATGCACACAATGGCCCATGGTGACCCAGTCGCCGATCACGGTGGGGATCTCCTCGCTGACATGAATCACCGTGCCGTCCTGCACATTGCTGCCCTGTCCGATCGTGATCGGGCCGTCATCGCCACGGACAACGCCACCGAACCAGACACTCGACTGCGGGCCCATGGTGACATCGCCGATCACAGCAGCGTTGGGGAGCAACAGGGCGCTCTCGTCGATGGTGGGCCACACACCCTTGAAGGGCATGACGATGGGTCCCGGCGGAGCGGGCCAGTTACGTTGCGACATCGGGTTTCCTATTCTGCTGCCTGGGCAGCGGTTTTCTGACCCTGCAGGCCGAAGAAGCTGTCATCCTTGTAGTCGTCGGGCACCTCGACCACCCGTTCAGCCAGACGGGCAAACCGTGTCGCCTTGCCGCGCACAACCTTGCCGTAATACGTGCTCGGCATGGCTGGCGCCTTCAGCGGGAAGGCGTCGGCGGCCGTGTAGTCGCAGATGATCAGCGCACGGGGCCTGTCGGTCCTGTTGGGCCCTCCGCCATGGGCCATCCAGGTGTGCATGATGACAAGATCGCCTGCCTTTCCAGTCATCGGCACGGCCATGGCTTCCAGTTCTTTGTGCATGGACCTGTCGATCATGCCGGTGAACTTGTCGCCGTCATAATGGCTGAAAGGCATGCGGTGCGTGCCCGGCGCAACCAGCAACGGTCCCATGTCCTCGGTGATGTCGCACAGGAACAGCAATGTGGTCACCATGCTGTCATTGGTATGGGGATCATAGGCATGATCCTGATGCCAGCCGACTTCGGTCTCGGTACCGGGCAGTTTCACGTTGAGCTTGCAGTGATGAAACTTCACATCCGGCCCGATGCAGTCGGCGACGTGGTCGGGCACGGCGCTTTCGAACAGGGCATGACGGCAGGGCTCGCTGATTTCAACAGGATTGGAAACACGGCGCAGACGAGGGTGATCCGCTCTGTGTCCGCCTTCCAGGTCGAACCGCGCCTTGCCGTCCAGGCATTGCCCATAGTTGGTGGCATGCCTACGGCTTTCCTCGACCCAATCGTTGAGTTGATCCTGCAATGCGGCAAGCGGAGCGCCTGTCACCACGCCGGAGGCAATGACACAACCGTCGCGTTGGAACTGTTCGATCTGTTCAGCGTTCAAGAAGCTCATGGCGCACTCCCGTCGATGTGCGCCATTCTAGCCGTGACGACACCTCTGCGCCATGGCCTCAGCCGTTGTCTGCCTGATAAGCAGCGATAGCGCTTTCAAGGTCGTCATAGGCCTGGCAACCCAGCCAGCAGATGGAGTCCAGCGTTTCCAGCTGTTTCATGGCGCCGTCCAGATCACCGGCCTGCAGATAGGCGTCGCCCAGATACTCACGCGCCTGTTCGTGGTCGGGATCGATGGTCAGAGCCTTTTCATAGTTGGCAAAGGCGCTGGTGAGGTCGCCGCTCTGGCGCTGGCTGTAGGCGAGCATGTTGAACGCGTCGGCGTCGCCGGGATCGAGATCAACGGCCTGCTGGAAATGGATGATCGCCTGCTGCCAGTTCAGCGCTTCCACCGCAGCCTCGCCGTCTCGGAACGCCTGGGTGGTGGCATCGCTGGAGTAGGTGTTGGTCTCGGTCGTCGAACTGCTGCCTGCTGCTAGCGCCGTTCCGACTGAACCGATCGCGATCAGAAGCGCGGCAGCAAGGTTGATCAGGTTTTTCATGTCGTTCGTCTCCGGAGGCTGGGCGCCATTTGTAAGGAACAGATTACAGTTCCGGATCATCCTTTGCCACGGCCATGCTGTTCACGACTTTGTAAGCCATCGGATTGACACGCAGCGTACGGCTTCGCATAGTCACCGCGATGGTTCCCCGGATGAGCTGGACAGGAGAGCTCGGGGATCAAAAGGGAACAGGGAAGCGATCGACCCAGTCAGGGGATCGCGTGCCTTGGCTGCCCCCGCAACTGTGAGCGGTGAGTTTGGGTGTTGGTGAGAGCCACTGGAGTTCCGGGAAGGCCGGACGCCCTGACAGAGACCCGCAAGCCAGGAGACCTGCCATCACGGCCGGCGCACATCTTGTGCGTCATTGTTTCAACGGTTCGATGCTCACGGAGGGTGAAATGTCCGACCAGGTTCTCAAAGCCTCAATTGCTGCCCAGCATCTTGCGCAGCGCGCACTTCCTGTTTGTGTTCTCGCCATTCTTGGCGTGTTCCTGCTCTACGGCGTGGGTTTCGCCCAGCCTGATGTCGTGCACAACGCAGCTCACGACGGACGCCACTCGTTCGCTTTTCCCTGCCACTAAGGGGATAGCCACATGATCGGACGTTTGCTCACCGCGGCACTGGTGTCGGGGGTGCTGGCGGGTGTCCTGATTTCCGTGGTCCATCACTTCACGACGACACCGATCATCCTGCATGCCGAACATTACGAAGGTTCGGGCGGGGATGAACACGCCGTCCTGATGTGGAGCGATGAGGTTGCCGGCGGCCAGTTCTATCTGGCCCACGGCGACGAAGATCACGGTGATGAGGCCTGGGGTCCTGAAGACGGGCTGGAGCGCACGCTTTTCACCAGTCTTGCCAACATCATCACCGGCGTGGCCTTTGCCGCGTTGCTGATGGCCGGGTTCCACATGCGCGGCGAACCCATGGATGGTCGCAAGGGCGTGGCCTGGGGTGTCGCGGGCTTCACCGTGTTCGCCCTCGCGCCGGCCATGGGCCTGCCACCGGAGCTGCCGGGAACCATGGCGGGCTCCGTCGAATCACGCCAGTTATGGTGGGCCTTTGCCGCGATTTCGACCGGAGCAGGTCTCTGGTTCCTGTTGCTGACCCGACACATTGCGATGCATGCCGCAGGCGTCCTGCTGATCGCCTTACCGCACATCGTGGGTGCACCCCAGGCTGTTCTGGGAGGACCCGTACCGCCTGAGCTTGCTGCCCATTTTGCCGCTGCTTCCCTTGGCACCGGACTGGTCTTCTGGGCCCTTCTTGGCTGGATCGGCGGCAAGTCCTATCAGCGTTTCGTGGAGCGGCCTGCCGAAACCTGATGGCACCTTCCATCCAACATCGTGTGAGCCCGTGACCATGCCCCATGACGGACATGATCACGGGCACGCACACGGGGACCATCACCACCACCCCAAAGCGACCTCGGACAACGAACGTCGTGTCCTGATCGTGCTGGCCCTGACGGGAAGCTACATGGTGGTCGAGGTGATCGGCGGCGTGATCAGCGGATCGCTCGCCCTGATCGCCGATGCCGGTCACATGCTGACCGATACCGCTGCGCTTGCCCTGTCATGGTTTGCGTTCCGTATGGCGCGACGCCCGGCCGACAAGCGGCGCTCCTACGGCTATCACCGGCTCCAGGTCGTGGCGGCCTTCGTCAACGGCATTGTCCTGGTCGCACTGACCGGCTGGATCGTGATCGAGGCAGTCATCCGCATGTTCGATCCTGTTCCGGTCGAAGGCGAAGTGATGAGCGGGGTCGCCCTTGTTGGCCTGTTGGTCAACATCATCGGCCTGTGGATTCTGAACCGGGGCGACAAGACCAACCTCAACATGTGCGGCGCCTCGCTCCATGTGCTGGGCGACATGCTGGGATCGATCGGCGCGGTCGGTGCCGGCATCGTGATCGTGGTGTGGGGCTGGACACCCATCGACCCGATCCTGTCGATCGTTGTCTCCTGCCTGATCCTGAAAAGCGCAACGTCGCTGGTGCGCCAGTCCGGTCACATCCTGATGGAAGGTTCACCGGGCGATCACGACACAGCAAGAATTGAAGCCGTGCTGGAAGAACAGCTTGCTGACGTGGAGGACATCCATCATGTCCATGTCTGGCAACTCACCGAAGAGCGTCCGCTGGTGACACTGCACGCTACGGTTTCCTGGGGATCGGACCGGGACCAGGCCCTTCGCGACATCAAGCGTGTCCTGGCCGAAGAATTCAAACTGGACCACGCCACGGTCCAGATCGAAACCGGCGCATGTCCCGATGATGAGCTCGGTAGTGCGAGCAAGAACCCTTGCTGAGCGCCGGTTTTGGGCCATTGCCTTGCATTCGCCACAATCGATGACAATCTGGGTAGCATCAGCGCACGGAGAATCTGCATGAGCGACCGTCCCGAAACCCTCGATCACGAGCCTGCAACCAAGGGCCGCGATTACGGCAGCATCCGTGCGACCGTCATCAAGCTTTTCATTGCGTCGCTGCTGGTCGGCTTCATCATGCACTGGCTCGACATCACGCCCGTCGGCATCCTGCATGCGCTGACCAACAACTTCGAAGAGCTGTTCTCCAGCCTGATCAATGTCGTGAGCTGGGTTCTGGAGTTTGTCCTGATCGGCGCGGTGATCGTGGTGCCGATCTGGCTCCTCATGCGCATCTTTGGCGGCCGCAAAGGCGGCTGAGCCCCGCTGAGCAGCTGTCTGTTCTGTCAGCCGTGCCAGTCAGATGGTTCTGCTCGCGGCCATGGCATCCAGCAACCAGTCCCTGAATAGGGCGACTTCCGGCCGGGTCTGTTCGTCACTGTCGGGGATCAACAGGTAGTGGCCAGATTGTGCGCCTTCCAGCGGCATGGTGAGGTCTTCAAGGATGGCCAGCCGTTCGCGCACAGCGGATGAATTCGCAAAGCTTGAAAGCAGGATGGCATACCCCTGACTTGCGCAGGCGAGTTCGATGGCGCCAAGGGCCGTGTCGACCGTGATGCCGTAATCGGGCAGGGGATCGTCGATCCCCGCGCGACGAAAGAACCGCATCCAGAGGTTTTCCTGACTGACGATTCCGATCAGGTCACGTCCGATCAGATCGTGCGCTGACTCAACCGGGCCAAGTTTGTCTCGGGTGGCAAGGCTGCATACCGGTACGGCGGCCTCCCGGGTGAGCTGTTCGGCGCGGAAGCCTGGCCAGTGACCGTCCCCCAACCGGATCTCGAGGTCCAGGTGGTCGGGCGGCAGGGCGTCGGTCCAGACCGAACTGGTGAGATGAACATCGATATCAGGATACGCGGAGCGAAAGGTGGGCAGACGGGGCGTCAGCCAGAGCACGGCAAAGGCAATGGTGACACGCAGCGACACGGTTGGTTTGCCCTTGGGGCCGAAGAGGCCCGCCGTACTGGCCGAGAGATCCTCGAAGGCCTTGCGCACACTGGGAAGATAGGCGCGGCCCGTATCGGTCAAGCGCAATCCGTGGCGCAGACGTTCGAACAGGGGGAAGCCCAGTTCGGCCTCCAACGCGCGCACCTGGTTGCTGACGGATTTGGGCGTGCGCGCAAGTTCATCGGCAGCGGCGGTGAAGCTTTCACGCCTGGCTGCCGCCTCGAAGGCACGCAGCCAGTTGACCGGTGGCAGCTGGTACATGGCGGCTTCCTCAAAAATTTGGCTGTAGTTTATATCCGTCTGAGCTGGAAAACTAAGTCAATTGCTTCCAGTCAGAATGGGTTCACCATCACCGACATGGCGAATGCAGACATTCAACCTCCCGAAGTGCCGGGCACGCGGCGGTCCGGCGGTCGTGCGGGCAGGGCCGAACGGCGCAAGGCGGATGGCATGGTATCGGCTCCGTCCATCGTGCGCCGCAGCATCCCCGTCTATGAGTTGCTCGGTGATGAAGCGCTCTGTGCCATTGAAGATCAGGCCGACTGGATTCTGAAGGAAATCGGGATCGAGTTCCGCGGCGATGAAGAAGCGCTCGCCCTGTTCCGTGACGCGGGCGCCAGTGTGGATGGCGAGCGCGTTCGTTTCGATCCCGGCCATGCACGAGCGCTGAGTGCGACGGCACCGCGGGAGTTCCGCATGGAAAGCCGGAATCGGGATCACGCCATTGTCCTGGGTGGAGACCATCTGGTGTTCATGCCGGGATACGGCTCGCCCTTTGTCACTGACCTCGAGAAGGGTCGTCGCTACGCGTCGCTCGAGGACTTCGAGAACTTCGTGAAGCTGACCTATGCCTCGCCCTGGCTGCATCATTCCGGCGGCACAGTGTGTGAACCCGTTGATGTGCCGGTCAACAAACGCCATCTCGACATGGTCTATGCCCATCTGCGCTGGTCTGACAAACCCTTCATGGGCGGCGTGACGGCGCCCGACCGCGCCCGTGATTCGATCTCGATGGCACGCATTGCCTTCGGCGCCGACTATCTGGAGGATCACTGCGTCATCCAGGCCAACATCAATGTCAATTCGCCGCTGGTCTACGACGGCACCATGTCCTCGTCCCTGCGTATCTATGCGGAGGCCGGTCAGAGTACGGCCATCTCGCCTGCCATCTTTGGCGGCGCCATGGGACCGGTCACCCAGCCGGCCGTTCTGGCCCAGACCCACGCGGAAATCCTCGCAGGCATTGCGCTCAGCCAGCTCGTGCGTCCGGGCACGCCGGTCGTCTATGGCAATTTCAACACCACGATGAACCTGAAGACCGGCGCACTCACCTTCGGTACGCCTGAGTCCAATCTCTCCAACATGGCGTTCGCCCAGCTGGGACGCAGGCTGGGCGTTCCTGTGCGATGCGGTGGCCAGCTCACGGCTTCCAACACGGCCGACGCCCATGCCATGCAGGAATCGACTTCCTTCATGATGGCCGGGATCATGGCGGGCTCGAACTTCATGTACCACGCGGCGGGCTGGCTCGAAGGCGGCCTGACCATGAGTTACGAGAAGTTCGTCATGGACCTCGACCATTGCGGCATGATGCTGCGCATGGTCGCTGGCCTGGAGGTGGATGAAGGCGCCTTTGCCCGGGACTCCTATTTCGAGGCAGGGCCGGGCCAGGCGTTCTTCGGCACGCAGCACACGCTCGCAAACTTCGAGACCGCGAACTATTGCTCCCAACTGCCCGATGCCGGGCCCTATGAGACCTGGCTGGAGAACGGCGCGCCCGACATGCAGCAACGCGCCCAAGGCCGATGGAAACAGATGCTGGCCGACTATGTCGCACCCGATCTGGACCCGGCCATCAACGAAGAACTCAGAGATTACATGGCGGTCAGGAAGGCCGCGATGCCGGATCAATGGTACTGAACACAACCCGAAGGGAAGAACACCATGAGCAAGACAACACGCATCCTGACCAGCAACGTGCCGGGCCTGGAGCCGACCGACTACATCCCCGTGGATGGCATCAAGAGCGGCACGCCCAACGAGCACGGGCGCAGCTTCTATGCCGACCAGACCGGACAGTTCGACGCCGGTTACTGGGAATGTGACGTCAACAAACACCACATCGCGGCCTCACCCTATGATGAGTTCGTCTATCTCTTGGAAGGTGAGATCGATGTCATCCACGACGACGGCAGCACCGAAAGCTACAAGACAGGCGACAGCTTTATCATGCCGCGCGACTGCAACTGCACCTGGGACGTCAAGGCCCCGGTGCGCAAACTCTATGTCGTGCTGACGGCGGAAGCCTATCAGGGATAAGTGCAACTGGCCGTTGGCGGTGCATGGATCGTTGAATCAAGTTCAACGATGACATCTCAGTTTGAGTCATTCTCCGACTTGATCGGAGAATCCATGCACGGGCGTGAGCAGGTTGTGGTGACGCGCGTGACGAAGCCAGTCACTTGCCAGCTTAAGCCGCCTTGGCCTCACGGGCGCGTTTCTTGCGCTCGTGGGGATCGAGCCAGCGCTTGCGCAGGCGAATGGACGTGGGCGTGACCTCGACCATCTCGTCGGCGGCAATGTAGGTCATGGCCTTTTCCAGGGTCATCTTGAGCGGCGGGGTGAGCAACACTGCGTCGTCCTTGCCCGATGCGCGCATGTTGGTGAGCTGCTTGCCCTTGAGCGGATTGACGTCGAGGTCGCCGCCCTTGTTGTGCTCACCGATGATCATGCCCTTGTAGACCTTCTCGCCGGGATGGATGAAGAGCGGTCCGCGGTCTTCCAGATTCCACAGCGCATAGGCCACGGCGACACCCTGTTCGCCCGAAATCACGGTGCCGGTTCGGCGGCCGGCGATCTCGCCACGCCAGGGGCCGTAGCCGTGGAACAGGCGGTTCATCACGCCGGTGCCGCGTGTGTCGGTCATGAATTCGTTGTGGTAACCGATCATGCCGCGCGAGGGGACATGGAAGACCATGCGGGTCTTGCCGCCGCCCGACGGACGCATCTCCTGCAAATCGCCCTTGCGCTGGGCCAGCTTCTCGACCGCGGCGCCAGTAAAATCATCATCGACATCGATCACGATCTCTTCGATCGGCTCGGTCGTTTCCCCGGTCTCGGGGTCCTCGCGCAACAGCACGCGCGGGCGCCCGATGGCCAGTTCATACCCTTCGCGACGCATGGTTTCGATCAGGACGCCAAGCTGGAGTTCACCACGTCCGGCAACCTCGAACACGGTCTTGTCGTCGGTCTGGTTGACCTGCAGGGCGACATTGCCTTCGGCCTCACGCTGCAGGCGCTCCCAGATCATGCGGCTGGTGACCTTGTCGCCTTCCTGCCCGGCAAGCGGGGAATCATTGATGCCGAAGGTCATGGCGAGCGTCGGCGGATCGATGGGCTGGGATTCAATCGGTTCGCTGACCGACATGTCGACCAGCGTGTCAGCCACCGTGGGTTCGGTGAAGCCGGCAATGGCGACAATGTCGCCGGCATGGGCTTCGTCGATTGCCGTGCGCTCCAGGCCGCGGAAGGAGAGGATCTTGGTGACGCGGGTCGTCTCGAGAATCTTGCCGTCGCGCGACAGTGCCTTGACCTGCTGATTGACCTTCACGGTGCCCGATTCAATACGTCCGGTCAGCAAACGCCCCAGGAAGGGATTGCTTTCCAAGGTGGTCGCCAGCATGCGGAAGGGACCATCGGCATCGACCGTGGGTGCGGGAACATGTTTGACAATGAGGTCGAACAGGGGCGCCAGCGTATCGGTGCGGTTGCTGAGATCATCGGTCGCCCAGCCCTGCTTTGCCGAAGCAAAGATGGTCGGGAAATCGAGTTGCTCGTCGGTGGCGTCCAGGGCAGCGAAAAGATCAAAGATCTCGTTGTGCACCTCATCGGTGCGCTCGTCGGGGCGATCGACCTTGTTGATCACGACAATGGGGCGCAGGCCAAGACGCAGGGCCTTGCCGACGACAAACTTGGTCTGGGGCAGGGGGCCTTCGGACGCGTCGACCAGGACGCAGACGCCGTCGACCATCGAGAGGATTCGCTCGACCTCGCCGCCGAAATCAGCATGGCCTGGCGTGTCGACGATGTTGAGACGGGTACCGTGCCACTCGACCGAGGTGCACTTGGCCAGAATGGTGATGCCGCGCTCACGCTCCAGGTCGTTGCTATCCATGGCGCGTTCGGCCACCTGCTGGTTCCCGCGGAACGAGCCAGACTGTTTCAGGAGGCCGTCCACCAGCGTGG
>CALIUG010000228.1 GCA_938048755.1 uncultured Alphaproteobacteria bacterium
GCGTCTTCCTCGGTGCGGGGCTCATCCACATGCTGGGCGATGCCAGCAGCACCATGGACGCGGCCTTCCCCAACGTCGATTTTCCCATTGCCTTTGCCATCGCCACGGTTGGTTTCGTCATGGTTCTAGCCGTGGAACGTGTCGTCTTCCGGGCCGCGAGCGCAGCCGAAGGCCCCTTTGCCTATATCCTGATCCTTGTGCTTGGCCTGCATTCCCTGCTGGCAGGTATTGCCCTGGGCATCGAAGACAGCGGTATCGTGGGCCTTGCCATCGTGATCGCCATTCTGGCGCACAAGGGTGCTGCCGCGTTCTCACTTGGTGTGAGTTTCGTGAAGGCAAACATGTCCAAGGGCCGCGCCTGGGGCCTGATCGCGACGTTTTCCTGTGTAACCCCGTTCGGGATCTTCTTCGGCAGCGCCCTGGGCCATACCCTGAGCGGAGAAACCGGCGAGATCGTCGAAGGCGTCTTTGACGCCCTGGCTGCAGGCTCCTTCATGTACATCGCTGCCGTGGACATCATCACCGAGGAGTTCGGGGATGCCGAGCACAGCCACATTCCAGGATTTGCCGCCTTGCTGGCTGGTCTGGGCCTGATGGCGGTGCTGGCGCTGTTTGTTTGAGTCCGGTGTTGGCTGCTTAGCTTGTTGTGCAGCCATGGAGACCGTCACCGTTGACTCCGTCCCGTGCATGGATCGTCGAATCAAGTTCGACGATGACCCCAACTTGTTGAAACAGTTGAGCTTTCAAAAACACTCTTGTCATCATCGAACTTGATTCGATGATCCATGCACCGCTGTTTCAACCTCGATTCATCAGGAATGTTGGTGCGACAGCAGACCCAAGCTTTATGGATTAAGGCGCCTGCAATGGATTGAAGGTTAGCAACCCATCCTTTTCGATCTGTTCGGGAAGTTGCAGTTCCCAGTCGATATAGGCGCGCTTTGCGGCTTCAGGATCGCCTGTGAGGTCAAAGGGCATGTCGAGCGTGTCCAGAATGGGGGACGCCATGCCTTCTCTGCCAGACGCGACCGGCAATCCGGCGGCACACCAGGCCTCCAGGCCCCCTTCAAGCACCTGCGCCGCATAGCCCAATTGGGCGAGTTCTTCAGCCGCGAGTGCTGCAAGGCGCCCGTGTTCGTCATCCAGAACGGCGACAGGCGTTCCCTTGTCGAGGTGTCCGGTGATGTCCGAAAGACTGGAACGCAAGCCCCAGATTGCCCCTTGCGGATGCGCTTCCATGAACTGCAGGGAGAATGACAGGTCGACGATGCTGTGACCGGCCTCGAAGGCTTCTGATGCGGTAATGCCCGGGACCTCGGTCGCAGACCAGGCGGTAGCAACATGGTTCCGGACATCGACATCGAGCACCGCGACGTTGGGGAACCCCAGTTGCTTCAGCCAGCTTGCGGTCATGCGCGAGCGCACGCCGGTATCGTCCACCAGAACGATGCGTCCGGCGCGCACGGCGAGGTATTCGTCTGTCGCCTGCACCAGTTGGGTGCCCTGGGCAGAAACCGCTCCAGCCAGACTGCCCGTGGCAAATTCTTCCGGTTCGCGCACATCGAAGAGATAGAGCGTGTGCTCTTCTGCCTCCGCCTGCCAGGTCTGAAGGTCATCCAGGCCTATCACCGTGACACCAGCGCGTTGCGCCAGCTGATCGCACTTCTTGCGCGACCACTGCACAGCCTCCGCCGACACCGTACCATGACGCCGGTCCGCACCATATTCCAGTGGCAGGCCTGCCCATTCCCAGCCGATGGTGCCGTTGCGTAAGGCATAGACCGGATTGGGGATACCGGCATTGCGCAGGGTCTGCGCACCGATGATCGAGCGGGTCCGGCCGGCGCAATTGACGATGATGGTGGTTTCCGGGTCCGGCGCGAGGTCCCGGACGTGATAGGCAAGTTCCGAATTCGGACAGTCGATGCCGCCTGGAATGTTGAAGTCCTGATATTCATCCCAGGGACGACCATCAAGGATGATCAGGTTTTCGCCGGCATCAACCCGCTCCTTCACCTCCCCAGCATCCATCGCCGGGGTGTGGCAGGCGATTTCGACGATCTCTCCAAACGCCTTGGAAGGCACGTTCGAGCCTTCAAACAGGACGTAGCCCGCCGCGGACCATGCAGACGTACCACCCTGCAGTACCCGGACATCCCGGTAACCAAGGCCTGCAAGCACTTCTGCAGCACGACCAGCAAGGGTTTCATCTGAATCGCAGAGGACAACCGGCGTCGCCTTTCTGGGCACCAGACGTGATACCACGATCTCCAGACGCGACAACGGCGCATTGGAGGCTGTGAGGATATGTCCAGCCACGAAAGGCTGCGCCTCCCGCACGTCCAACAGAGCCATTTCCGAACCATTGAGAATGCGCTCGCGAAGTTCTGCAGGTGTCAGAGTTGGCGTTGCCATCAGAATCCTCCGGCAGGTTGATACGGTTGAAAGTTCACCAGACCATCGCGGCTGATCTGGTCGGGCAGCTTGACCTGCTCGACCACGTGATGCTCTGAGGCCAACAGTTCCTCTTCGAGCGTCTCATAAACTGGATAGTACTGAACATCCGGGTCATCCGTTGGTGCCGCTGGGCGTGGGTCCGCAGGGTGACCGGTCTCCGAGAATTGCGATTGTTCGCCGGGTATCATGACAGCGACCTCACTGTAGCCGAGTTGACGCAGCCAACTGCCCGTCATGCGCGCGCGCACACCATCATCATCCAGAAGAACAACACGACCGCCCCGCAGGCCGATCCAGTTGTCGGAACACTCCACCAACTGGCCTCCTGGTGCCGATTGCGATCCCGGCACGTGCCCTGCTTCAAATTCAGCAGGCAGGCGCACATCCAGCAGATGGAGGGAATGGTCCAAACCCTGCGACTCCCAACCAGCCAGCGTGCGTTGATCAATCTCGCGGACACCACAGGCCTCAGCCAGACCGCGCGCAGCGGAAAACGAAGCCTCAGAAACGGGGTTCGTCACCTGCTCGGCGCGCGGCCCCTCTCCCACCGCGAGTTCAAGGCCAGCGCGCCACCAGCCGACCGTTCCGCGATCAAGCGAGTAGACCGGATTGGGAGTGCCGGCATTGATGAGAGATTGCGCGCCATAAATCGACCGGCTGCGACCGGCACAATTGACCACCACCGTGGTTGCCGGATCCGGGGCAAGGTCGGCGATGCGATAAACCAGGTCACCGCCAGGACAAGAGATGGCACCAGGAATATGGGCGCGCTGGTAAGACTCCCATGGCCTGCTGTCGAGGACGACGGGATCATCTCCAGAGTCTCGCAGCCCGACAAGTTCATGAGCAGGAAGCTTGGGAATGATGTTGGCCGCATCGACAATCTCGGCCAGGGCCGTACCCAGAACATTCTCGCCCTCGAAGAGGAGACCACCGGCCTCCCTCCAGCAACTCACGCCGCCCTGCAGGATGCCAATCCGGCTGTAACCCAGGGTGACCGCAGCTTCGGCCGCCTGCTCGGCAAGGCCGCTGCCGTCATCACAAAAGATCAGGTTAGCTGCGCGGCCGGGAACTAGGCGTTGCAGATCGTACGCGATGAGCCGCAACGGGACGTTGACGGCCAGCAGGATATGGCCGTTGCCGAAGGGGCACTTCTCGCGCACATCAATGAGTGCGACCTCACCGCCAGCAGTCAGGCGGTCACGAACTGTGGAAACATCCAGCCAGTCAGGCGTCATCAATCGGGCATGTACTCGAAACCGCGATACTCGCCCTTTTCCATATCGAACATGCGCCGTCCCTTCAGATGCTCGAAGCCAAGCCCGTAGAGATGGAGATGCATGTTGAGTTCACCGCCCTTGATATGGATCGAGTGAAAATCATCGGGCATCAGGCAGACGCCGGTGCCGGCTTTCACTTCGACCTCGTGGCCGACCTTCAGGGGCGCTTCGCCCTTGGGTCCGCCATCGCCTTCATAGACCTTGTTGAGCTCCAGCCCACAGATGCCCGTTACAACAGCCCAGGTGGTGTGATCATGCGGCGGCGTGGAAACGTCCTTGTTGGCAACTTCGAGGTAAAGCTCGTATCGGGCATCATCATCAACCGAAAGCACATCGAACCGCTCACCGGAACCGTCTTCCGGGAGGGGGAACTCATCGGCAGGAAAGAGCTCTGGACGCGACGCAACGCCGATCATTACGGAACGGATCGCTTCCAGCGATTCCTTGCTCACGCCCTGTTCGGCCTCGATTGCGCGGACATGATCCAGAGCTTCTGCGATAACCTGATGACGTTCCTGAGCGACGGACATAAGTGCTTTCCTTTCCTGTTCTACCAGTGGCCGCGGGCATCGATGGGCCAGATGTCGACCAGCGTATCGCCCTCGACCACATGGTAGCAATCGTAGAGGCTGATGGTGGGGTCACAATGGGGGACAATACACTCCACCTGGTCACCCAGGGCCATGCCATGTCCCTCTTTAACGAAGGTGATACGTCCGTGTTCATCGCCCATGAAGGTGTAGGTTGCCCCCGTTGGTGCACCTGAGACAATGACCGGATCACCGCTGCCGGTGGCGAAAGCCTTCAGCCCGGCGTCTGTTATCACAAACCCCTTCTTTGCGGTGCTGATGACCGTGGTGCGCACAAAGAGTGATGTCTTGAAAACGGTCCTGCCCGTGCCATGGAGATCACAGGCATTGTAGATGCGGTCCATCACGCAATAGGAGCCCGCCTGGATCTCCGTGAAGATACCGCCGATCCGGTCGAGGTCATGGGTGCCGGTACCACCACCAGAGACAATGATGACGGCGGTTCCCCGGCGTTCCATATCCGCCAGAACCTGGCGAAGAGGTTCAAGGTCGGCAGCCAGCGCCTTGCGCCGTTCCGTGAAATCTTCGATGGCCTGAACGCCGCCATCATAGGCCTGCACGCCCCCGAAACGCAGATTTGGCGAGGCGGTCACATGATCTATGAGATCAATGGCCGCGGCAGGGGCAACCACGCCGGTGCGCCCACAGCCCACTTCGATATCGACCAGGACATAAAGCGGATCGTGCCCCTGCGCCGCAGCATTCAGGGCATCGACGTTGGAAGTATCATCGACAATGACCATCAGCCCCTTGGCGCGATCGTTGAGATCGATCAGGCGCGCAATACGATCGGGTGTCACGACGGTCGAGGTGATCAGAACTCCGGGAATGCCCGCATCCACCAGCACCTCGGCCTCCGCCAGGGTGGCTGTGCAGTTGCCCGAGGCACCGGCCTCGACCTGACGTTTTGCGATGGTCGAGCATTTGTGGGTCTTGGCGTGGGGACGCAGGCCAAGACTGTTCTCCCTGGCCCATGCGGCCATGGTCGCGATGTTGCCCTCGAACGCCTCGAGGTCGAGGATCAGCGCGGGGGTCGCAAGCTGTTCGCGCGAGCCGGCGACGCCGATCAGCTTGTGGTTGGGACGTTGATCAAGCGGTGGTGCCATGGCGGCGGTTCCTCAGGGCCAGTAAAGCTTCACCGTACGCAATTCGGGATCAGCGACCAAGTCGGCACAGACACCATGGATGCGTTCTGCCCAGGCGCGGGCGTCGGCATCTTCTGTCACGAGGTCCTGGCGTACTTCGTACTGCAGGTAAGGCAATCCCCGACGCATGGCATGTTCGGGAACGGTGTAGTCCTCGCCCAGATCCATGCCATAGGGGACGTTGTCACCGACAACGATATCGCCCTGTGCTTCCAGGCGTTCCAGCACCGGGCCTGCAAGGCGGTCATCGCGCGCCCAGCACATGGTGAAGGCTTGTGACCGGAGTTCATGTTCGCGCATCTGATCGGTCATCGTGTGCACCGCGATAACGGCGGGGTTGATGCCCCTGTCCTCGAAGCGCTCAAGCGCGTCGTCGATGGCGTTATGATAGGGCCGGTAAATCTGCGCGACGCGTTGTGCGCGTTCGCTGTCGGTCATGGCGATGTTGCCGGGAACCGCAATCTGATCGCTGGTCTGCACAAAGGCGCTGGGATCATCGAGATAGCGGTTGCAGTCGACCACCAGACGGGAAAACCCGGCCAGAACGGCGGGCGCATCAAACAGTTCCGAGAGGCGACGCGCCATGACGGCCGCGCCGATATCCCAGGCGATGTGATCATAGCGATGCGCCGGATCCACGCCGAGGTCACGCAGGCTTTCGGGAATGACGTGCGAAGCATGGTCGCAGACGATCAGACACGGTGCTTCTGCGTCAGGGTTAACCAGCTCGAAAGGCGCGGGGTCGTTCTCGCTCAGCATGGCCTACCAACCTGCAAACGCAGCGACCTCGTCGTCGCTGACACGATCGCTTTCAACATCGTCGATCGCCTGTCCGATGATCGACAGCGCCTCATCGGCTTCTGCTTCCGACAGGGTCAGTGGGGGCGTGAGTTCCGGGACGTTCGAGAACATGCCGACATAGGTGAACGCAGCGCCTAATTGATATCCCCGCAGGATGACCTTGGCGGCCTCGATGGTCGCGGGTTCCTTGGTCCCGCGATCGCGCACGAGCTCGAAGCCGATGGCAAGGCCCCTGCCCCTGACTTCACCGATAATGGGGTGCTGCTCCTGCAGCGCACGCAGACCATCCATGATCTGCTTTCCGCGGGCCGCTGCATTCGCGATGAGGCCGTCGTTCTCGATGGTCGTGAGAACGGCTGACGCCACCGACGTCGAAACGCTATTGCCCGTTGCCGTGATGAGGGCGAAGGCTTCCTGGAAATCCATGATCTCGCGTGGCGCAACAATGGCCGAGATGGGAACACCGCTGCCCAGCCCCTTGCCGAAGGTGACCACGTCGGGAATGACATCCTCAGCCTGATAGCAGTGCCAGCAGCCCGGCCTGCCCAGGCCGACCTTGACCTCATCGCTGACAATCAGGATGCCGTGAGCGCGGCAGCGTTCGGTCAGTTCCTTGAGGAATCCCGGTGGCGGCACTAGCATGCCGCCGTCTGATTGCAGTGGTTCGATGAACAGCGCACCGATATCGTCGGGCGGACAGCCACAAGTGAACAGAAAGTCGAGGTAGTCGAAGACGGCTTTTGCCGCGTCGTCGCCAGACATGGGGCGATAGGGATTGGCATAAGGAATCTGGACCAGACCGGCGCGCGGCAGCGTGTGCTGCTGCGAGGGGTGGCTGGAAACCGACATGGAGCCCGATACACCGCCATGATAGGCGCCATAGAAGCTGAGGAAGCGCTTGCATCCCGTGGCGGCGGTGATGGCGCGCATGGCGGTATCGTTGGCGTCCGAGCCGCTATGACCGAACCAGACCTTGTGGTCGGTCGCTTCGGGGATGAGACCCAGCAATTGCTCGGCCAGGGTGACGGCTGATTCAGAGGCCCCGAACATGTCCGAGGCGCTGGCACATTCCGTGAAACCGCGCTGTGCTGCCTCCATGACCGCGGGGTGGCTGTAACCCAGCAACGCAGCCCCTGCAGCGCCGGAAAGGTCGAGCACTTCCCTGCCCCCTTCCTCGATCAGACGGTTGCCGCGCGCGTTTGTGATGGTCAGCGGATAGGTCCGCAGCTTGCCGATCCCGGCAAGGAACTTTGCGTCACGTTCAAGGAGAGAATTGGTCATGAGGTCCTACCGTACCGCATCCTTGCGACCGAGCAGCCCTTCGGGCCGGACCAGGAGCAGGATGATAACGAGGGTGAGCGTGATGGACTCCCGGAAGGGCAGCCAGTCATCCGGCAGGAAGGCGCGCAGGGAAACCTCGATGAAGGCCAGCACGAAGCCGCCCAGCACCGCACCCGGCAGGCTGCCCAGTCCGCCAAGCACGACGGCGATGAACGCCTTGAGGACCGGCAGGAACCCCATCAGGGGATCGACGGAACCGCGTTGCGCCAGCCAGAGGACGCCGGCGACACCGGCCAGAAGGCCCGAAATGCCGAAGGCCGTCGCGATCACCGCGTTGGCGTTGATGCCCATCAGGCGTGTAACGGGGAAATCGAGGGAGGCCGCGCGCATGGCGATGCCAAGGATCGAGCGGCGCAGGAAAACGGTGAGCGCCAACAGAAGAAGGGTCGTCGCCGTGATCGACATGACCTGGATGACGCCGATGCTGAGCCCGCCCAGGTTGATCGCGCCGATCATCCAGTCTGGCACCGGGATCGCCTTGGGGCGTGCCGAGATCAGGTTCTGGAAGAGCATGTGCAGGATCGTGCTGACGGCAAAACTGGTGAGCAGCATGGTCGCTGTGTTGGCGTCCCGCACGGGCCGGAAAGCAATGCGTTCCATCAGGATTGCGGCAAGGGTTGCCGCAGCGATGCCCAGGATGACCGCTATGGGGAACGGAATACCGGCCGCGATGGCAAAGAACATGGCATAGCCGGTGATCGTCATCAGTTCGCCATGGGCAAAGTTGATGAGCCCCAGCACGCTGAACACCATGGCAAGGCCCAGTGCCAGAAGCGCATAGGTACCGCCCAGGGCGAGCGCATTGATGAATTGCTGGACGAAGATTTCCACGTCGCCCCCTAATGGCTGCCCATATAGGCGCGTTCAACATCGCCGGAACCACGCAGGTCGGCAGCCGGGCCTGAAAGCACGATATCACCTGTCGCCAGGACATAGCCGCGGTCGGCAATCTCCAGCGCCAGGTCGACGTTCTGTTCGACCAGAAGAATGGTCGCGCCGCGATCACGCAAACGCACGATGAGTTCGAAAATGGTGTCGACGATCTGGGGCGCCAGGCCCAGGGATGGTTCATCCAGCAGCACGATCTTGGGCTGGGACATCATGGCGCGCGCAATGGCGAGCATCTGCTGTTCACCACCCGACAGCGTGCCGGCGAGCTGATCACGGCGTTCATCGAGAATGGGAAACAGCGCCAGCATATCGGCTTGGGTTGCTGCGGCTTCAGACTTGTCGCGCCTGGACGCTGCGCCGATCTTCAGATTTTCGGCGATCGTAAGGTTTGAGAAAACGTGCCGCCCTTCGGGACACAGGGTCATGCCGCGGCGGACAATGCGTTCCGGCGGCTGACCGGCAACGTCCTGGCCTTCAAACACGACCCGACCTTCCGCAACGGGAACAAGTCCCATCACGGCATTGAGGATCGAACTCTTCCCGGCGCCATTGGCGCCGAGAAGAGTGACGATCTCACCTTCGCGAACCTCAAGACTCGCGTTCCTTACGGCTTCAATGGCGCCGTAACGAACCGCGAGCCCTTCGATCGCGAGAAGGTTGCCCTGCTCGCTCAAGGAGCGGGGATCATCGAGGGATCGGGCGAGTAGTCGCCGACGTGCACACGCTCGCCGCCCGAAACCATGTTGAGAGCAACGACACGGACCGGAACGCGGTTCTGATCCTTGTAGGTGATCAGGCCCGTGGCGACCTCGACGTTCTCGAGGTTGTCCCAGGCATCACGGATGGCAGGACCGTCCGTCGAACCGGCCGCTTCGATAGCCGCAGCAATGACCATCATCAGGTCATAACCGGTAGCCGTGAAGACGGTGTCGTTGGGCTCGCCATACTTGGCTTCATAGGCAACCTCGTAGGCCTCAAGCGGGCTTCCCGGGGATGCAAAGCCAGCGTTGGAGAACACAACACCTTCAGCAACATCGCCCAGACCAAAGGTCGTGGGTGAATCGATGCCATCGCTGCCCAGCACCGGCGTATCGATGCCAGCTGCGCGCAGCTGCTTGATGAAGGCCGGGAAGTCAGGCTCGTACGCTGCGGTCTGGATCACATCGGGCTGGGGGTCCAGGCCCTTGATCTTGGTGACTTCAGCGGAAAAGTCCTGCTGACCTGTGGCGTATTCACCGACCGCAACAAGGTTGCCGCCCATGGCCTGGAAGGCTTCGGCGAAGTACTCGGGAAGCTTCTCGGTATAGGGCGTGTCGCGCGAGAGCAGGATATAGGCGTTCTCATAGCCCTGCTCACGAGCATAGGAAGCAAGCACCGCGGCCTGCAGATTGTCCGCCGTATAGTTGGAGAACATGTAGGGTCCCACGGCGTCAGGCAGAGTCGGCGTCGAGGCGCACGAGCTTGCCGCAGGAATTTCCGCAGCCTGGGCAATGACACCCGACGCCACGGCCGGATCGACATCACAGGACACGATCATGGCGACAACGCCCTCGTCGACCAGTTCCTGTGCGGCAACGGCCGACTGTGCCGTATCCGTGCGGGTATCCTTGACGATGAGCTCGATCTGCATGCCGAGGATACCGCCGGCAGCGTTCAGCTGATCAACGGCAAGCTGCACACCCTTCAGTGACGGTTGGTCATAGGGCGCCAGATAGCCTGTGAAGCCACCGGCATAACCGATCTTGATCTCGTGGTCGTCGGCTTGAACCGCCGTCGACATCGAGGTTCCCGCCAACAGAAGTGCTGCGGCGGTTGCTTTCAGATAACCAGGTATTCTCATGGTTCTTCCCTCCCTTGGGTTGCGTGCGGAGCGGTCTTCGTGGCCGCCCGGCGTTTGCCCAGATATGCCTCGATCACGTCGGGATTGGCCTGAACCTCCTCCGGCGCGCCTTCGGCGATTACCTGCCCCTTGTTCAACACCACCACACGGTCGCAAAGCCGCATGATGAGGCGCAGGTCGTGATCGACGACCAGAAGACCCAGACCGCGGCTGTCACGCAGCCCGGCAAGGATCTTCAAGAGGTCGTCGGATTCTGTTTCGTTCATGCCCGCTGCCGGTTCGTCCAGCAGCAGATAGCGAGGCTCAAGCGCAAGGGCGCGAGCAATTTCGAGACGGCGCTGCAGGCCATAGGCAAGCGTGCCGGCGCGGCGTTCGGCATAGTCGGCCACACCCAGTTCGGCCATCAGCGCCAGTGCGCGTTGCTCCATCTGTGCCGAGGCAAGGCGTGTTCCGCTCGCCGCCAGGGCTGCCTTGACGTTTTCGATGCAGGTGAGATGCGTGAAGAGCCGGATGTTCTGGAACGAGCGGCCGACCCGGTGACGGGCAATCTGATGGGCCGGCATTTGCGTGATATCGTGGCCATCCAGATTGACGGCACCTTCGGAAATATCAAGCGCACCCGAGATACAGCCCAGCATGGTTGTTTTGCCCGAGCCGTTGGGACCGATCAGCCCCAGGATCTCGCCAGGTTTTAGGCTGAGGCTGGCATCATCAACGGCACGCAGTCCGCCGAACACCTTTGCGACGTGCCGGACTTCAAGCGCGCCTTCCTGCTGGATGCGAACCGGTGCGGCACCCTGTTCGGCTTCATGGACCTTGAGACCAAACCAGCGACGCCAGCCACCGGCCAGTTCCTCGATCTCGCGATAGCCGAACAGGCCATCACGACGCCAGAAAAGGACGCCCAAGATCGCGAGGCTGAGGCCGATATCGGTGAGGCCAAAGACCGTGGGTTCCTGGAACCAGGCCGTGTTGATGTAATCCTCGCTCTTGCGCAGGATCTCGATCATGGCCGTGACCAGGATGGCGCCGACCACTGCACCGGAAACGCTGGACATGCCCCCGACAATCAACATGACCAGAATCGCGAACGTGAGCTGGAAGTAGAATTCCTTGGGCGAATAGACGCCCAGAAAATGCGCCAGCAGGACGCCCGCCAGAGCCGCCAGCGATGCACTGACCGTCCAGGCAAGCAGACGACGTGCGTGCGCGTTGACGCCGATCGCACGGGCCGCGGGTTCGTCTTCACGGGCCGCGCGCAGTTCCAGGCCCGAAAGCGAATCACGGAACGTGCGCGCGACGACAAGCGCGATGGCGACAAAGACCAGTGCCGTGGGGATATCGATGAACTTGGGCACGCCGATCAGCGCCTGACTGCCGCGGGTGAAATCACGCGCACCCACGATCACGCCATAGACGATGATGAGCAGTCCAAGAGTCGCGATGGCCGCCGATGGTCCGCCCAGGCGCGAAATCGGAATGCCGATCAGAAAGGCGACAAAGGTAACGATCACGACCGCGATGAGGCCCACGATGAAAAAGTGCAGGTCCATGCCAAGGAGCATGTAGTGGAAATCAGCGTCCGCGAGCCAGGCAGGCAGGTCGGGAAGGAAGATCGCCTTCTGTGCCTGGGGGATGGTCAGCGCACCGGTGATGTGGGCCGAAAGACCCATGAACGCCGCATGGCCGAAGCTGAGAATACCGGAATTGCCGGTGAACGAACTGAACGCCAGGACCGCGACAATCATGATGAGCATGTGGGTGAGCGTGCCCTGCTGCGCGTTCCCCAGAACCTGCCAGCCGATCAGCGACAGTATGGCAATCGGCACAAACAGCAGTGCGCTGCCGGCCAAAGCACCTGGCGCGATCATGCGACCCATCATGTGGACGTCTCCTGTCGGAGCATCTGCGTCTTGCGTCCCCCGTCTGTCACGTCCCGCGTATGCTCGCGGTTAAAGCTCATGGCCTTATGAAACCTTACGGACGCGCAAAGACGAACGTCAAGCGAATCATTACAGGATTGACCAAACTTTCCATCTCTGTAACGCTTGTTACATGAGGGACGAGTCAGCAAAGACCGAACCGACCATGACGCTGGGCGAACTGATCCACCAGCGCACGGTTGACCTGACCCCCGCCGAACGGCGCGTGGCGCGCACGCTGTTTGCCACCAACCTGATGGCTGGCTTTGATACGGTCGCGGAACTGGCCGAGCGCGCACAGGTCAGCGGACCGACCATTGTTCGCTTTGCCAACAAACTGGGTTTCTCCGGCTATCCGCAGTTTCAGAAGGCACTGCGTCTCGATCTGGCCGAACGGATCGACTCACCGCTGCGGCTATACGCCAAGGCGCCACCAGACGGGCGCCAGGACCGGGTCCTTGATCGCGCCCGTGAGACGTTTGTCCGCGGTCTGGAAACGACATTTTCGAATATTCCCCAGGCGGAGTTTGCCGCCGTCGTGGATCTGCTGGCAGACAAACGCCGTCCCCTGTGGGCGACGGGCGGACGCTTCACCCAGTTCTGCGCGGAAATGCTGCAGGCCCATCTCTATCAGCTTCGGCCCAATTGCCATGCCGTGACCTATACGCCGGCCGGCCGCGCCGACGGATTGCTGGATGTCGGCAAACGCGATGTCTTCATCGTCTTTGATTTGCGTCGCTACCAGAAAGACACCGTCGATCTGACCCATGCCGCCAAGGCACGAGGCGCGACGATCGTGCTGGTTACGGATGCCTGGCTGTCACCCATTGCCGACATTGCCGACCATGTACTGACCGTCGATGTGGAATCGCCATCACCATACGACTCCATGGTTCCCGGCATTGCACTGGTCGAAGCCCTGATCACGGGTGTTGTCGTGAAACTGGGCACGTCGACACGGCAGCGGATTTCCAATCTGGAGCGCCTGCGCGAAGGTTATACGTGGGACGACAGGACATTTTCTTTTGATGAAGGGGACGCTTGAATCATGTCCAGCGGTGAACTGGTTTTTCTGGTCTGGAACGACCTTGTCGGACTGAACCGCACGCGCGGTCTTCCGACCTTCGAATACGAACGGCGCAAAGACCATGGCCTGGGCTGGGCGATGGCCGGTCAGG
>CALIUG010000229.1 GCA_938048755.1 uncultured Alphaproteobacteria bacterium
TCGCTCATTATTCCACCACCTTTGGCACAACAAAAAATCCATGCGCCGATTTCGGCGCGTTCTTCACGACATCATCGGCAATGCCGCCGTCGCTCACCACGTCCTCGCGGGACTTGAGGAGCATTTCCACAACGCTGGTCATGGGCTCCACTCCATCAGTGTCGACCTCCCCCAGTTGTTCCACCCATTCCAGGATGCCGCCAAGCTCGCCGGCCAGGCGTTCCTGCTCTTCTTCGGTGGTCGCGATGCGTGCCAGGCGCGATATCCTGGCGACGGTGGCTTTATCGAGCGACATATGACAATGTCCCTTGCCTCAAACCCTTGAAATGGCTTGGAAAAACGTGACCGAGAACGACCCGGAGCGCGCGAACCTAACACCCGCCCCAAAACCCGACAAGCCTGTCCGGGACGCAGCGGTGTTTCTGGAAAGATGTGCGTCCGGAGTCCTGCTTGGGCTTGATCCCGGCACACGCACAATCGGTGTCGCAGCATCCGATGCAACCAGACGTATCGCGACACCGGTCGAGACCATTCGACGCAGGAAGTGGACCCAGGACCTGGTCCGTCTGGAAGCGCTTGTCCTGGAACGCAACGCCGTGGGAATCGTGTTGGGTTACCCCCTCAACATGGACGACAGCGAAGGACCCCGTGCCCAGTCGGCACGCCAGATGGGCAACAATCTGATACGCGCCCTGGGCCTGCCGGTGCTGATGTGGGACGAGCGCCTCTCCTCCTTCGAAGCAGAGGAGATCATGACGCAAGCCGGCATCAACGCCGACGATCAGGCCGAGCGCGTTGATCGCGTCGCAGCTGCGGTGATCCTGCAGGGTGCCCTGGATCAGTTCGTCAGGATCACCTGAGACCAAACCATGATCGCCATCTTCACGGCTCTCATGCCGATCTTTCTGGTAATTGCCTTAGGCATCGGGCTGCGCCGCTGGCTCGCTCCGGATGTCGCCTTCTGGCGCACGGTCGAGCGGATCACTTATTACGTGCTGTTCCCTTCGCTGCTCGTTCACACGCTGATGACCACCAGCCTTCCAGGTGGTGAGGTTCTGACCTCCCTGCTCTCGCTTCTGCTTCCTGCCGTTTGCGTCACCTTGTTCGTTCTGACCCTGCGCAAACCCCTTGGCCTGAACGGCAAGGATTTTCCTTCCTTCCTGATGGGCGCGATCCGCTTCAACAGCTACGCCGGGTTGGCTGCAGCCTATGCCCTCTATGGTGATGACGGCCTGGCGCTCTTTGCGCTTCTTCTGGCTGTCTACATACCCACCGTGAATGTCATCAGCACGGCAGCCCTGGCCCGTTATGCCTCGGCGTCCGGCACGTCCATTCCCACCGTCCTGCGCGCAATTGCCACCAACCCGGTTGTTCTGGCCTGCATCTTCGGACTCTCCCTGAACCTGCTGGAGATACGGCTGCCGCTGGTGATCGACCGAACGCTCGGCATTCTGGGTGCATCGGCACTTGGCATGGGCCTGATCTCGGTCGGTGCAGCACTGCACCTCCAGAGCATGCGTTCGGACAAGCGGACCATTGTCCTTGCCAGCATTCTCAAGCTTCTGGTCCTGCCGTGTGTCGCCTGGGTCTTCTGCCTGATCTTCGGTGTCGAGGGTTATGCCAGGTCCATCGTTGTGCTGTTTGCGGCCCTGCCCTGTTCGCCCGCAGCCTATGTGCTCGCCCGACAGATGGGCGGTAATGCAGAGCTGATGGCAGGCATCATCAGTGCGGGCACCGCAGCAGCTATCCTCAGCATTCCGCTTGTGCTGGCGCTTTTCGGGTGACGGCAGGCGGCTCTTTCTTTAAGAACCCGGTTTCAGCATGACAGCTGATCTCTCCCCATACCGATTCACCCACCGTCATCTCCTTGGTATCGAGGATTTGTCGCCCCAGGACATCGTGCACCTGCTCGATCTCGCCGATTCCTATGTCGCGCTCAACCGGCGCGCCGAGAAGAAGCAGAACACGCTGCACGGTCGCACCCAGATCAACATGTTCTTCGAGAGCTCGACCCGCACGCGCACGTCGTTCGAGCTTGCGGGAAAACGCCTGGGTGCCGACGTCATCAACATGTCGCCGACGACCAGTGCCATCAAGAAGGGTGAAACCCTGATTGATACGGCAGCGACCCTCAACGCCATGCATCCCGATGTGCTCATCGTACGCCATCCAGACAGCGGCGCGGTCAAGCTGCTCGCCAACGCGGTCAACGCTGCGGTGATCAATGCGGGCGACGGCAGCCATGAACATCCCACGCAGGCCCTTCTGGATGCGCTGACCATCCGGCGACGCCTGGGAACACTGTCAGGCTTGACCGTCGCGATCTGCGGTGACATCGCCCACAGTCGCGTCGCACGCTCCAACATCCTGCTCTTCAACACCATGGGCGTTCGGGTCCGGCTCGTCGCGCCTCCGACCCTGCTGCCGACCAAGGCAGACCGCTACGGCGTCGAGGTGCATCACGACATGCGCGAAGGCCTGAAGGATGTCGACATCGTCATGATGCTGCGCCTGCAGACAGAACGCATGCAGGGCAGTTTCGTCCCCTCGGAGCGCGAGTACTTCCAGTTCTACGGTCTTGACTACGACAAGCTTGCGGTCGCCAAGCCCGATGCCCTCATCATGCATCCCGGCCCCATGAACCGCGGCATCGAGATCGACAGCGAAGTTGCCGACGACATCAACCGCAGCGTCATTCTCGATCAGGTCGAGATGGGCGTAGCCGTACGCCAAGCCTGCCTCGAGGTCCTGGCGCGCAATCTCGTAAACCCGGAGCATAATCAGTGATGGCCCGGATCGCCGACCTTTCGATCAAGAAACAGAAGGCAGGCCGCGTCGCCTATCTGAATGCACGTCTGGTCGACCCTGCCAGCGGCCTCGACGAAGTCGGCCGCCTGATTACAGACGGCGACAACATCGAAGATCTTGGCGGCCACATCAACGGCGCGGACCTCGCAGAAGACATCGAGAAGATTGATGCCAGTGGCCTGGTTCTCGCCCCCGGCCTGGTCGACATGCGCGCGCATCTGCGCGAACCGGGTTTCGAACATCAGGAAACCATCCATAGCGGCAGCCGTTCGGCAGCGGTTGGCGGCATCACGACAATCGCCTGCATGCCCAGCACCAATCCGCCAATCGACGATGTCGCACTGGTGCACTTCATCGAACGTCGCGCACGCGAGACTTCGCTGGTGAAGGTGCATCCTATCGCCGCAGTGACCAAGGCGCGCAAAGGCGAGCAGCTGACCGAAATCGGGTTGCTGCAGGAAGCCGGCGCGGTTGCCTTTTCAGATGGCCTCAACACCATCATGAACGCCAACGTTCTGCGGCGCGCCCTTTCCTACGGCACGATCTTTGATGCCATGTTCATCCATCACCCTGAAGACATGAATCTTTCAGGTTCCGGCGCCATGAACAGCGGTGAGATCTCAACACGCCTGGGATTGCCCGGCATGGCACCTGAAAGCGAAGCCATCATGGCCGCACGCGATGTGCGTCTGGCAGAAATGTCCGGTGGACGTCTGCACCTGGCGCACGTCACAACCGCGGAGACGATCGATATCGTGCGCAGAGCCAAGGCGCGTGGTGTTCGTGTCACGGCCGATACCGCTCCCCACTATGTGGCCCTCAACGAAAACGCGGTGGGCGACTACCTCACCTTTGCCAAGGTGCGCCCGCCCCTGCGCTCCGAAGATGATCGCCAGGCCGTGGTTGCCGGTCTGAAAGATGGTGCCATTGACGCAATCGCCAGCGATCATGCGCCGCACGATCAGGACAGCAAACGCCAGCCCTTCGTCCAGGCGGCCTTCGGCATCGTTGGTCTCGAGACCATGCTGCCACTCGTTCTGGAGCTGGTGCACAACGAACATCTGACGCTTGGCCGCGCACTTGAAACCGTGACTTCGGCGCCGGCGGACCTGCTCAAGCTCAGAGCCGGACGCCTGACCAAAGGCGGGCCCGCGGATCTCGTCCTGATTGACCTTGATGCGCCTTGGCGGATCGACTCCAAGGCCTTCCAGAGCAAGTCGAAAAACTCACCCTTCGATGGCCGTCCGGTTCAGGGGCGAGCTGTTCGCACAGTCGTCAGCGGACGAACGGTCTTCGACCTCAGCGATGGCAACTGAACAACAATCCTGACTTCGCGATCCGGGCATGGCAACATGATTGCTGGTACCGTGCTGGAGACGCACTGACGTGTTCGATGACCGTATCCTGTCT
>CALIUG010000230.1 GCA_938048755.1 uncultured Alphaproteobacteria bacterium
CAAGATCGAGCATGGATGTTGACCGGTTCCCTAGAGACCAAGCACGTGCTTGGCGATGATGTTTTTCTGAATTTCGTTCGACCCGCCATAGATCGTGACCTTGCGGGTGTTGAAGTAGGTCGGCGCGACCGGGGCAGCATAGTCCGGGCCCAGCGGCTCTTCGTTCCAGCCCTCCTCGGAGGCCTTGAGCGAGAACGGCATGACATAGGGGCCGACCGCTTCCATGGTGAGTTCGGTCATCATCTGATCGATCTCGGTGCCGCGGATCTTGATATAGGAGGCTTCAGGGCCGGGGTCCTTGCCCGCTGCCTGGGCCGCCAGCATCTTCAGCATGGTCGATTCCAGAGTGATGATCTGGATTTCCGCATCCGCCATCTTGGTGCGGAAGCGGATGTCATTGGTAAGGCCCTGATCCTCGGCGATGGCTTTCAGACGGCGAACCTGACGTTTGGCCGAGGGGATGCCTGCCATGTTGAAGCGCTCATACCCCAGCAGGAACTTGGCATAGGTCCAGCCCTTGTCCTGTTCGCCGATGCGGTTGGCAACGGGAACGCGCACCTCGTCAAAGATCACCTGGTTGACCTCGTGGCCGCCTTCCATGGTGATGATCGGATGGACCGAAATGCCGGGGCTCTTCATGTCGACCAGCAGGAAGGTGATGCCTTCCTGGCGTTTGCCGCTGGAATCCGTGCGCACCAGCAGGAAGATCCAGTCGGCGTACTGCGCCAACGTCGTCCAGGTTTTGCCGCCGTTGACGACGTAGTGGTCACCATCCAGGACGGCCTTGGTCTTCAGGCTGGCAAGGTCCGATCCGGCATTGGGTTCGGAATAGCCCTGCGCCCACCAGACATCCCCGGAAACAATCCCCGGAAGATGCTGCTTCTTCTGTTCCTTGTTGCCGAAGGTCCACACCACGGGCGCGACCATTTCGGGCCCGAACGGCACACCCGGCGGGGTACCGGCATTGCCGGTTTCCTCTTCGAAAATGAAATGCTGCACCGGTGTCCAGTCGCAGCCACCATGTTCGACCGGCCAGTGGGGAACAGCCCACCCCTTGGTTGCCAGCTTCTTGTGCCAGTTGACGTAGTCTTCCTTCCTCAGCGCCAATCCCTTCTGCACACGTTCGCGGGCGGCCGGGTCGCATTCGGCTTCGATGAACGCGCGGATTTCCGCACGGAACGCGTCTTCTTCGGGCGTATAGGTGATCTGCATCAGGTTGTCCCCATGGGATGGCTGCTGTGATGCTAGAGCAGGATCGTTTCAGATGGAATCCATCTGAAGCGTGAATCCTGCTCTCTTTCATAGAGGTAGAGACTGATTCACGGCACATGTCTGTTCGACATGAGCCGATCAGGCTCTAGTATGCGCGTTGTGTGCAGTGCAATATTCGTTCAACGAATTAGCAGGATGTGGAGAAACGATATGGGTCTTTTTGATCTTACGGGCCAGGTTGCTGTGATCACCGGCGGATCCAAGGGCATTGGCCGCGCCATTGCCGAACGGATGGCCGAAGCCGGCGCCAGGGTGGTCGTCTCCAGCCGCAAGATCGATGCCTGTGAAGAGGTGGTCGAAGGCATCCGCGCCAAGGGTGGGGATGCCACGGCGATTGCTTGCAACGTCACCCATATCGAGCAGCTCGAAAGCCTGATCGCGCAGTCCCTGAAGACCTATAGCCAGATCGACTGTCTGGTCGGCAACGCGGCGGTCAATCCCCATTACGGACCCATGACGACGATCGACGAGGGCGCGTTCGAGAAGATCATGAACTGCAATGTGCGCGCCAATCTGTGGCTGTCGCGCCTGGTCATTCCCCAGATGGTCGAGCGCAAGGGTGGTTCGATCATCCTGATTTCCTCGATTGCAGGCATCAAGGGCACCGACGATATCGGCACCTATGGCATGTCCAAGGCTGCCGACATGGCCATGGCGCGCAACCTGGCGGTGCGCTGGGGCGAACACGGCATTCGCGTCAACACCATTGCGCCAGGCCTGATCAAGACCGATTTTGCCAAGGCCCTGTGGGAAGATCCCGTCAAGCGCGCCAGCGTGGAGGCCCAGTATCCCCTGCGCCGGATCGGTGAACCCGATGACATCGCGGGAACGGCGATTTTCCTTGCTGCCGATGCCGGGCGTTACATCACAGGACAGACCATCGTGGTTGATGGCGGTTCGACCATTGCCGTGAACGGCATCTGAATCAGGAAAATCCACCTACCGGAGCGTATCGATATGGCGATTGCCACCTTTGGAATGGGCTGCTTCTGGGCCTCGCAGGACGTTTTTGATCGTGTGCCCGGCGTCACGGCGACCGAAGTGGGTTATGCCAACGGTGAACGCGATGAGGTGGATGAAGCCACCGTGTTTCCCGCGCCGTGGGCCATGCCGAGGTTGTGGTGGTGACCTTCGATCCCGAGCAGACCGATTATGCAGCGCTTCTGGAGGTCTTCTGGTCCTTCCATGATGCGACGGGACCGCAACGCTCCATCGTGCGTTCAGTCCTGGTCGTTCATGACGATGAACAGCGTCAACTGGCGCAGGCCTCTGTTGATGAACGTCGTGCCGCAGGTGCGCAAACGACGGTCGAGACGGCCGGGCGTTACTGGAAGGCGCCCGAGGATCAGCAGCATTATCTCGCCAAACAGCGTATGGCCGATGCTGCCGAGTAGCACGGTTCACAGACTTGCTATCGGTCCGGGTCTTGTGTCGGGCTGAGTGGGAGACCATCTCTAGGCCAACACTTTGCAGGAGACGATACGATGGCCAAGGCGACCTTTGCATGCGGCTGTTTCTGGAGCCCCGAAGAGACGTTCCGCAAGATCAACGGCGTGACCGATGCCGCGGTGGGATATATCGGCGGTCACACGGAGAACCCGACCTATGAACAGGTATGCAGCAAACAGACCGGCCATGCCGAAGCCGTCGAGGTCGAATTTGATCCCGAAGTCACAAGCTATGAAGACCTGCTGAAGGTGTTCTGGGAGATTCACGACCCCACGACCATGAACCGGCAGGGCCCAGATGTCGGCAGCCAGTATCGCTCCGCCATCTTTGCCCACGGCCCTGAGCAGCTGGCTGCCGCCAAGGCCTCACGCGATGCGGCCCAACAGGCGCGCCATGATGACCGCAAGATCGTCACCGAGATTGTCGAAGCACCGACCTTCTGGCGTGCCGAGGACTATCATCAGCAGTTCATCGAAAAACGCCGCACCCGCTTCGGATTCAAGGTGGCGTAAGCGGAACTGCGCTTCCTGCTGCAAACCATCGCGGGGCGATGTCCGTGTATGCATTCTCCGGTCAAGCCGGAGGACGACAAAGTTCTGATGGGGTCGAGCTACCTCAACTCTTCACGGGTCATCGTCGAACTTGATTCGACGATCCATGCACCGCTCTTCCGGCAGGGTTGATCTTCATCGGGCGCTCGTGCCCACGAGCACACCTAACCCCGCGCAATCAGATCTTCGCAGCGCTGTAGGAGGGCCTTCACACGGTCCCCCAGGATCGCAAAGCGTTCATCCTGGGTCTGGCCGCGAAGGTATCGGATATAGATCTGCTGGAGGATGACGGCGACCTTGAAGGTACCGAACACCTCGTACCAGCCAAACCGCGAGACATCGAAGCCGGTTTTCTCCGCATAACGTGCGACCAGCTCGGCGCGTGTGGGAAAGCCCGGCTTGTCGGTCGGCATGTAGACGGCGCGTCGCCAGACATCGTTATCACTCGTCTCGCTCCAGTAAATCACCAGGTTGGCCAGGTCGAGCAGAGGGTCGCCCCTCGTGCACATATCCCAGTCCAGTACAGCCACGGCTCTTGCCGGATCGTCATGGGCGACCATGATGTTGTCGAGCTTGTAGTCGTTGTGAACCAGGGTTGCCGCCTGGGCTTGGGGGATGTCAGCCTGGAACCAGGTCATCACGGCTGAAGCGTCGGGTGCATCATCGTCCAGCGCGGCATCCCAGCGCTTCGACCAGCCGCCGACCTGACGCTCGACAAAACCTTCGGGCCTGCCCAAGTCGCCCAGACCGGCCTTGTTGGTATCGACCATGTGAAGGCTCGCTAGAACGTCAGCGACCATCTCGCCGATACGCCGGCACAGTTCGGTTTCGCCGTCGGTAACCTCAGGGTTGGTGGCGCGCAGGACAAAACCGTGACGGCGCTCCAGCACGTGGAAATCGGCGCCCAGAATGTCGTGATCGGTGCACAGCACGAAACTGCGCGGTGCCATGTCCCACTGTCGCCACAGCCGCGACAGGATGCGGTGTTCGCGGCTCATGTCATGGGATGACGGTGCAATGGGCCCCAGCGGAGGACGGCGCAGGACGAACTCGCGATCTCCGAAGGTCAGCAGATAGGTCAGGTTGGCGTGGCCGCCACCAAACTGGCGCAGGCTCAACGGACCGTCGGCACCATCCAGGTTTTCGCGCAACCAGGGTTCCAGACGGGTCAGGTCGACCTTCTCGTCGGGACGTACATCAATCGTTTCGGAATCGCTGGTGGTCATCTGGTCTTGCTTTAGGTGAACGGGCGTTGCGCAGCTTCCTATGGTTTGGTCGGGCGTGCAATCGGATGCATTTGGGTTGTTGGAACAAACGCTAGCGGCTAAGCAGGAATCCGGCCTTGGTGGTGCAGGACAGGAATGACACAAACCCCGGAATTCGACGTCATTGTCGTGGGCGCAGGGCATAACGGCCTGACCTGCGCTGGGTATCTGGCCGGGGCCGGGCTGAAGGTTCTGGTTCTCGAGCGCCGTTCTGTCGTCGGTGGTCTCAGTACCGATTACGCGTTTTTTCCCGGCTATCACGCCTCGCTGCCCAATTCGCCGGGTTCACTCGAACCCAAGGTGGTGGCCGATCTGGAACTTGCTGATCACGGCCTGGAATTCGTGCGTCCGGATCCCTCGCTGGTGGTGCCGTTCCCTGATGGCAGGGCGATGGTCGCCTGGCGTGATCCAGAGGCGACCGCACGCGAGATTGCGAAGTTTTCCGAGCGTGACGTCAGGGGTTATGGCGCCATGTTCGACTACCTCAATGCCTTTGCCGCGCGTCTGCGCATTTCCATCTTCGAGCCGCCGCCCAGCCTGCGTGAACTCACCGCGCGGCTCGAGACGCCGGAAGATGAGGAAGCCTTTTCCCGGGTCTTTCTGGGCAGCCTGAAGGATCTGCTGGACGATTGGCTGGAGTCCGAGGAACTGAAATCGACCATTGCGGCGATCTCGGTCACCTCCAACCTGACCGGTCCCTATGCTCCGGGCAGCGCCGCGCTGCTGATGATGCGCCCGCTCTCCATGGCGTCTTCGGCCGTGGATGCCGGCCATGACCCGCGCAAGCAGTATCTGCGAGGTTCCACCGGCCTGCCGGTTGGCGGCATGGGAGCGGTGACCCGCGCCATGCAGCGTTCTGTGGAAGCACGCGGTGGTGTCGTACGGGTTGATTTCGGTGTGCGGGCCATCGTGACCAAGAATGACCAGGTTCGCGGCGTGGAGCTTGATGACGGTTCGTTTGTTGCGGCTGGCATGGTCGCTTCCAACCTGCACCCGCGCACCACCTTGCTGGACCTGCTCGATACCGGCGTTCTCGATGAGGATCTTCAGGCCAAGATGGAATCCCTGCCTGTTCGCGGCTCGGCCTTCAAGATGGCACTGGCTCTGGATGGCCTGCCGACCTTTGCTGCCACGCCCGAGGGTCTGGGCGAGGCCTATGCCGGTTGCCAGTTCCGCCTGGCGCCGGGCCTGGATTACATGGAGCGGGCCTATGATGACGCGAAGTTCGGGCGTGCCGCGAAGGATCCCATCATCCTGGGCCTGATCCCTTCGGTCATGGATCCCGCCATGGCGCCGCCGGGAAAACACATCATGAGCTGCAACATCTGGCATGCTCCGGTCACGCTGACAGAAGGAAGCTGGGAGACTGAGCGCGACCGCTTCGGAAACCGCTGCATTGACCTCATCGCCGAATACATGCCCGGTCTGCGCGACCGAATCATCGATTCGAAATTCCTCAGCCCCGCCGACATCGAACAGGAATTCGGCCTGCGCGACGCCAACATCATGCATGTCGATATGCTGCCCGCCCACATGTTCGGCCTGCGCCCGGTGTCGGGTTGGTCGGCTTACCGCATGTCGGTGCCGGGCCTTTATCTCTGTGGTTCCGGCACCTGGCCTGGCGGAACGGTGAGCGGTGTTCCGGGCCACAACGCTGCACAAGCCATTCTGGCAGACCTGAAGGACGTGACATGAACAACGAAACCATCCTTGCCCGGCTTAACGAGGAATGGCCGCCCTGTGTCGCCATGATGCAGGGCCGCGCGACCGACTTTGATCTCGAAGCGCGCAGGCTCACTATGACCTTTGCTGCAACCCCGGAATTCTGTCATTCCGGCAATGTCGTTCAGGGTGGATTCATTACCGCCATGATCGACGCTGTCATGGCTTATGCCGCCATGGGCGTGCCGGACTTTTGTGAAGGCGTGGCAACGCTCGAAATCAAGGTGAGCTTCATGGCGCCGGGCAGGCCGGGCCCCATGATCGCCACGGGCAGAATTGTCGGTGGCGGGCGCTCCATCGGCTATCTCGATGGCGACCTGCATCAGGACGGCAAGCTGATCGCAACGGCCACCTCAACCGTCAAGTTCCTGCGCGCAAGGACCGACTGACAACTTTGATGAACCAGTCCTTCGATTACATCATCGTCGGTGCGGGTTCGGCGGGTTGTGTGCTCGCCAACCGCCTGTCGGCCGACCCCGCTGTTTCGGTCCTGCTGGTTGAGGCGGGACCGTCCGACAACAGCCTCTTCATCCGCATGCCCGCTGCGTTCACCTATGCCATCAGCCGGTCCCGCTTCGACTGGGGCTACCGCAGCGAGCCCGAGCAACATGCCAACGCAAAGCGGTTTCTCATCCCCCGGGGCCGAGTTCTCGGTGGTTCATCCTCGGTCAACGCCATGTCCTTCGTGCGCGGCCAGCGTCAGGATTACGATGGCTGGGCGAATTCCGGTTTGCCGGACTGGTCGTGGGATCATTGCCTGCCTTACTTCCGCAGGATGGAGACCTTCTCGGGCGGTGCCGACACCTGGCGCGGAGGGGAGGGGCCTCTGCATGTCCGGGCGCCAGAGGCTTCGGGGCCGCTTTACCAGGCGTTCCTGCAGGCAGCAGAACAGGCTGGCCACACGTTGTGCGACAACACTAACGGGGCCGAACAGGAAGGCTTCAGCGTCATGGATCAGACGATCCATGACGGCCGGCGTGAAAGCTCCGCGACGGCCTATCTGCATCCCGTGCGCGGCCGCCCCAACCTGACCGTGCATGCACACTGTCTGACCCGGCAAGTCGTCATGGAGGGCACACGTGCCACGGGCATCGCGTGCCGGTTCAAGGGACGTGACGTCCAATTCCATGCCGAACGAGAGGTCATCCTGAGTGCCGGCGCGATCAATTCACCCAAGCTCCTGATGCTCTCAGGGATAGGCCCGGGAGATCATCTGCATCAGCACAACATCCCGGTCGTCGCGAACCTGGGCCAAGTGGGCCGGAACCTGCAGGATCATGTCGATGTCGCCGTGATGGTTTCCTGCAGCCAGCCGTTCAGCATGACGCCCGCCCTGCGCTGGCAGAACAAGGGTCTGGTCGGCCTTCGCTGGCTGCTCACGCGCAGCGGTGCTGCATCGACCAACCATTTCGAGGCAGCAGGCTATGTGCGTTCCGCCCCTGACAGCACGCGCCCGGACATCCAGTATGTCTTCATCCCCGTGCTGGTCATGCCCGATGGGTCTCCCCTGCCGGATCCCCACGGCTATCAGGCAACCGCCATGCTGATGCACCCGGCCAGCCGGGGCAGCGTTGCCCTTGCCGGGCCAGACCCTGAGTCAGCGCCGGTTGTGCAGTTCAACTATCTCCAGGATGACCGCGACGTCGCGACTCTGATCCATGGCGTGCAACACCTTCGCGAACTCTTCGCCCAGGCCGCATTTGATCCCTATCGCGGCCGTGAAGTGGTGCCGGGACCTGCAATCATCAACGACAGCGACCTTGAAACCTTCCTGCGCACCAATCTGCGCTCCACCCATCACCCCTGCGGCACCTGCCGCATGGGAAGCGACGGAGATGCCGTGGTCGACGGACAAGGCAGGGTGCAGGGCACAGAGGCCCTGCGCGTGGTCGATGCCTCGATCATGCCGACGATCACCAGCGGCAACATCAACGCGCCGGTCATCATGCTGGCTGAGAAGCTGTCAGATGCAATTCTAGGGATGGAGTCGACTACACCCTGAATTCCGTCATGCCCCGGCTTGACCGGGGTATCCATACCGCTTCTTGTGCGGCATGTGCCGGCAGCACGTTGGGCAGGCGGTCCGGCATGGATGGCCCCATCAAGTGGGGCCATGACGGATGAACGGAAGCGCCCTCAGCAGATCTCGAAAAGCGCTGCCATGCCCTGACCGCCGCCGATGCACATGGTGACCACGGCATGTTTGGCGCCGCGGCGCTTGCCTTCGATCAGTGCGTGGCCGGTCATGCGTGCGCCTGACATGCCGTAGGGATGGCCGATCGAGATGGAACCGCCATCGACATTCAGCTTGTCGTTGTCGATGCCCAGCTTGTCGCGGCAATAGAGAACCTGAGAGGCGAAGGCCTCGTTGAGTTCCCACAGATCGATGTCGTCGACGGTGAGGCCGTTGCGCTCCAGAAGGCGCGGCACGGCATAGATCGGGCCGATCCCCATTTCATCGGGTTCACAACCGGCAGCGACCATGCCGCGATAGATACCCAGAGGCTCCAGGCCTTTCTTTTCGGCAACACTGCGCTCCATCATGACGCAGGCCGAAGCACCATCGGAAAGCTGGCTGGCATTGCCAGCCGTGATGAACTTGTCCTCACCCATCACCGGTTTCAGACTTGCGAGGCCTTCCAGCGTGGTTGTCGGTCGGTTGCCCTCGTCCTTGGAAAGGGTGACCTCCTCTTCGCTGATCTCCTTGGTTTCCTTGTCCTGAACCAGCTTCACCGTGGTCATGGGCACGATCTCGGCATCGAAACGTCCGGCTTCCTGGCCCGCGGCCGTGCGCTGCTGGCTCTGGAGGGCATAGGCATCCTGCGCTTCGCGGCTGACGCCGTAGCGCTCCGCGACGATGTCGGCCGTGTCGATCATGGGGATCCACAGGTCCGGCTTGTGCTCCATCAGCCAGTCTTCCTTGGCCTTGTAGTGATTCATGTGCTCGTTCTGCACCAGGCTCACCTGTTCGACACCACCGGCGACCGCCACATCGACCTGATCGACAATGATACGGTGCGCTGCCGAGCTGATGGCCTGCAGGCCGGAGCTGCAGAACCGGTTGATCGTGGTCGCTGCGGTTGAGACCGGCAGGCCTGCACGAATGGTTGCCAGTCGCGCCATGTTGTGACCGGTCGCACCTTCGGGAAGACCACAGCCGATGATGACGTCTTCGACCTCTGATCCTTCGACCCCGGCACGCTCCACGGCATGGGCGATGGCATGGCCCGTCAGCGTGGCGCCGTGGGTGTTGTTGAAGGCGCCGCGATAGGCCTTGCCGATCGGGGTGCGGGCGGTGGAAACGATGACGGCTTCACGCATGGTCTGATTCTCCTGGTCAGTCTGGTCGGCAGATGCGCCACTGGGGCTCACTGCTCCTTGTCATAATCCTCGAACGTCTTGCCTTCCTCTGCCAGCTTCTTCAGCAGGGGAGAGGGCTTCCAGTGATCAAATCCCAGGGTCTCATGATACGCACAGACCTTCTCATAGACGGCATTGAGCCCCACCGTACCGGCCCAGTGCATGGGGCCGCCGCGCCAGGTCGGGAAGCCGTAACCGTTGATATAGACGAGATCAATATCGCTGGCGCGCAGGGCATGGCCTTCGTGCAGGATATCGGCACCGATATTGATCAGCGGATAGAGGCAGCGCTCCAGGATCTCCTGATCGTTGAACTCGCGATGTTCCAGCCCGTAATGTGCGGCCGCATCCAGGGTGAGCTGATCGACTTCGGGGTCAGGCACCGGGCGACGGCTGCCTTCTTCATAGACATAGAATCCGCGCCGGGTTTTCTGACCGAACCGGCCCATTTCGCACAGGCGGTTCGAGACAAAGGCGCCCCGGCCTTCAGTGGCAACCCCACCACCGGCATCCTTGCGTTTGCTCCAGCCGATATCGAGTCCGGCCAGATCCATCACCGCAAGCGGGCCCATGGCCATGCCGTATTCGTACATTACGGTATCGATATGGAGCGGGCGCGCGCCTTCCTCGATCATGATCGAGGCTTCACCGAAGTAACCTTCCAGCATGCGGTTGCCGATGAAGCCGTGGCAGACGCCAGTGACGATCGGGAGTTTCCGCATCGCCTGACCGATCGCCATGGTCGTGACCAGGTTCTCGTCGCTCACGTTGTCGGTGCGCACGACTTCCAACAGGCGCATCACGTTGGCCGGGCTGAAGAAATGGGTGCCCAGCACATTTCCGGCGCGCCCTGGAATGGAATCGGCAATCTCGTTGACGTCCAGATAGGACGTGTTCGAAGTCAGGATCGCATCGGGCTTGGCGACGGCATCCAGTTTAGCAAAGACTTCCTTCTTCACCGCCATCAGCTCGAACACCGCTTCGATGATGATGTCGGCATCACCCAGGTCTTCCATGGAGACCGTTGGTGTGATGCGCGCCATGCAGGCATCCATGGCGTCCTGTGACAGACGGCCCTTGGCCAACGTATTGGCATAGTTCCGTTCGATGACTCCCATGCCGCGGTCCAGATTCTCCTGGCTCTGCTCGACAAGGGTGACGGGGATGCCGGCATTGGCAAAGTTCATGGCAATGCCGCCGCCCATGGTTCCGGCGCCCAGAACGCCTGCCTTGGCGATGGTACGCGGCTTCACGTCCTTACCGATGCCGGGAATCTTGCGCGCGGCGCGTTCGGCAAAGAAGACATGGCGCATGGCGCGGGATTCATCGGAAGCAACGCAGACCTCGAAGATCTCGCGTTCGCGCGCCACACCCTCGTCAAAGGGCAGGTCGACGGCAGCCTCGACACATTCGATGCATGCATAGGGCGCGCGCATGCCCCGTGCCTTGCGCTTGATGTTCTCGCGCATGGCGTCGAACACACTGCGGTCCTCAAGCTTGATCTCGATATCCCGGGCGCGCTGGTGGGGGCCGTCCTGGGTGCCCTTTTCGGCGGCAAAGGCCACCGCGCCTTCCAGCAGGTCGCCTTCGATCACCTTGTCGACAATCCCGGCCTCGGCCGCCTTGGGCGCTTTGAGCGGACGGCCCGATACGATCATGTCGAGCGCGACCTTGACCCCGGCCAGGCGCGGCAGGCGCTGGGTGCCGCCGGCACCGGGCGGGAAGCCCAGATTGACTTCCGGCTGGCCGACCCGCGCACTGGGAACGATCACCCGGTAATGACAGGCCATCGCGGTTTCCAGTCCACCGCCCAGGGCATGACCGTGGATAGCAGCAACCACCGGCTTGGGGCTGGCTTCAAAGGCCGCGATGATGTCGGCGAACTTCTCCTCGCCGTCGGGCCAGGGCAGGGAGAAGTACCGGATATCGGCACCGGCAATGAACCCGCGGCCTGCGCCGATCAGCACGATGGCGTTGACGTCGTCCTCGGCATTTGCACGCGCCACGCCTTCGCAGATGCCCTTGGGCACACCGGGGCTCATGGCGTTGACAGGGGGATTGTCGACCGTCAGGACCGCAACCGAACCGTGCTTCTCATAACCAACCATCGACATCATTCCTCCCGCACCTGCGAAATCATATATTGCACCGCACAACGCTAGCCCGTTGGCAGTGGTGCGATCAACGTAAAAGGTGTCTGCCGGACAGGTCCTTAGCCCGGCTGATGTTTTGCCAGCTCGATCTTCGAGATCACGCCACGATGGACCTCGTCGGGGCCGTCGGCAAAGCGGATGGTGCGGGCATACATCCAGCCATGGGCCAGCACCGTATCCTGGCTGATGCCGAGCGCCCCATGGGCCTGGATGGCACGGTCGCAGACACGCTGGGCCAGGTTGGGCGCGACCACCTTGATCGCCGAGATTTCGCTTTTTGCGGCCTTGTTACCGACCCGGTCCATCATGTCGGCGGCTTTCAGCACCAGCAGGCGAGCCATATCGATCTCGATGCGGCTGTCAGCGATGTCGGCGCGGATGGTGTCGCGCTGGGAAAGCTTGCGCCCGAAGGCAACACGGTCTTCCACCCGCCGGCACATGGTCTCCAGTGCACGTTCAGCCAGCCCAATCAGGCGCATGCAGTGATGGATGCGGCCCGGGCCAAGCCGTCCCTGGGCAATCTCGAAACCACGTCCTTCACCCAGCAACAGGTTGGAGGCCGGTACCTTCACGTTGTCGAAGACGATCTCCATGTGGCCATGGGGCGCGTGATCGTTGCCGAAGACATGCATGGGACGGATCACGTTGACGCCGGGTGTGTCCATGGGCACCAGGATCATCGACTGCTGCTTGTGACGGTCGGCGTCGGGGTCGGTCTTGCCCATCACGATCAGGATCTTGCAGCGGGGATCACCGGCTCCGGAGATATAGAACTTGCGTCCGTTGATGGTGTAGCCGTTGCCCGATTTCTCGATGCTGGTCTCGATGTTGGTGGCGTCCGATGACGCGACCGCAGGTTCGGTCATGGCAAAGGCCGAACGTATCTTTCCGTCCAGCAGGGGCTTCAGCCACTCTTCCTTGTGTTCATCGCTGCCATAGCGCTCCAGCACTTCCATGTTGCCGGTATCGGGCGCGGCACAGTTGAACGCCTCGGGCGCAATGAAGCTGCGTCCCATCAGCTCGCAGATCGGCGCGTATTCCAGGTTCGAGAGACCGAAGCCGCGTTCGCTGTCGGGCAGGAACATATTCCACAATCCCTCAGCCTTCGCCTTTTCCTTCAGTTCTTCGATGATCGGCGGCGCTTTGGTCCAGCCAAGCTCCCGGGTCTGCTCCTCATAGAGATGCTCGTTGGGATAGACATGCGCATCCATGAAGGACGCGACACGCGCCATGAGGTCCTTGACGTGATCGGGATATTCGAAATCCATGATGGCTGTTCCGCTTCCTTGCTGATGGCCGCCATCCTAACCCCGCTGAGCAGTCTTGGAAGGGACTTCGTGCGCCACCATGCAATCATTCGCCAAACCACGGCGCGAGCGGGTAAGAAGATACCTTCCTGACCCGATCTGTGTGCGTGTGCGTATAGGCAGCATCGGACATGGCTGGAACCGCGCGACATGCTCGAAAACCTCTACTTTTATCTGGCCGCCGTGCCGGCTGTCTTTCTGACCGGAATCTCCAAGGGCGGGTTCGGTGGGGTTGCCCTTCTGGCCGTGCCGTTGATGTCGCTGGTGATTTCACCGCTCCAGGCCGCAGGCATCATGCTCCCCCTGCTGGTGCTCATGGACGGGTTCAGCGTCTGGGCCTATCGAAGAAACCTCTCGTTCCGGAACCTGAAATCACTGTTGCCCGGCGCGGCGGTCGGCATTTTTGTGGGCTGGTTGATGGCCGAACACACCAGCGAGGATGCCGTACGTCTGATCGTTGGTGTGATTGCTATTGTCTTCACGATCTACATGGTGGTCTTTCGCCGTGAAGCCGACGGCACGCCGCCGCACGCCGGCAAGGGCTTCTTCTGGGGCGGGTGCGCCGGCTACACCAGCTATGTCGCCCATGCCGGCTCGCCACCGTTGCAGGTCTACCTGCTGCCCCAGCGTCTGCCCAAGGTCGAATACGCCGCAACGGCCGTGTTGTTCTTTGCCGTGGTGAACCTGATCAAGATTCCGCCCTACTTCCTGACAGGGCAACTGGCGTTCGAAAACCTCGCCACAGCCCTGATGCTGGCACCCCTTGTGCCCCTTGGCGTCTATGTCGGTGTGCGCCTCAACAAGGCAGTGTCGGAGAAGGTCTTCTACAACATCGTTTACGCTGCCGCGTTCCTGATCGGCGTCAAGCTCATCTGGGACGTGGTCGCAGGGGCCTGAAGACCAGGCGTCAGCCGATCGGGCGACCCATCTCTGTGGCCAGGCCCAGCAGGCGGTGACGGGTTTCGGCCAGATTCGCGCGGATCGCGGCAAGGCGACCGGCATCCTCCAGCAGCCTGCCGTGCTGCTTTCTCATCACGCCGTTGACAAACACGGTATCCACATTGGACTGGTTGGCATGGACCACGATGGCCTGCACCGGGTCGGTAACGGGGAAGAGGTTGAGGTCGTTCTTGCGCAGCAGCACGATATCGGCCTTCTTGCCCGGCACCAGGGAACCCGTTTGCGAGTCCAGACCCATGGCACGGGCGTTGTTGATGGTTGCCCATTCCAGCACGTCGTTGGAATCACACGAGATTTCCTGGGCCGTGACGATGCCGTCCATATCGGGACGGCCCTTGCTCTCGCGTTTGGCAGCGGGGTCATAAGCCGCCATCGAATCAAAGGCGCCCTGCAACTTGTCTGAGCCCTTCATGATGTCGAACATGTTGCCGGAAACCTCGATCTCCGTATCGATGGCAATGGAGGGTTTGCCGCCCGCGCGGATCACGCTGCTGATCATCGGCGCCCGTGGCACGCCCACTTCGATGGTTGCCGTGGCGGTGATCGAGGCGCCCTGATCGACCAGAAGCTGTACCTCATCCTGTTCGAAGAAGTTGGCATGGACCGCGTTGTGGCGTGGGTCCATCAGGCCTTCATCCACGATCGTCTGGTAACCGCCCGGTGTCTTGCGGGCCTCGCCACCCCATACATGGGCACTTGTCATCAGGTCATACTCGCGTGCCAGGGCAAAATCATGCCGGTTCACCTCGATCCCGGCATAGTCGGGACCCAGAATGCACATCGCCAGCGAGACCATGCCGTCGTTGCTGGCAAAACGGCCCTCGCGCAGGCGTTTGATCTCATGGGCAGGGAAGGGACGTTCGGAAAAGTGGGGTTCGCCGGGTTTCTGTTCCGGTTTGGGTGTGCCGTGCCCGAAGATGGCGCGGATGCCGGAATCCTCCAGCGCCCTGATCACCATATCGCTGTGATCGGGCGTTGCCGTGTTGTGACACCATTCCAGCATGGTGGTGCAACCGCTGTCGATCTGGTTCAGCGCCCCAAACAGCGTCGACTGATGGATATCGTCAGGCGTGAAGTGTTCGGCCAGCCGGCCCAGAACAACCTCGAAGTACTCGCTTTCCTTCCAGTCGGCGCCCAGGCCGCGCAGCACGGTTTCCCAGGCATGGATATGCGGATTGATCAGGCCCGGCATCACGATCATGTCGCTGGCGTCGATCTCATCGGCATCGGCAACGACAAGGCCCGGTCCGATCTCTGCGATGGTCTCGCCATCGATCAGCAGATCGCAGGCATCAAGCACACCCAGTGCGCGATCCACGGTAACGATGGTCGCGTTCTTCAACAGCGTTCTGGTCATCAAACAGGTCCTAAATGGTCGACAGCACGTGGTCCTTGAACCGTTCACGCAGCTGCAGTTTGGAGACCTTGCCGGTGGCGGTATGGGGAAGCTCGTCGACAAAGGCGATGTCGTCGGGCATCCACCAGCTCGCTATACGAGTCTTGAGATGCTCCCGGATCGCTTCGGCACCGGGATTCTTTCCCGCATGGGCCACGATGATCAGCATCGGGCGTTCCTGCCATTTGGGATGGGGCATGGCGATGGCGGCGGCCTCGGCGACATTGGGATGGCTCATGGCCTCGTTTTCCAGGTCGATCGAGCTGATCCACTCGCCACCCGATTTGATCAGATCCTTGGTTCGGTCGGTGATCTGGAGCAGGGCGCCATCGGTGAGGGTGGCAACATCGCCGGTGCGGAACCAGCCGTCCTCGGTCATCGCGGCGTTGGTGGCGGCCTCATCCCTGTAGTAGCCATTGACGATCCACGGCCCACGGCACTGCAGTTCGCCCTGGGTCTCGCCGTCATGGGGCAGTTCGTTGCCGTCTTCGTCGACCAGGCGTAGGTCGACACCAAAGAACTGGCGCTGGCGCAGCTTCAGTTCATGGCGGGCGTCGCCTTCCAGACCATCCATTTCCGGGCCGCTCGCGCCGGCGCAACAGACCGGGCTGGTCTCGGTCATGCCCCAGCCCTGCACCACTTTGAGGCCATACTCTTCTTCATAGGCCTTGATCATGGAAAGCGGGATCGCGGCACCGCCACTGACGAGGTTCACCAGGGTCGAGAAGCGCTTTCCTGTCTCGCGCAGATGGGTCAGCAGACCCATCCAGATCGTGGGCACACCCAGGGTCAGCGTCACCCCTTCGTTTTCCAGCAGTTCATAGATGCTTTCGCCGTCCAGCTTGGGGCCCGGCAGCACCAGCTTGGTTCCGGCAATGGGCGCGGCATAGGGCTGTCCCCAGGCCTGGACATGGAACATCGGCACGACCGGCAGCACGCAGGTGCCCGACCCATAGGGCATCACCGCCGGGGCCAGCAGCCCCAGGGCGTGCAGCACGGTCGAGCGATGGCTGTAGAGCGAGCCCTTGGGATTGCCCGTGGTGCCTGAGGTGTAGCACATCGCCGAAGCGGTTCTCTCGTCCAGCAGGGGCCAGTCATAGGTCTCTGGCTGGCCTGCCAGAAGTTCCTCGTAACACAACGCATTGGGCAGCGACGTCTCGGGCATGTTCTCCCGGTCGCACATCACGACATAGGCCTTCACGCCAGGAAACTTGTCGGCCATCTTCTCGACCAGCGGAAGCAGGTTGCTGTCAATGAAGATCACCCGGTCATCGGCATGGTTGACGATGTATTCCAGCTGATCGGCAAACAGGCGCGGATTGATCGTGTGGCAAACGGCACCAATGCCCGACACACCATAATAAAGCTCGAAATGCCGGTAGGTGTTCCAGGCGATCGTCCCGACCCGGTCACCTTCCTCAATACCAAGCGCCTTCAGGGCATGGGCAAGCCGGGCCGTGCGCTTGTAGGCATCCCGGTAGCCGTAGCGGTGGATCGGTCCTTCAACCGTGCGGCTGACGACCTCGATTGTGGGAAAGGCCCTGGCTGCATGTTTCAAGATATCGATGATCTGCAGCGGCCGATCCATCATCTGGCCTTCAAGCATGGTCGTCTCCCGGTAACGTTGCCCCTTGTCGGGTAATCATAACGTCTGCAAGGCATGGTGCCAGCGCCGAAATCGGGATTAGGATGGTTGAGACAGAGGAGGTGGCGATGGCCGATATCTTTGCTGAGGGTTTTCGCGAGACACCCTATTGGTGGGATCTGGCGCCGCACGAGGAGAATGACGAGCAGACGCCGCCGGCAAAGGCCGATGTTGTCATCGTGGGTTCGGGCAATGTCGGCATGTCCGCAGCGCTGTCGCTGGCCCGGTTGGGCCGCAAGACGGTCGTGCTGGATGCCGAGGAAGTCGGTCACGGTGCCAGCACACGCAATGCCGGCTACCTCGGCCGTGGGCTTTACTTCAAATACAGTGACCTCGCCGCAAAGCTCGGACGCGAAGATGCCGCGAAGCTTGCGTCAGTCGCCGTCGCCGCCCACGACTACACCGTTTCACTGATCCGCACCGAACAGATCACCTGCGCCTATCGTGATACCGGCCGGTTCATCGCGGCCCCTTCAAAGAAGATCTACGACAAACTCTCCAAGGACCTCGACCTGATGCGCAAGGACGGCGTGCCCATCGATGCGGAGATGAT
>CALIUG010000231.1 GCA_938048755.1 uncultured Alphaproteobacteria bacterium
ACGACTCCCGAGGAAGTCGAAAAGATCTTCGAGGTCTCGGGAAGGGTCATTCTTCTGGCGCGCCTGGAAGAAACGCAGGAGATTGCCGGCTTTGTCGACCTCACCAAGGAAGCGTTTGTCTGCAATCTTGGTGTTGCCCGGAAGTTCTGGGGCACCGGTCTGGCGCACGAACTGTCCCGCCGGACCATCGCGATGGGCGCGGAACTAGGCGCAGATCGTGTGCGATCCTATGTTCGTGCCAAGAATGCGGCATCCATCCGCATGCAGAAGCGGGTCGGCATGGAGATTGATGAAACTGTCTATCACTACGAGCGGGATCAGGCCGCGCTCTGATGGACTTGTCCCTGGGGGATAGGCATGACGGAACCGATCAGTCTTGAAACGATCGTCGCCCACGGCCTTTGTCTGGGTTGTGGCATTTGTGAAAGCATGGCCGGCGCGAATCTCGTGGAAATGGCGATCACGTCCCATGGGCAGATGCGCCCGCAGGTTCGCAGTGAGCCCGATGATGTCACGATGGATCGCATCCGCGAGGTCTGTCCCGGCATCACATTGACGGGGCCTGGCCCCGAGCAGGTCGCCGACAAAGGTGTCATGCATGACGTCTGGGGCCCAATCCGCACGCTTTCGCGGGGCTGGTCGACCGATGAAGATCTTCGTTTCCGCTCGGCTGCCGGGGGCGCCATGACGGCGCTGGGTTGTTACCTGCTGGAATCCGGCAGGGTTGATGCCGTGGTGCATGTGCGCGCCTCGGCATCCTCGCCCATGGAGACCGACGCCCTGGTCAGCCGCACGGTCGAGGAAGTGCGGTCGGGAGCGCAGTCGCGTTATGGTCCCGCTGCACCCCTGCGCCATATCATGGCGTTGCTGGATGAAGGCATCCGCATGGCCGTTCTGGCCAAACCCTGCGATGTCGCCGCCATCCGCAATCTGGGCCGTGTCGATGATCGCGTCGAAGCTCAGATTCCCTACCTCATCACGATCTTCTGTGGCGGCGTTCCCACGACGCACACGGCCGCAAGGATTGCCGGCTATCATCGGGTTCCCAAGGATCAGGTCTCGTTGTTCCGTTGGCGTGGCAACGGCTGGCCAGGTCCCACGCGGGTTGAAACCCATGACGGCCGAAGCTTCGAGCTAACCTATGACAAGGTCTGGTTCAGCGACGACGTGCCCTGGACCTACGACATTCAGTTCCGCTGCAAGATCTGTCCCGACGCCATTGGCGAACAGGCCGATGTCTCCTGTCCGGATTCCTGGGTCATGGTCGACGGCAAAGCCATCCATGAGGAGGCAGACGGCGCCAATCTGTTCATTGCACGGACCAAGGCAGGCGAAGAACTGGTCGCCGCCGCGCTGGCTGATGGCGCCATCGAAACCGAGCCCTTCACCGTCGAAGAAATTGATGCTCAGCATGTCGACCATGTCGCGCGCAAAATCGAGAACCCCGCCCGGGTGCGTGCGCTGGGGCTGGAGGGAGAGCCCGAACCGGTGTTCCGTGGTTATCGCAGCGATCGGATGGTCGAACTTGCGGGGCCCGACGCAGACCGGCGGGCAGAAGAGGGTGCCAGAGCACGTATTCGCAAGGCTGCTCACCTCGAGCCGCTGTCGTGATGGACGTTTGTCGTTCCTGATGACACCATCGCCGGTGACAAGCGTTTGATTCACGGTTTGACGACCGACTGAAACAGGCTTCCTGATCGATGCGGAGGCCACTGTTTCTGTCCCAGGGGAGCAAGACATGGCGCGTATTGCCGTCGGCGGATTTCAGCACGAGACCAACACCTTTGCCTCGACCCAGGCGACCTTTGCCGATTTCGAGATGCATGATGCCTGGCCTGGCCTCACCCGTGGTCCGGAACTGTTCGATGCCGTGGCGGGACTGAATCTGGGCCTTGCCGGTTTCATTGGGGCGGCCCTGGCAGACGGGCACGACCTCGTGCCCCTGCTCTGGGGCTCGGCCGAACCGTCATCCTATGTCACCGAAGATGCCTTTGAACGTATTACCGGCATGATGGTCGAGGACCTGAAGAAGCATGGACCGTTTGATGCCGTGTTTCTCGATCTTCACGGCGCGATGGCGGTGGCGCATCATCAGGACGGGGAGGGGGAAACCCTTGCACGCGTGCGCTCGGTCGTGGGCAACACGATTCCGGTGGTCAATACGCTGGACCTGCATGCCAACATCACCGAGAAGATGGTCGCCATGTCGTCGGCCATGACGATCTACCGCACCTATCCCCATGTCGACATGGAAGTCACCGGCGAACGTTGCTACCGCCTGCTGCAGCGGTTGCTGGCAGGAGAGATACTGCACAAGGGCTTTGCCAAATCGCCGTTCCTGGTCCCGCTTTCCGCACAGTGGACCGATGCCGAGCCCAATCGCGGGTTTTACGATCTGATCATGGCCCAGGACCTGGAAGGCGTTGCCAATTCCGATCTGGCCCTTGCCTTTCCACCCGCCGACATTCTCGAATGCGGCCCTGCTTCCGTCGCCTACGACCCCGATCCGGCACGTGCCCAGGCTGCTGCCCAACGCATCATGGATGCGTTTGTGGCGGCTGAATCCAAGTTCGACAACGCCCTGCTGACGGCTGATGAGGCCGTGCAACAGGCGATGTCCGAACCTGCCGGTCCCATCGTGCTGGCCGATGCTCAGGACAACCCCGGTGCTGGCGGGACCTCCGATACCGTGGGTGTGCTTGAAGCACTGGTGCGCAACCACGCCCAAAAGGCGGCACTGGGTCTGCTCTGGGATGCTGAGGTCGCACGCGAGGCGCACGCGCAGGGCGAGGGAGCCGAATTTGACGCACCACTGGGCGGCAAGTCGGGGCGCCCGGGTCAGGCTCCGTTCCGGGGCCGCTTCCGTGTGGAACGCCTGGGCGATGGTATCTTCGACTGCACCGGAGAAATGTATCGGGGCACGCGCACCAATCTTGGCCCCATGGCACTGTTGTCAGTGGTCGATGCGGATTGTGATGTGAAGGTTGTGGTGTCCAGCCATCGTTTCCAGAACCTGGATCAGGCCTGTTTCCGCCATATCGGTGTGGAACCGACCGAACAGCAGATCCTGGTGGTCAAGAGCACGGTCCACTTCCGTGCCGATTACGATCCCATTGCGGCCAGGACACTGGTCGTCGAATCTCCGGGCGAACATCCCTGCCGCCTGACCAATCTTGATTACCGCCACCTGCGCGAAGGCGTCAGGCTGGAACCGATGGGCCCCGAACACCGACGCTAATGGAGACATTTCCATGACCAAGACGATCATCGTGACCGGCGCAAGCCGGGGTATCGGCGCTGCCACGGCCGTACGTGCCGGTCAGAACGGCTGGCGTGTCTGCGTCAACTACAACAGCTCGCCCGACAAGGCCGAGGAAGTCGCCGCTGCTGTGAAGGTCGCAGGCGGTGAGGCCTTCACGTTCAAGGCCAGCCAGGGCGTGGAATCCGAACTGGTCGCCATGTTCGAAGAGGTGGACAGGCGCTGGGGCCCCATTGATGCGCTGTGCAACAACGCCGGCATCGATCACGAGGTCGAAATTGCCGAGAGCACGTGGGACAACTACATGAAGGTCTTCAACGTCAACATTCTGGGCCTCATGGCGAGTTGCCGCGAAGGGGTGCAGCGCATGTCGACCAAGCGCGGCGGAAAGGGCGGATCGATCGTGAACATTGGTTCGATCTCCGCACGCACGGGCGGGCTGCCCAAGGATGTCATCTACACAGCGACCAAGGGGGCAGTCGACAGCTTTACGCTGGGCCTGGCCAAGGAGGTCGGTGGCGAAGGTGTTCGCGTCAACTGCGTGCGTCCCGGCGTGATCGAAACCGACATTTTTGCCGGAAACGAGTTCGGCCTTGCCGAAGTCAAGGAACTGGTCAAGAAGCTGGCACCCCTCGGCCGCATCGGCCAGCCCGAAGAAATTGCCAACATGGCGGTCTGGTTGATGTCCGATGAAGCCAGTTACTGCACCGGCATGTGCTACGACGTCAGTGGCGGGCGATAGGGGCTGCGCTCGCTCCTGTTGAAGGTAACCGTTCTTGGCTGACCATTTCGTCTTTACCATCACGACGGGCCGCAGTGGCACGACCTATCTGGCCGAGCTTCTGGCGCGCAATGTTCCGGACTCCCGTGTCTGGCACGAGCGCACCAGCTTTCAGAGCTTCGGTGTCGACACACCGGATCTGTCGCATTTCACGCTCTTCAACAGCGTTGGCAATGTCCGCAAGGTGCAGGCGTTCTGGCGGCGCAAGTTCATTCGTGACCGCAAGACCGATCGGAAGGTGCACGGTGAGGCCTCCCATCTTCTGGCCAAGGCCGGGCTGCTCGAGAACAACGAACTGCTGACCAGCAACGGAGCAACCGTTGATGTCGTCATTCTCAAGCGTGATGTGGCCGATACGGTCTGGAGTTTCTACAACCGCTTCGATTTCGTGAACAACGGTCTGGCCTGGGCCTTCTATCTGGATGCGGCCTATCCCAATGTCATCGTGAATTCCGAACCTTTCGTCGAGCACGGTGCAGCCGGGCGGGCACTCTGGTACGTCGTGGAAGTGCGCGTGCGCGCTGCCTATTACCGCCAGCTCATGGGCGAAGTAACGGGTTTGCGGTTCCACGAGACCGATCTGCCGTCGATTGCCCATGCCCGGGGCGCGGCGGAACTGCTCGAAGCCATGGACCTCAGCCCCGAGGCTGCCCCGGTCTGCCCGCGGCCGCGCAACGAAAGCGGTGACCCGTTCTTTGGCAAGGACGAGCGCAGGAAACTCGACAGACTTTGCGCAAGGTTCGCGCTCGACGAGGAGGAGCTTGCCGCGACCTATATCCGCCTTGGAAAGCGCCTTTCCGACGGTGTGCCATAGGATTGCGCCGCACTATTTGCTATCGGTAACGCCGACCTGTTGTTTGGGAGAGTTCTGGTGCGTTTGAGATCTCTGGCGTTGATTGTCCTGTTCGCTGGCCTTGTGACAGGTTGCCGTTCTACGGCCGAAGTTGCCGAACCCATGGGGCAGTTCTTCAACGGTTCCCGGTCGACATCTTCTGTGGCCTCGTTCGATGCCGATCTTGCATCGCAACTACGCGATCCCGACGACACCATCGTGATGATCTACAACCACGGCACGGACTGGGGCGGAAAGTTCCAGGACTGCGAGCCTGACACCATGCCCGGCTTCCTGGAACACTGGGGAGCAAACGGGATCGATGGTCATGATGTCCTGGTGTTTTATCTATGCGCGCAGGTGGCCGAAGACTTCGCTGCCATGGGCAGCGCGCGCTCTCGCGAGAACGAAGCCGTGCTTGACCGGTTGCTTGCAGCCGGTGTGCCCGCGCGCAACATTTTCGTCGTCGGTCATTCCGGAGGCGCCAGCACGGCCCTGCTGACGGCCGAACGCGCTCCGACCAAGTTCAATTCCGCCATCGTCAGTGCGCCGGGATACGGTTTTGCCTGGCTCGAGGCAGAAGGTGCGGGCGATCAATGGATCGACGTCGAATATGACAAGTGGCGTTCAGCCCTGGCCTATGCCGACGACATGTCGGCCTTTGCCCTGCTCTACGAGGGTGACATGTGGGCACCGCCAGGCGATGCAACCTTTTTGGGCAGCCATCCCGATGTGACAGTCGTGACGGTCTACGACACAAACCTTGATGGTGAGTTGTGCAAAGGGCTCGACGAGCCGCATTTTTACTGGTGGACGGCGTGTTTTGCGCAAAACGAGATGCGTGACGTCGAAAGGTTTGTCCTCGAGCGGCTCGAAAATCGGGAATGGGTACTGTAGGCCATGTCCGCACCCAAACGCCGTCGCATCGATCACAGGCTCTCTCCGCTCCTTACGCCGCGCTCGGTCGCTGTTGTCGGTGCTTCGCCGCGTGAACACAGCACGGGGCTTTCGATCATCCAGAAGCTTGACGAGCTGGCCTTTGACGGGCCGATCTACCCGGTCAATCCACGCTACGGAGAAGTCGGTGGGCATCGCGCCTATCCCACGGTCGCCGAGCTTCCCCAGCCGCCTGACCTTGTGGTCATGGCGGTAGGAGATGGCCGGATCGAGGAACAGTTTTCTGCCGCGATACAGGCTGGCGCTCGATCAGCCGCCATCTTCGGCAGTTGCGTGGTGCCCGATGACACGACACCGAACCTGGTCAGCAGACTTTCGGCGATGGCCCATGAGGCTGGTGTTCCCGTGATTGGCGCAAACTGCATGGGCTTCTGCAATTACGAAGCTGCGGTACACGCCAACTCCTATGCGTTTCCCCAACGCGAGCCCGGGCGGATCACGGTGCTGGCGCAGTCGGGTTCCGTGTTTGGCGCCATGGTGGGCAGCCGCATGAAGCTCAACTTTGCCGCTTCCATTGGTGGTGAGCTTGGCACGACCGTCGCCGACTACATGGATTACGCGCTCGAACTGGGTACTGCCCGTGTGTTGACCCTGTTCCTGGAGACCGTGCGCGATCCCGACGCGTTCGAGGCCGCGCTTGAGAAGGCTGAACAAAAGGGGGTGCCCGTCGTGGCGCTCAAGGCAGGTCGCTCCGATATGGCCATACGCATGGCTGTCAGCCATTCCGGAGCACTGGCCGGTGATGACAGGGCGATGGATGCCGTGTTCCGGCGCCATGGTGTGCTTCGGGTCAGCACCCACGATGAACTGGTCGCAACGTCCCTGCTCATGGAGCGCGCTACCGATCTGGGGCCGGGCGCGCTTGCTACAATCCATGACTCTGGTGGTGAACGGGAAATGGTGGTGGATCTGGCCGACGAGATCGGGGTTCCGTTCGCACAGATCAACGAGAAGACCGTCGCGCGACTTGCCGAGCGTCTGGAGTTCGGGCTGGAGCCTGAAAACCCCTGTGATGCGTTTGGTACGGGTTATGACCATGATGGCATTTCCCGTGATTGTTTCGCGGCTCTGATGGATGACCCCGCAACGGCGCTGGGTCTCTACTTCCTCAACGTCACGCAGAGCAACAGTTACAGCACCGCGCTGACCCAGGCCTGTTCCGATGTTGCCGCGAACACATCCAAGCCTGTTGCCATCGCAACGAATTTCAGCGGTGTCGATCACCGGGAGCTGGCTGAGGAATATACCAACGTCCGTGGTATTCCCGTGCTGGACGGGACCATCCCGGCTCTGCGTGCGGCCCATCATGCCTTTGCCTGGCGTGATTGGCGTGCGCGCAAGCGTGATGCTGACCGTGATATCGATTCTGATCGCCAGAAGCGCTGGGTTTCCCGCCTGAACTCGGGCGTGCCGTTAGACGAAGCGGAGGGCCTCTCTCTGCTGGCAGACTATGGCATTACGGTCCCTGACCATGCCGTTGTCGAGACTGAGGCGGAGGCCGTTGCTGCAGCTGCAAGGCTGGGTTCGCCTGTGGTGATGAAGACCGCGATGCCTGGAATTGCCCACAAGTCCGATGTCGGCGGTGTCATTCTTGGGCTTGATGGTGAAGCTGCGATCAGTGCGGCCTATCGCGATCTCTCGGATCGCCTGGGACCCCGCGTGTTTCTTGCACCGATGATCAAGGGAGGCGTCGAGATGGTTCTGGGCGTGACCCACGATCCCCAATTCGGCCCTCTGGTTCTGCTGGGGGCCGGTGGCATTCTGGTTGAGGTCCTCGAAGACGTCGCTGCCCTGAAGGTGCCCGCAGAGCGTTGGGAAGTGCGTCAGGTGCTGGAGGGGTTGAAGGTGCGCAAACTGCTAGCCGGTGTGCGCGGCCAGCCGCCAGCCGACATCGATTCTCTGGAGGAAACGGTGGTGGCTCTCTCGTTGCTGGCCCGAGAGCTGGGCGAAAGTCTGAGTGAGCTCGATATCAACCCGCTTCTGGCCCGTGAAAGTGGTGTTATGGCGTTGGACGCGCTGGTCGTAGCCGGACAGGCGTGAGCACCACTACTGGGGTCTTCAAAGCGGAAAACGCCACAAGCTGGCGCGATGAACTGCGTCTGCAGAGCCGCGTCACGATCCCTCTGACGATAGCGTTTCTGGTCGAACTGGGCATTTACTTCACCGATCTTCTGGTGGTCGGAAGGCTGGGTGCCCTTCCATTAGGTGCTGTTGGTTTGGCGGGAGGGGTGATTTGGGAACTCACCTATGCCGGCTTCAGTGTACTCATGATCGTGGGCGTGGTTGTCGCTCACAGTTATGGCGCAGGCAGGAAGGAAGACGTGGCCTCTGGCGCGCGTGCCGGGCTTCTGACTGCGCTTGTGATCAGCGTCCCGTGGATGCTTCTTGGGTGGTATCTCACCGACATCATGGCACTGACCGATCAGGACCCTGAGGTCATGGCTGTTGGTCAGGAATACCTGCGCGCCATGATCTGGCACATCCCGGCCAGTTTCATGTTCATGGCCTTGCGGCAGGTGGTCACCGGCCTCTCGCGGCCGCTGGTGATCACGGTCATCATGATTGCGGCGGTTCCCATCAACCTCGCTCTCAACATTGTTCTGGTCTTCGGCTGGGCGGGGATTCCGGCTTTGGGTGTCGCTGGAGCAGGCATTGCTACGGCCCTGGTCGCCTGGATCAAGTTGGCACTGTTGATCATCTATTTGGTCCGCCATCCTGAACTCAAGGAATTCTCACCGTTCCGGAATCTGCATCGGATCGATTTTGTCATGTGGCTGCAGATATGGCGGCTGGGGCTTCCCGTAGCGGCGGTGCGTATCGTCGAAGGCTCCATGTTCCAGGTAACCCTTCTGATGATGGGTGCGTTCGGCGCTACTGCACTGGCGGCGAGCACTGTCATGGTGGGTGCGCTTAACCTCAGCGTGACTATTGCGGTTTCCTTTGGCCACGGCGCATCGGTTCGCGTTGCCCAGGAACTGGGCGGCGGCCACGTCCTGGCTTCTCAGAGAGCTGGCTGGCTGGCCGAGATTGCAATTCTGACGATTGTTGTGCCCATCACCTTGTTTCTGTGTGTTGCGCCGGACTTTGTCACATCGATTATTCTCGACCCTGATAACCCTGCGAATGCCGCTACCTTCGAGCTGGTTCGCGAGCTTAGATGGATTGCAGCGTTGTTTGCGCTGGTTCAGGCTGTCGAGGTTGTCATTACCCGTGCTCTGCGCGGACGGAAAGACACCATGGTGCCCATGCTGATGGCTGCAGCCGGGTTCTGGGCTGCGGGCATTCCCTGCGCACTGCTGCTGTCACGCACGGCAGGTATGGGACCGATGGGCCTGTGGATCGGCATGACCGTCGGTTTCGGTGTCACAGCCGCACTCATGCTGACCCGCTGGCAAAAGCTGCCTGATATCAAGACCGGTGCAGCACCGTAACGCGATACGCGGCTACTCCGCCGCGTCTGAATTCTCGGCTTCTTCGTCCAGACGCAGGGCGGCGGAATTCATGCAATAGCGCTGGCCTGTCGGGTGCGGGCCGTCGGGGAAGACATGACCCAGATGCGCATCACACCGCGCGCACAGAACTTCGGTGCGGGGCATGAAGAAGATGCTGCGGTCCGATTCCGTAGCCACGGCATCGGGATCAATTGGTTCCCAGAAACTTGGCCAGCCGGTTCCGGAATCAAACTTGGTGCCGGACGCAAACAAGGGCGCGTCACAGCAGATGCAGCGATAGGTACCCGATGTCTTGGCATCGTGATAGGGCCCTGAAAACGCGCGCTCCGTGCCTTTCTTGCGGGTGACCTGATACTGCTCAGGCGTGAGTTGTGCGCGCCATTCGGCATCGGTCTTCTGTATCTTCTCGGTCATGTCACCGTTCCTTTTTCTCTCATCAGGATATGGGAGCAGTGCTTGCCCTGGGCAAGGCGGCGATGCGTTTTGCCAGCCGTTCACCACTCTTGCCATCCGTGAACGCACCGAACATGGCACGCAGACAGGTGGCTCGTTCCTTGGAACGCACACTAGGTCCGGCAAGGGCGTGAATCACAGCCGCCGGTAATGCCGCGACATCGTGGACTTCCTCACCGATCTGGCGCCAGGTCCATTCCGGGCCCTCGGGATCATAACGTTCGTTCGTGCCGATCCGCGCGGGGTTCGAGAGCAGGACCAGTGGCCGGTCCAGCGGCAGATACTGGAACATCACACTTGAACAATCGGTCACGAGCAGATCGGCCGCGGCGAGATAACGATCGATCGGGGCGTGTGTGTCGGTCACCAGCATGACATTTTCGTGCAGGGCCGCCGCGACCACCAGGCGTTCCATCCATTCAGGATGACGTTGGGGAAGCTCGGGATGCGGCTTGATGACCAGAAAGGCATCAAATGCAGCCGGTCGCATGGCTGCCACCGGATCCTCCCCCAACATGGGCATGGCCGAGACGGTCTCGTGGATGGTTGGTGCAAACAGGATCACCGGCATGCCGTCGCGTGCACCGGTGGGAATCGGAACGACGTCGCCGCGGAACAAGGGATCCATTTGAAGATACCCGATGGGCCATATGGCCTTGCGGGGTTCGATGCCGCGATCACGCAGCCATTGTGCCTGCTCCTCGCTGGCAACACACAGATAATCGGCCGATCCGGCGTTGGACGCCGAATGCTGCTTGCTGGCAAGTCCGTGTCTTGTGTTGACGAAACTGACATCGGGAATCAGCCGGCGCATGGAAACAAGCTGTGAGTCGCAGGCCACGACGACATCTGGGGCATGGGCCAGTATCTCTTCGACATCATGTGTCAGCAGGGTCTGGTGCATGGCGCGGCAGGCCTGCCAGCCCGGCGCCAGAATGGCCTGATGAAACTTGGACTTCATGTGAAAGGCAACCCTGCGCGCTTCTGGCGCTTCCTCAAGAGCGGGGTCCTGCATCTGCTCAAGAAGTGCAGACGCCGACATGCCAAGAAGCTCCTGTCGCGCTGCGTCCCTGATGGACTTCAGTGCCCTGCGGGCCTTTGGTACTTCACCCATTGCTAGGAACGTCAGTGCGAGATCATAGCCGGCACCGATGCGCACACCCTGAGCAGTAACCGCTTTCTGGAGTGCATTGAAGGCACTCTCGTGGGCGCCGTTGTAGCGGAGCATGCGTCCGTAGCGCCACCAGATGCGCCCGTTCTGGGGATGACGCTCGACGCCCCGCTGCATCAGCGCAACCGCTTCCCGATAGTTTCTGCTGTAGGACATGACTTCGCTGATGCGTATCCAGACTTCCGGGCGCTCGGGCGTCTTTTCCAGGCAATAGAGCAGGTGTGTAAGAGCGAGTTTCAGGTCGCCCTGCAGCCGCGCCACAGAGCCCAGCTGAAACCGGATATCCGGGTTTTCGGGGTCCAGACCCAGTGCCTCGTTGAAGAGGGGAATGGCCTTGTTGGCCTGACGGCGTGCCATCAGGTGCTTGCCCTACTCAAGCAGGTCGCGTGCGCGTTCGACTCTGGATGTTACCGCGGATTCAGAAATGGATCGTACTCCCGCTCACGTTTCCAGAAAGGTGCTCAGGGCTTCAAAGTAGGGCCCGGGCGTCTCGAAACATGTAGAATGGGAAGCATTCCTGAAGACCTGAATACGGCTGTCAGGCAGGACATGGTGCATACGCATGGCACAGGCCGTGGTCAGTTCATCATGTTCGCCCACGACGATGAAGCAGGGGCAGGCAATGCCCGCCATGTCGGCCAGCCTGTCGAAGGTGCTGAGGTTGCCGATGCAGACAAACTCGTTGGGCCCCCACATATGCTGATAGATCTCAAACACCATGCCATCCATGGAACGCTGCAGGGCAGCAGGCATTTCTTCGAGTCGGTGAACGTGCCGCCAGTTCAGAATCTCGATGGCGGCGAGGTATTCGGGGTGATCGGTGCTGCCTTCGGCTTCGCGGCGCAGCATCATGGTCATGGTTTCGGACCCCAGTGCCGCGCGTAACCGGTTCTGCTCGGTCTTCAGATAGGGGACTTCGCCAGTCGTGTTCGAAAGGATCAGAGAAGCTACCTGATCGGGGAAGGTCAGGGCATGTTCGATGACAATCCAGCCGCCCCAGGACTGTCCCAGTGCGTGCACAGGGCCGAGGTCGAGAGCTGAACGCACCTGTTCCATCTCGCGCGCATAACGCTCAACCGTCCAGAGTGCGGTGTCGGTCGGCCTTTCGCTGCGTCCGGTGCCGAGTTGATCCCAGGTCACGACGCGCAGGGATTCATCAGCAAGGTGGCTGTGACTGTCGCGCAGATAGTCGCATGGCAGACCCGGCCCGCCATTGGCCAGCATCAGCACCTTGTCACCGGAGCCAAAGCTGTAGGTCATGACGTCGCCGCCCTCGACCGTCACCACCTCGATGGCGTCGGGCTGGCGCTCCAGTCCCGGCAGGCGCTCAGCCACGATGGGACTCCAGAAACGCCAGAAGCTCGCGATAGTAGGGTTCCGGTGTCTCGAAGCAGGTCGAATGCGATGCATCCTTGAAGACACGCAAGGTGCTGTTGGGCAGGGCGTGGTGCATTTTCATGGCACAAGCCGGGGTCAGTTCATCGTGTTCACCCACAATGATGTAGGCGGGTTGCGCGATCCGGTGCATGTCGGGAACGCGATTCCAGTCCTTCAGGTTGCCGATATAGACGAACTCGTTGGGACCCTGCATCGCGTTGTAGATGTCGAACACCATGCCATCCATGGACCGCTGCAGGGCAGGGGGCATGGTTTCCAGCCGGTGGACATGACGCCAGTTCAGCAATTCGACCGCTGCGTTGTATTCGGGATGGTCGATGCTGCCTTCGGCTTCGCGTTTCAGCATCATGGTGACGGTTTCAGGCCCAAGGGCCGAACGCAGGCGGTTCAGTTCTTCCACCAGATGAGGCAGGTCGCCCGCCGTGTTGGAAAGGATGAGGGTCTTGACCCCTGCGTTGAAGGCCAGCGCGTACTCGATCGCCAGCCAGCCGCCCCATGATTGTCCCAACAGGTGCAACGGCCCCAGGCCCAGTCCGGTGCGGACCTGCTCAAGCTCGCGCGCGTAGCGTTCAATCGTCCATAAGGCAGGATCGGCGGGGCGGTCCGAGCGCCCGGTGCCAAGCTGGTCCCAGGTCACCACGCGGTAACCCTGATCGGCCAGGTGGCTGTGGCTGTCACGCATGTAGTCGCAGGGAAGGCCCGGTCCGCCATTGGCCAGAAACAGCACTTCGTCGCCCTTGCCAAAGCTGTAGGTCATGACGTTGCCGCCTTCGACGGCGATCATTTCCATCGCGTCGGGCTGACGCTCCAGACCGGGAAGAACTTCTGCCATTGGGTGCACCTCAGAAACCGATGCCCAAATCTATCATTGGGAAGCTGGTTTGGGCAGGACTGACACAAGCACAATCAGCGCGGCTGGAATCAGGAACGATCCGTTACCCATGGCAACGGTCACCAGACTGCCCGATACGCAACCCACACCAAATGCCAGGACCAGCCATGGCAGCAGACCCGCCTGTTTGGGCATGTCGTTGATCAGGGAGGTTGAAGAACGGCCGCCAAGACGGCGCGTCTGATCAATGAAGAACTGCGAGATATTGCCGGTCATGACGGTCGTTGCCGGACCGATCGAAGGGTAAAGACGATGCGCGGCGTTTTGAACCGCCATGCCGCAGACGACCGGCGTGACGATCAGCAGCGAAACCCAGAAATCGAGCGTCCAGCCCGCCAGTGTGGCCCAGGCTCCCAGGACCCCGGTTCCTGCGATCAGCACCGCTTCGAGACGGAGCAACAGCCGGACCTGTTTGTGAGCGTTGTTGTGGTCGCTCCAAAAACGGTCATGCACCACGGTCAACACCATCACGGCACAAAAAAAGACGGGTAGAACGACGATCTTCAGCAGATCGTTGGCCTCAAAACCCTCAGCCACGTTGGCGGCCAGGACAACAAGGTTACCCGTGACATGGGCTGCCATGATGTGGTCCAGGCCGACGAACGATGATGCGTCAACCCATCCCGCAACAAACGCCAGCAGAACGATCAGGATGCGGGGCATCCCCATCTTCAGGTCAGGCGGTCACGTACAAGCGGTGCCGTCGAGCAGTGTATTCCCCCGCCGCCGCGCCAGACCGCCTCGTAGTCGATACCGATGGTCTCGATCCCGGCCTTGTCGAGTTTCTCCAGGGTGCGCTCGGAGGTTTCGCTCATCAGAACGCGGCCCGGCGCGATCGCCAGGCAGTTGATGGAGAAGGGTTCGTCCTCGGGTGAAAGCTCGATCAGCTTGATGCCGCGCGCCTTCAGTTCTTCCATGAAGGCAAAGGGCAGCAGGATCGGGTTGATCAAAGCGGTATCGACATCGACCATGACCAGCATGCCGTCGATATGCAGGCGGAAACCCGGTACCTCCATGCGCAGCAGCTCGACGCCCTGGCGGTTCAGCACTTCCTCGATCTGGTCGGCGGCTTCGGCGTTGACTCGGCTGGAGATGCCGATCACGGCGGTTTCCTCGTTCAGCCAGGCAAAGCTGCCACCCTCCATAATGCCGGTGCCGTGGATCGTACGCAGGATCGGCATACCCAGCTTTGCCAGGGTTCTGGTTGCCGGCTGTTCCTCGCCACGGCGGACCCGTGGGCCCAGGCGGCAGACAATCGCCCCGCCATCGACGGCGATCACCACGTCGCGGGTGTAACAGCTCTTCATGCGGTCTTTGGCACACTGATCCAGCATCACGACCCGGACCTGATTCTGTTCCAGGACCTTCACCAGAGCATCGTGCTGGGCCTGCATGGCGGGAAGGTCAGGCGGCGTCGCACCGCGCCAGTACCAGCCGGTTTCGGGGTCACCATATGCGCCCAACTCCTCGATCTTCCGGGCCGGGTCGACCACATTGAGTTCATCACCGGGCCGATGCATCAACACCGCACGCAGCCGACCGACATCGTTGCGGCAACCCCAGCTCTGACCCCACACGAAATCCTGCTCGCTGTCGCTCTCGAAGCCGGGTTCGGGCTCTGACTTGAAGGTCTTGATGAGCTGGTTATAGCGAACGTCTTCTTCGGTCATGATCGGCATGATGATCTCCTGGAAACTGCGCGCTGCATGCTGGTCGGATGGCCGCCCGGGGTCAATGGTTCTGAGCCATGGAAGCAGGATGGCAGACCAGATAGGTTATCGGATCGCCCAGCAACTTGAGGTACGACGTGGCCCGCGATCCCCGATACGACATTCTCTTCGAGCCGATGCAGATCGGGCCGGTCACCGCCAAAAACCGCTTCTATCAGGTCCCGCACTGCACCGGCATGGGGTCGAACTGGCCCAATGCACATGCCGAACTGCGTGGCCAGCGCGCCGAAGGCGGCTGGGGAGTCGTGTGTACCGAGGAGGTGATGATCCACCCCTCCACCGACGAGATGCCAGGTGCTTCCATGCGGCTGTGGGATGATGAGGACATCCCCATGTTTGCCGCTGCTGCCGACAAGGTGCACCAACATGGCGCGCTCTTTGGAATCGAGCTTGTCCATGGCGGACTGTCGCGTGCGAACAAGACCTCGCGCACAGCGCCACTGGCACCCAGCCACCAGGCCAACAAGTACGCCACACTGCCCCAGGCACGTAGCATGGACCTTTACGACATCACCATGTTCCGGCGCTGGCACCGCGAGGCCGCATTGCGCGCGGTGAAAGCCGGTGCTGACATCGTCTATGTTTATTGTGCTCACAACGTTGCCCTGCCCATGCACTTCCTGCTGTCACGCTATAACCGACGGCGTGATGCCTATGGCGGCAGCCTGGAGAACCGTGCACGACTCTTGCGTGAAGTGCTGGAAGATACGCGCGAAGCGGTCGAAGGAAAGGCAGCGGTCGCCCTGCGTTTTGCCGTTGATGAGCGGATGGGGCCCGCCGGCCTGGAATGGCAGAACGAGGGCCGTGAGGTCGTCGAGATGCTGGCCGAACTGCCCGACCTCTGGGACGTCAATGTCTCGGGCTGGGAGAACGATTCCGTTACCAGCCGCTTCAGCCAGGAAGGCTTCCAGGAGGACGCCATCGCCTTCGTCAAGGGTATGACGTCCAAACCCGTCGTCGGCGTCGGGCGCTACACCAGCCCCGATTCCATGGTGCGGGTCATCAAGTCCGGCATCATGGACTTCATCGGCGCCGCGCGACCTGCCATCGCCGACCCGTTCCTGCCCCGCAAGATCGAGGAGGGGCGCACAGAAGACATCCGTGAGTGCATTGGCTGCAACATCTGCGTCTCGGGCAACAACACGGCTGTTCCCATGCGTTGCACCCAGAACCCGGTCGTGGGTGAGGAATGGCGCCGCGGCTGGCACGTCAACACGATTCCTCCCAGGGGCAGCGATGACGGTGTTCTGATCCTGGGTGCCGGCCCCGCCGGCCTTGAGGCAGCGCGCGCCCTGGGAGAGAGGGGATATGAGGTCACGCTGGCGGATCGTGCCAAGGAACTGGGAGGGCGTGTAACCCAGGAATCGGCGCTGCCCGGTCTTTCTGCCTGGGCGCGTGTGCGCGACTGGCGGACCGGACAGATCCAGAAGATGGCCAATGTCCGTGTCTATCCAGACAGCTTCATGGATGACAAGGCCGTCATGGGATTTGGTGCCCAGCACATCGTCTTTGCGACCGGCGCATCGTGGCGGCGTGATGGCGTCGGCAATACCAACCGCGAGACCATCAGGGGAGCGGGTGGTGCGCATGTCTTTGCACCCGGTGATGTCATGGAAGGGCGGGTGAAGAAGGGCCCGGTCGTCGTTTTTGATGATGATCACCATTACATGGGCGCGCTGCTTGCCGAAAAGCTCGCGACCGACGGCATGGAGGTCGTATTTGTGACGCCGTCCGCGGTTGTTTCGGAGTTCACACTGCTGACGCTGGAACAGGCGCGCATCCAGAGCCGGTTGCTGGAGCTGGGCGTCACAATCCGGCAGCAGACCAATGTTGCTGAGATCGGCGCCGATCATCTTCGCCTCGCCTGCATCTACACCGGCAAGGAATCGGAGCTGGCCATGGGCAGTGTGGTTCTGGTCACTTCGCGCGTACCCAACGAGCAGGTCTATCACCGCATGGCCAAACACCCCGATGTCATGGAAACTGTCGGCATCAAGAGCGTCGCCCTGATCGGTGATTGCCTGTGCCCCCAGACGATTGCCGCAGCCGTGCATGACGGCCACCTCTATGCGCGGGAACTTGATACCGATGCCGGTGAAGGAACCGACATTCCTTACCGGCGCGAACGCGTGCGGATGATGGAACCTGGTTGATCCTGAGTGGGTTAACACAGGACACCAATCAACTCGGCTTCACCCATGACGGACGATACACGGCAGGAACCCGAAAGGGATCGTGGGCGCCAGGTTGAGGCACCCCGGGAAATTCCGGTTCGTGGTCTCAAAGACGTCCTGTTTCGGGTCAAGGACCAAATCGCTGCCGACAATCTCAGTGTCGTCGCGGCCGGCGTCGCGTTCTACGCCATGCTTGCGGTGTTTCCGGCTCTGGCTGCCTTGGTTTCGCTTTATGGGCTTGCCATCGACCCGTCTGATCTGGGCGAGCAATTCCTGGCCGTCAGCGGCCTTCTTCCGGCCGATGCCGCAGACATCATCAACAGTCAGCTACAGGAGATTGTCACGGCGGCCGATGGCAGCCTTGGTCTGGGCGCGCTCCTGGGCCTCGCTCTCACGATCTGGAGTTCGACAAAGGGCGTGAAGGCGCTCTTCATGGCCCTCAACATTGCCTATGATCATGGCCCTCAACATTGCCTATGACGAACAGGAAGAACGCGGATTCATCAAGCTCAACCTGATGGCGATCGGGTTCACGCTCGCTGGCATTCTGTTGGTCATTGTGCTGCTCACCATGATTGCGGGTATCCCTGTCGTCATTCAGGCCATGAAATTGGGCCCTGCCGTGGAGTGGTCGCTCTCCATCCTGCGATGGCCGCTGGTCGCGCTGATTCTCATCGTCGCCGTGGGCCTGCTGTTCCGCTTTGGTCCCAGCCGTCGTGACGCGCAGATGCAGTGGCTGACCTGGGGTGCAGCGGGCGCAACGTTGCTGTGGATCGCCGGATCCATGCTGTTTTCCTGGTATGTCTACAGCTTCGGTGACTACAACAAGACCTATGGCGCGTTGGGTGCGGTCATCGTGCTGCTCATGTGGTTCTATATCTCTGCCTATATCGTGCTTCTGGGGGCGGAACTGAATGCCGAACTGGAGGGCCAGACCAAACGCGATACGACGGTTGGCGCTGCACGCCCGATGGGCGAACGCGGTGCCTATGTCGCCGATACGGTGGGCAAAGCACGCAAGTCCTGAATCCTGCCGTTTCCTTCGTCAGCGTCCGCGCATTAGTCTCTCGTGAATATTTCACTCGGGAGAGAACATGAACTTTCAGGACAAACGCGTGCTGGTGACCGGCGGAACACGCGGTATCGGCCGCGCCATCGTGGAGAAGTTCCTTGAAGAAGGCGCGCGAGTTGCTGTCAACGGTCGCAATGCCGACAGCGTAGGCGCCGCCGTTGCGGATCTGCCTGACCGTGACCGCATCGTCGCAGCACCCGGCGACACCAGCTCGGCAGCAGACTGCAAGGCAATCGTCGATGCCGCCCTCAGCGGCCTGGGCGGTCTTGATATCCTCGTCAACAACGCTGGCTCTGGTGGCGGCGGGCCCACTGAAGACCTTGATGAAGCGCTCTGGGACAGGGTGATCGACACCAACCTCAAGGGCACCTTCTTCTGCACCAAGTATGCTCTGGATGCGTTGCGGGAATCGAAAGGCGCCATCGTCAACATGGCCTCGGTTCGTGCTGTACAGGGAGCCGCCGGTGCCTCGATCTATTGCGCGTCCAAGGGGGGCGTTGTAGCCATGACCAAGGCCTGGGCGGTCGAGTTTGCGCCCGACATACGCGTCAACGCACTGTGCCCCGGCGCTATCGATACCGACATGCTCCAGGCCCTGGCCGTGCGCATGGCCGGCAGCGTGGAGGCCGGGTACGAAACCATGAGCCAGGGCGTGCCTCTGGGAAGGGTTGCCCATGCCAGCGAAATGGCTGACGCCGTGCTTTACCTCAGCTCGGACCAGGCAAGTTATGTTACTGGCATTGCCATGCTGGCCGATGGCGGCATGGTCGCCGGCGTGGCCGGACGCGGTCAGAAGGCGGTTTGACAGTCATGGACAAGATACAAGGCACAGTTGTCATTGATCCTGCAGCCCTGGCCGAGAAAAAGGGCAGCGGTTATCCCGCGTCATTCGAGGAACCCTGCACGGCGCGCTCCAAGGTCGCCTTGGGCGATGCCGGTGGTCTCACCCAATACGGCGTCAATCTTGTCACGCTCGAGCCCGGCGCCTGGTCGGCCCAGCGGCACTGGCACAGCCACGAGGATGAATTCGTCTGGGTCGTCTCGGGCGAACTCACGTTGGTCAGTGATGCCGGCGAAACGCTGCTGAAACCGGGAATGGCTGCCACCTCCAGGGCCGGCGTCGCGGACGGCCACCATCTGGTCAATCGTAGCAACGCGGATGCGGTGTATCTCGAAGTCGGCACGCGCGAAGCCCAGGACGTCTGCTCCTACCCCGATGTCGATCTTCGTCTGGAGCCGGACGGAAAGGGCAGCCATCGCTTTGTGACGAAGTCGGGAGAGTCGTACTAGCCAGGCAAAAAAGGGGCGCCGCATGTGCGACGCCCCTTTCATTTGGTCCGTTCCGGCTGCTTACGCAGTCGGATCGTTGAACCACCAGCGTTCCATCAGGCGATTGCCGTCCAGGCTCCAGTTGCCGCCGATGTTCGGGCCGTGGCCCATGGCGGTGGAAGCTGCGTCGACGTTGTTGGCATACATCGGGATGACCGAGCCGCCTTCCGACGCCATGATCTGCTGCATCTCGCGATACATTTCACGGCGCAGGTCCTGATCGAGTTCAGCACGTGCCAGAAGCAGAAGCTCGTTGAAACGATCGTTGCTCCAATAAGCTTCGTTCCAGGGCGCATCGGCCGAATAGGCCGTGGAGAACATCCAGTCTTCGGTCGGACGTCCGCCCCAATAGCTGAAGCACCAGGGCTTCTGCATCCAGACATCGCTCCAATAGCCATCGGGAACTTCGCGGATGACATTGATATCGATGCCGGCAGCAGCGGCATGCTCCTTGACGATCACGGCCGCATCGACCGCACCGACAAAGGCGGCATCCGACGTGGAGAGATCGAAGGTCTGTCCGGCATAGTCGGACTGGTCCATGTACCAGCGTGCCTTGTCGGGGTCGTAACCCGCGACCTCAATGCCTTCCGCATAGAAGCGGTTGGCCGGCGTGATCGGGGTGTCCTGACCAGCCACACCGTGACCACGCAGGATCTTGTCGACAAGGTCGTCACGGTCGATCGCGTGTTTCATGGCCATGCGGACGTTGTTGTCGTCATAAGGCATGGAGTCCGAACGGAACGGCATCGTGTAGTGCAGGGTGCCGGTCGCTTCGACCAGATTCACAGCCGGGTTCATCTCCAGCAGATGCGCTGTCTTGGTGTCGACACGATCGATCACATCGACCTGACCCGAGAGGATCGCGTTCTGACGTGCCGCCGGGTCGGCGATGGTCGTCATCTCGACGTCGTCAAACCACGCGGCGTTGCTCTTCCAGTAGTTCGGGTTACGTGTCAGCCGTGCTGCCACACCCGGTTCATACTCGACCAGCATATAGCTGCCGGCACCAATGCCCGAGTGCGGATCGACGATTACACCATCTGCGGTGGGCTGAATACCAAGGTGGTAATCGCTCATGATGTAGGGGAAATCGGCGTTGCCCGCATTCAGCGAGATCACGACCGTATTGTCCTTGGCCTGAATATCCATCACCTGTTCGAACAGGCTGGAAATGGCCGAAACGGAATCAGGACCGCGGTGATAGTTGAGGCTGCCCACCACGTCGTCGGGGGTCATGGTCTTGCCGTTGTGGAACTCCACGCCTTCACGGATCTTGAAGGTCCAGGTCATGGCATCAGGCGTGGCTTCCCACTCCTCGGCCAGTTCCGGGGCGAGCTGGTTCGTCTCGTCCACAGCGGTGATGTAGTTGAACAGGCCGCCAATGCCCATGAAGCTCGAGAAGCCGTTTTCATAGGTTGCCGGATCCAGCGAATCCGTGGTCGAGCCGTGGCCCAGTCCGGCGCGCAACGTGCCGCCGCGTTGTGGCTCGGATGCCTGTGCCTTGTTGCCGCCCAGGATGGTCGGTCCCATGGCAACTGCCGCACCGGCAGCTGCTGCGCCACCCAGAACGGTGCGCCGTGAGGCGTCCAGTTTGTAGTCCTTGTCTGTCATATCTTGTCTCCCATGGTCCATTTTGGACCTCTTGTTTTCCGTTGACGGCAGATATGCCGCCCCACTCCACGCGCTGGAGTGGATTGATGTTAGTGTGCCTGCAATCAGAGGATCATATCCACCGGATTCGACAGATTTGTGTCGCTGGCGGGTGGTTATGGCTTCTGAAAGGCCAATTGACGCAAGGAGGGATCGCCAATGCAAGACAAAAAGCTCGAATTGCCGCTTGTTGGTGGATGCCAGTGTGGCGCTGTGCGTTATGAGATTTCCGCACCGCCGCTTACGCTCTATCGTTGCCACTGCAGTGAATGCCAGGCGCAGTCGTCATCGGCCTTCGGCATGTCGATGCTTGTTGAGCGTGCTGCATTTTCAGTCGACTGGTCGCTTTTGAGCGCCTGGAAGCGTGCTACCGACAGCGGAAGCACCATGACCTGTCATTTTTGCCCCACCTGCGGAACCCGCCTTTTTCACGTGGGAGACGGCGATTCGGAGATTGTTTCACTGAAGGCAGGCTCTCTTGATGATCGCAGCTGGCTCAAGCCGGTTGGTGATATCTGGACCGACAGTGCCCAGCCCTGGTTTGTCCCTCCCGAAGGCACGCTTGTCCTTGCCGGCGACTTCACGGACATGACGCCCCTGACTGAGCGCTGGCGCAGTCAGTACGGATCGTGCTTCCGTTGAGCGCACCCTCGGATCGCTTCGAACTGCTGCTTCACGGCGCCTCGAACGGTTCCTCATCCACGAACCGCCGCACCACATTCTCCAGCAGCCGGCTGACATTGTTGTCATAGGTGTTGTGGGCCAGTGAGCCTGCGAACGCGATGGAGCTTGTCGAGAACACCGCACCGCCATTGGGCGTTTCGTAAAACACCATGTCGCAACGCACATGCGGGCAGTTCTCGCCGTTGACGGCCGAATGGGAGTGGTTGAACTCCTCTTTCACCCAATGCACATCAACGCCGAATTCCGTTGCTTCGGCGACGACCAGGGCATGGGGCGGAGTACCTTCCTCATGGTCGATGCTGTCGATCTCGCTGCCGGCCGCCCCACCCAGGACGGTGCCGAAATCACCGATCTTCTCGTCACGCCCGATGCCCTCGAACATCCAGGACGCACGCGGGTCCTCGCTTGCGTCCGTGCGCAGATAGTGGCTCGCGTGGTTGAAGCCCTGCGCGGCAAACCCGGTGCCGCAGATGGCCTCGGGCGATAGTCCGTTCCTGCGCCACAGGCCGCCCAGCTCGCCGGTAAAGCTCATGTAGTACTCGCCGCCCTCGGCAATCCAGCTTCGCATGCCATCTTCGGCGCGGCGCATTTCCATCACGCCGGGCAGGCTGGGGTGCAGGGCTACGCGCCAGTAGAATCCGTTGCCGCCCATATAGATGAAACGCCCGCCCTTCTGCTGGTAGTTGAGCAGGGCATGCATCATCTCGGTCGTATAGTACTCGGGATGCGTCGTGGTCATGACGCAGTCGTAATGCTCCAGCAGGCTGACACCTTCGGCATGCATGTCGTCATCGGTGATGACATCGAAGTCGATTCCTTTCTCTTCCAGCCAATCGGTAATGTGGGTGTCGGCGTTGTACTGCCAGAGGTTTGCGCGCGGTCCCATATGCATGAAGGGACGCAGGCGCGAGGCATAGGCCACGCCGGACCCGTCTGAATGGTTGTCATACATCGACAGGCCATGTTCGGGATGCATGTGGAGATGCATGTCTTCCATGTCGAACATCGTGAACGTATTGCCGCTGTGTTCGCCCAGCGTGCCCCAGTCATAGGCCATGTGGTTGTTGACATAGGCATAGTAGCTGCAGGTCGCGATGAGCAGTGCGAGCTTTGCGGTCGGCTTGCCCGTGGGCGGTCGGACATAGAACGGAATGTAGAACCACTGGTCGCCCTGTGTCAGCTCCACGCAATAGGTGCCACTCTTGGTGCCTTCGGGAACGGTCCAGGAGGCATCGGTCTCCCAGCCACAGTCATAGACATCGTCATCATGGAAATGGATGGCGCCGTAATGTTCGGGCTTGTGCGTCCAGACCATCTCGCTGCCGTCGTGATTCCAGCCCTTCATCGCACGCGTGGGCATGTTGACGATGGCGCCGTGATGCCGGTTTGCACTGACATCATGGGCCGTGATTCCCGCCATGTCCTTGCTGAAGTCCCACAGGGCGACCACGTCGGTAGCCAGATCACGGGGAATGCTGCGCTCCTTCAGGCGCTCCATGGAAGCGCGTGACAGGGCCCGGTTCACGACACAGGGCGTGTCGATCTTGCCGTTGAACAGGCCATCGGCGACCACCGGGCCGTCGTTGCCGCTGTTATGGGCGGCAATCAGGAACCGGCCGCCCGTTCCAGGCTTCACCGTCATGGTTAGCTCCTGGTTCGCCTTGTCGTGTTCGCCGGCGTAACGGGTCAGAGGCTCCTGAACCAGGACAGTCTTGCCGGTCTGGGCGTCGAAGCTTGCGGAGACGAAGTACCAGCGCCGTTCATGCATGGCGGCGCCCGATGCAAGGCTCTCCGTCTTTTCCCCATCGCCGATCTGCAGCACGGCCTCACCGTCACGCATCATGATCCTGTAACCGGATCCTGCTGCACCATCCCAGGCTCCCATGACGGTCTGCTCATCTTTCGAAAGCAAGGTGGGCCAGATCAGTGCCTGGATCGTGAAACTCTCCAGGGCAAAGGCGTCCGGCCGGTCGATCGAAACGAAGGAGCCGATCTGCGTGGCCTGGTATCGGGCGGTGTAGTCACCGTTGACGTCGGCATCGATGATGCGCTGCTTCAGGCCGGGGCCGCCGGGGGAATCATCGCCGCTACGGATATGTACGATCTGGAGATGAAACTGGCCCTCATCCTCGCTCGAAACCTTGAAGTTGAGCGTCTGACCCGGCTGAACGCTGATTTCATCGGTGTAACCCAGCAAGCGTCGCATGTTCGTGTTCCTTCCAGAGATCGGAGCAGGGATGTCAGGGATTCAGAGTATAGACCGGCCCATCGGGGACAAGTGCGGCGTCCCGAAGAGCGGTCAGATCATGTTGGTTCATCAGGGTTTGCAGGGATGCCACGTAGGCATCGTCCTTTTCGGAATAGGCCGTCAGCTTTGTTGCCAGGGCATAACCATCCAGCGAACCCCCAGCCGCGCGTTGGCTGGCGCGCAAGTCACGCAACCCGGCATAGGCGTCGTGGCTGTTCAGGTTCAGCATGTAGGCCTCGACGCTCGAGAGCAATTCGGGGAAGGCCGCAACGCGGTTGGTGTCGTGCCGTTGCCCGCCTTCGGGCACCATACCTTCGCCGTTGAAGGTCCACTGACCGAACAGGGCGTTGCCTTCATGGGCAAACCTGGAACTGCCCCAACCGCTCTCGATGGCCGCCTGCGCCAGCACCAGAGAGACCGGAACACCATCGACTCGGGGCAGCAGAGCGCCAATCGTGGTTTCGGGATCATCATCCAGGGTCGTGGGGTCAACGCGGTACTGCACCACCTGGTCGCCCAGCCAGGAGAGGTCACGCTTTGATAGCGATTTGCCGGACGCCAGTTCATCCTGCATCGCGATCAGGCGTTGCCGGTCATCGGCAATTTCGGCATTCGACAGAAGAGCCAGCGGCAGGATGGATTTCAGAAATAGTCTGGAGCGACGTGGTGACCCGTCGAGGTCAAGCCAGTTGTCGGGAAAGGCTGTGAGATCGATGCGTGGGACCGGTGCATTCTCGGTTATGACGGCCGCGAGCGTGTATTCGATCTCGGAATAGAAGGTTTCGAGGTCGCGGACCTTCTCGATCTCGATTGTGCGAATACGTGCCTGTGACACATGGCCGATGACATAGGTCGCAGCGGCCAGAAACACGATGAGCGCAACCACAGCGGCAACAAAAAACGGAAAGGTGCCGCGCTGCATTTCAGGGCGCCGGGATCGGTTGGGCGTCAGCAAACCGGCGCAGAACGTTCCCGGTGATCCGCGCAACGTTGTTGTCGTAGCCATTCCACGCCAGCGATGTGCTCCATGCAATGGAGCCGGTCGACCACACGGCACCACCTTCCGGCGTCTCGAAGAAGACCATGTCGGCACGCACCGCCTGGTTGACCGGTGCCGCGACCGCGGTGTGGTTGAAGGTCATCGTGTCGAGAGTCTGCAGATACTGGGGTGAATGGTCGGCCGAACTTGCCAGACGCAGGCAATGGTCCGGTGTGCCCAGTGAGCGGTCGATCCAGTCGAGTTCGAGGCCGGATGCGCCACCCAACTGGCCGAAGTCGCCGATCTTCTCGTCGGCGCCAACGCCGTCGAAGATCCATTGCGCGCGGGGATGGAAGCTGTCGGGCAGGCGTTCGTAGTGGCTGCAGGAATCAAAGCCCGTTGCGACCGTGCCGATCCCAACCAGTTGCTGGGGTGCAATGCCGATGCGCTGCCAGAGACCGCCCAACTCGCCGGAAAACGCCATGTGGTATTCGCCAGGCTCGGCAATCCAGTATCGCGCGCCGGCCTGCGCACGCCGGATCTCCAGCGCCCAGGGCGCTTCCTCGTGGAAGGCGATGCGCCAGTAGAACCCGTTGCCGCCCATATACATCAGGCGTCCGCCAGATTTCAGATAATCGGTCATGGCCTGCCACATGGCGGTTGACCAGTATTCGGGATGCGCCCCGGTCACCACGACCTTGTAGGGTGCCAGAAGTTCCAGGCCCTCGTCATGCAGGAAGTGGTCGCTGATCGCATCCCAGGCAAAGCCTTCATCGTCCAGCCAAGCCGTCAGGTGGGTATCGGCGTTGAAACTCCAGACACCGGCTTTGGGGCGGTACCCCAGCATGGGCCGCCGTGCGCTCGCGACCGAAACACCGCTGCCGTCGCTGTGGGTGTCATAGGGCGAGTGGCCGAGTTCGCGGTGTTCGAAAAGATAGGTATCATCGCGCGACAGGATGGTCGCGGAAGCCGACCGCATTTCTGCACCGGCATCGTCGGTGCTGTGGTGCATGTTGGCGTACGTCTGGTAAGTCGCGGTCGAAGCCAGGAAGGCAATGGCGTTCTTGGGCGCATCCCGTCCGGGCTGCACGACCACGGGCGGCATGTCTTCGGTGCCATTTCCCGAAAGCCGGATGCAATAGATCCCGCTCTTCAGGTCGTCGGGCAGCTTGACCTCGACGCTCGGTGACCATCCGGCATCGCCCAGGTCATCATCATGCAGATGGATCGCGCCATACTGATCCTGGGCATGGCGCCAGTCGTGCTGATCACTCGTCCAGGTGCTGCCGGTCATCGCACGGGTCGGCAGGTTGACGGTGTGTCCGTGACAGCCGTTGCCCGAGACATCTTTGACCCCGAGGCTCCTGATTGATCGGGAGAAGTCCCATGCCAGAAGACAGTCGCCGGCAGACGCGATCTCTGTAACAGTTCCGGCAACACGCGGCGCCTCGACCTTGCCGTTGAAACACATGACAGGCCGGATGCCGTCGGCATTACCCTTGCCGCCCCCGGCCGCGCCAACCAGGAACGGAACGTCACCATGGCGCGCCGGGCCGGTTTCATGGGCTCCCCTGGCTTGCCTGGTTGTCTCGCCGCGGCCGTCCATGTTGCAGGGTTTCTGGGACACGTTCACCTGTCCCGTCGCGGCATCGTGGCTCGCGGTGACGTGGTACCATTCGCGTGCGGTCAGCAGGCTCTTGGTTGCCGTGCGTGAAACCGATCCGCTGCCATCGCCGGTTGTCAGCGCTGTGCCCTCTGGGCCGATGCTGAGCAGATACCCTGCCTGGCGTTCCTCATCCCAGACACCCATCACGGCCTGCTCACGACTCACCGGCGTGGTCGGCCAGAGCATGATCTCCAGACTGAACGAGGCCAGGTCTGACAACGTGCTGGAATCGTCGGCCACGATGAAAGATCCCGCTTGAACCGGCTGGTTGTCGAGTGCGACGGTCTGCTGGGCAACGCCGGTTGCTTCCTCGCGGTAGCCAGGCCCCTTGGGACTGTCATCGCCGCAGATCAGGCGAACCAGGTCAACCTTGGCGCTCTCCACGCCTTCGCCGCTGGCATAAACGGTCACGGTATCTCCGGGTCGCGCCCAGAGCTTGTCAGTATAGGAGAGGATGCGTGGGCGCGTCATGGCAGAGGGTCATCCTTCTCGAAGGTCTTCAGCACATTGACGGTCAGGCGGCTGACATTGTTGTCATAACCGTTGTGCCCCAGGCTGGCTGCCCAGCTGATGGACCCAGTGGCAAAGACACCCGCACCCGATGGCAGGGTGTAGTAGATCATGTCAGCGCGCACGCGCGGGTTGGCGTCGCCTGTCACGGCGGCGTGGTTGAAGACGATCTCGTCAGGACTTTGCATGTAGTAGGCCGAATGGCCTTCCGAGCGCGCCAGCACGATGGTGTCGGGCGGTGATCCCAGGCTTTCATCGACCCCGTCGAGCTCGATGCCAGCTGCGCCGTTCCCCAGGACACCGAAGTCGCCGATGATCTCTTCTTCGATCCCGTCAAAGACCCATGCCGCGCGCGGGTTGTCCTCCACACCAGGCTCCTTCACGAACCAGCCACAGCGGTCAAAGCCCGTGGCAAAGGTGCCGATGCCAACCAGGGATTGCGGTGGCCGTCCGATGCGTTTCCACAAGCCGCCCAGTTCGCCGTTGAAACTCTGGTAATACTCGCCGGGCAGGGAAGCCCAGAACCGTGCACCGGATTCCGCGCGCCGGATTTCGATCGCGGTTCCCGGGTGTTCGGGATGATAGGCAATGCGCCAGTAGAACCCGTTGCCGCCCAGATACATCATGCGTCCGCCGCCATCGAAATAGGCGGTGAGCGCATCCCACATCTCGCTCGTCCAGTATTCGGGATGCGCACCGGTCACGATGACGTTGTAGTCGGCCAGCGCCGAGACACCCTCATAGTGAATCTCCTCATCGGTCACGACATCGAAATCAAAGCCCTGCGCCTCCATCCAATCGGTCACATGGGTGTCGGCGTTGAAGCTCCAGATGATCGATTTGACGTTGAAGTTGAGCACGATGGGCCGCAGGCGCGAGCTGTAGATGGAACCTGACCCGTCGCGGTGCGTGTCATAGGTCGACAGCCCCAGGTCGCACCGTTCGTTGAGGAACAGTTCGTCCCCGGTATAGGCAACGATGCGCCCGCGTTTGACCTCGGCCTTTTCCTCATCAACTTGCCAGTGGTTGTTGGCATAGGCCATGTAGGTCGCGGTCGATCCCAGAAACGCGATTTTTGCCTTCTTTGCGCCGGGGGCAGGGCGCACATAAAACGGGATGTAACATTCATCCTCCCCGGCCCGACAGCGCGCGGCGTAAATGCCGCTTTTGAGGCCTTCGGGCACGGTCATGGTCACGGTGGTTTCCCAGCCCGCGTCATAGAGATCGTCGTCGTGGAAATGCACGGCGCCGTAGTGCTCGGGCTTCACGGTCCAGTCGTGACAGGAACTGTCCCAGTGATAGCCGGTCACCGCGCGCGTGGGCAGGTTGACCAGGCGGCCATGCAGGTTGTTGCCGGACACGTCCGGGAAGGTGCTGGTGGGGATATCCCGGCTGAAATCCCAGGCGCCGACGATCCATTCCGCGCCTACCGGTTTCACTCGGGCCATCTTCGACATCTCGTGGCAGATCACGACCTTGGACGCCAGGCGCGGTGAATCGATGCGCCCGTTGAAGAGCCCCGCCATGCGTGGTCGCCCATCCTCGTGCCAACCGACCTGCCAGCCTGCGATGTGGAGGTCGTGTTCTGCCGCGAAGCAAATCCCCTTGGGAGCCTCGCCATAGACATGGGCATAACTGTCGGCGCCGACATATCGCTCGTCTGGCTCCTGCCACAACTCAACCTCGCCGGTTGCGGCATCATAACTCGCCGAAACGAACGCCCATTTCCACGGCAGCATCGGAACCCCGGTCGAGACCGTCACCAGGTCTTCGCCGTTGCCGACCATCAGCGCCAGTGCGCCATCACCATCCAGAATGACGGCAAAGCCCGGCTTCTTCGGTCCGGAACCCCGGCTGATCAGCGCCTGCCTGCCATCCCCGGGCAGCGTGGGCATGACATAGGCCTGGAACGTGAAGCTCGATAGCCGGTCCAGCGCGGGTGCCCTGGGCACCACCGCATAGGATCCCGCATCAATCCGCTGGAACCGCCCGGCATGACTGCCGTCGGCATCGGTCTCGATCTCGACTTCCCTGTAGGGCGCGCCCGCTGGAGTCTCGACACCGCACACCACACGCACGGCCTTGAAGTCGAAGGTCTCGTGCTCCTCCAGGCTGATCTTGAAACCGATCTGGTCGCCGGGCTGCACACTGATCCTGTCCGCGTATCCCAGCACCCGGCGTTTGTAATCAAAGGTCATCGCCAACCATCCTCAACATCCGTCATGGCCTCACGCGATGGGGCCATCCATGCCGTTAACTCCTGCAGACGTGTTGTCGGTTGTGATGCGCGCGAACTCATGGCGTCGATGTACTTCCGGCTTGTGATGGACGGGCGGTATCGGACTGCACGGCCTCAGGCATGGATGGCCCGGTCAAGCCGGGCCATGACGGGGAGGGGAGGTGCTTGACGCCTCCCACAATGCTCACCCGTCCAGTTCGACACCCGTGTGTTTCTTCCAGCGCAGCTTGAAGATATGCCACTCGGCCTCGCCAAGGTCATCGAACTTGACGTCCTCGTGCAGGGTCACCGGAATGCCGCGTTTGCCGGGTAGCTGAGCCAGGCACCATTCCTTGTGCGGCACGGTGTTCACCAGCACATATTTGCCCTCGACCGGCTCCCAGCGCATCACGTTCAGAACCTTCTGAAGCTCGGCGCTGTGCGGCCCGAATGGATTGGCCTTGAACTCGTCGGCCAGTTCGGTCTTTGCCGGATCAATTTTGTACATGTCCAATTCCTCAATGTGCGATGCGAGACGTGCCATTTGTGGGGAGATTAGAGCGCTCTCGGCCGAGGCATTCAAGGCTTCAGACCGTTTGTGATGCCATATTGTCTCGAATCGTTCGGAGTGTTGGTTGTTGATGCTTAGGTACGTTGCTGACGGGGTAGGACAGAGCCTTGCGATACCCGTCATCAGTTCCATTGCGGTCGTATCTGCTGTACCGAGGTCGACTAGGAATCCGGTTTCTATCTTCTGCGCTTTGGGTGAAACATAGAACCATCGCGGACGACCCGGATCCCAATGCTCGGATTGAGCGCGCGTATAGATGACCAGTGTTTCAACGGACGCCCACGGGATGCTCTCAGATCCAAAAAAGGTATTGAAGCGCTCCACACCTTGATCATCTATGCGCAAACGCGGCCTCAATGTAATCAGATTTCGGAGCTTGAGCACGCAAAACAGCGAAAAAAGGATCGCCGCAGGTAAGGAAAAAACCAGCATTGCGACACCAAAGCTGATGTTTCCAGACAAGTCGGCATAGGCCGCAGCAATCCAGAATGGCGTAGCAAGTGCTGCCGGGGCTATCGATGCAAGTAGCGTTCGACCGCTGGTCTCACGAATCTCCAGCGCTTCATCGGACTTGTCGTCAAGCATGCTCAAGGTTGAGAAGTCTCCGGTTGCGTGCAGACCTCTATGGGCGCGAACGGATGCGATCACAGTCTCAACGCCGTCAGGATCGGCATCAAGACCTTAAACCCTGACGTCACAAATGTTGGGGCCTGCTTTGCTGGCCTCAGTCCCCTTTCCTCGACGCAGCGAGAAATTCGTTCAGGCGAACTGCCAATGCATCCTGACCCGCATCAATCGCTATCGAAGGTATGGCTATGGGGTGTTGGCTGAGTGAGCCATTGAGGCGAAGCATGAGCGATTGCATTGGGCCCAGGCGTTGCAGGATCTTGTTCAGATCCTTTGGTTTGATGCCGATATAGCTGCCTCCCATCCGGCCGGGTGTCTGGACGACTTCGATGGTCTCGATTTCGTGCCAGGCGATGAAACCAACTGGAAAAGCCGTCGTTCGAATGGTCAGCCCTTTCTGATCAACGACAAGTGGGGTGGGATTCAGGATGAGACGGAACAGGAAAAATGGAATCGCCAAACCAAAGAACGCGATGCAGCCATAACCGCCAATCAGCGCTCGCGTTTGACGCCCCGCCTCCCAGTCTGACGTAACCAGCCAAACCCCACAGAGAACAAATGCTGCAGATGCAATCAAGCCAAACCAATGCTTCGACTTGGATGTCGAATAGACCAGCGGTTCGTCGATCATGGATGCTCCCAAAGAAAAAGGGGCCGCAGTCTGCACTGCGGCCCCCATTCTAACGCTCTGATCGCTTGGATCAGAAGTCCATGTCGTCCATGGCGTCATCGTCACGGTCTTCCTTCTTCACCTTCTCGGCGATCATCGCCTCGGTGGTGATCAGGAGGCCTGCAACCGAAGCGGCGTCCTGAAGAGCGGTACGCACGACCTTTGCGGGGTCGATGATGCCAGCCTTCACGAGGTCCTTGTAGGTCTCGGTCTGAGCGTCGAAGCCGAAGTTGGTGTCCTTCTGCTCCAACAGCTTGCCTGCAATGACAGCGCCGTCGACGCCGGCATTCTGGGCAATCTGGCGCACCGGGGCCTGGATGGCCTTGCGCACGATCTCGACACCGACCTGCTGGTCGGGATCATCAAGCTTCAGCTTGTCGAGAGCACGGGTTGCATAGAGAAGTGCGGTACCGCCGCCGGGCACGATGCCTTCTTCGACAGCTGCGCGGGTGGCGTTCATGGCGTCTTCGACCATGTCCTTCTTCTCCTTCACCTCGACCTCAGAGGAACCGCCGACCTTGATGATTGCAACACCACCGGCCAGCTTGGCCAGGCGTTCCTGCAGCTTCTCGCGGTCATAGTCCGAAGACGTGCCTTCGATCTGCTGGCGGATCTGGTTGCAACGGCCCTTGATGTCGGCTGGCTTGCCGGCACCGTCGACGATCGTGGTGTCATCCTTGGTGATGACAACACGCTTGGCCGAACCCAGCATGTCCATGGTGACGTTCTCGAGCTTGATGCCGACGTCTTCGCTGATCACCTGACCCTTGGTCAGAACAGCGATGTCTTCGAGCATGGCCTTGCGACGATCGCCGAAGCCAGGTGCCTTCACGGCAACGACCTTCAGGCCGCCACGCAGACGGTTGACGACCAGCGTGGCCAGAGCCTCACCATCGACATCCTCAGCCAGGATCATCAGCGGACGACCGGACTTTGCGACTTCTTCCAGGATAGGAAGCATCGACTGCAGGTTCGACAGCTTCTTCTCGTGGATCAGGATCGCGACATCTTCGTACTCGGTCTTCATCTTGTCGGCATCGGTGATGAAGTAGGGCGAGAGATAGCCGCGGTCGAACATCATGCCTTCGACGACTTCAAGCTCGGTGTCGCGGGATTTGGCTTCTTCGACCGTGATGACGCCTTCGTTGCCAACCTTCTGCATCGCTTCAGCGATCATGCGGCCGACTTCGGCATCGCCATTCGACGAGATCGTGCCGACCTGGGCAACTTCTGCAGACGACTTGATCTTGCGCGCACGCTTGGCAATGTCGGCAACCACAGCGGTAACCGCCTGGTCGACGCCACGGCGCAGATCCATCGGGTTCATGCCCGCGGCAACAGCCTTGGCGCCTTCACGCACGATCGCCTGGGTCAGAACCGTGGCGGTCGTCGTGCCGTCACCGGCCTTGTCGTTGGTCTTGGATGCGACTTCGCGCACCATCTGTGCGCCCATGTTCTCGAACTTGTCGGAAAGTTCGATTTCCTTGGCGACGGTGACGCCGTCCTTGGTGATGCGCGGTGCGCCGAAGGACTTGTCCAGAACCACGGTGCGGCCCTTGGGACCCAGCGTGACCTTGACGGCATCGGCCAGAATGTTCACGCCGCGCAGCATGCGCGTGCGGGCATCGGCACCGTATTTGACTTCTTTGGCAGCCATGTTTGTCTCTCCTGTTAATTACGTGGTGGTCAGCCGATGATGCCCATGATGTCGGATTCCTTCATGATCAGAAGGTCCTTGCCATCAAGCTTCACCTCGGTGCCCGACCACTTGCCGAAGAGGACGCGGTCGCCCTTCTTCACATCAAGCGGCTGAACCTTGCCGTGTTCGTCCCGCGCACCGGGGCCAACGGCGACAATCTTGCCTTCCATCGGCTTTTCCTTGGCGGAATCGGGAATGATGATGCCGCCTGCGGTTTTTTCTTCACCGTCTGTGCGGCTGACGACGACGCGGTCGTGCAGCGGTCGGAATGCCATGCTTCAACCTCCTGATTGAGCGGTTTGGTCTCGAATTCGAACGAATTGGCACTCACGCGTGGCGAGTGCTAACAGCGATGTAAGCGAATCCGCACGGGGATCAAGGCCAAACCGACTCTTTTTTTGCGGTTTTCCGCCCTCCTGCCCGTGTTCGCAGGGCACATTCGGGCAATCAACTGCTGCTTTTGGCGTTGCCGGGCCGCCGCGTCACCTTGCGGCTGCGCTGGTTCAGCTGCTCCTCGATGGCGCTCAGGGGAACACCGGCACGGGCGGCGGCGGTTAGCGCGAAATAGATGACATCGGCTGCCTCGTGGGCAACGTCCCCGGCTTCCCTGGCTTCGCCCAGTTCACCGGCCTCCTCGATCAGCTTGGCTTCCAGCAAACCGGGCTCGCTGAACAGGCGCTGTGTATAGGAGCCCTCAGGCGCATGGTCGCGACGTTCGGCAATCAGGCGGGCGAGGGCCGGCAGCCCTTCATCGGCACCCCAGCAGGTCCAGGTATCGAGATGGCAGAACCCGGTTCCGGCCTGCCTGACCGTGAAACGCAGGGCATCGCGGTCGCAATCGAGATCAATCTTCAGCAGGTCCTGCGTCGCGCCCGAGGTTTCACCCTTCACCCACAAGCCCCGCTTGCGCGAATGGTAGGCCCCGACCTGGCGATCCACAGCTACGCGTAGACTTTCGGCATCGGAATAGACCAGGCCCAGGGCGCGACCGTGTTCGTCACATACCACGGTGGGCCAGAGACCGTCCGGCCGGTCGCTCTTCAGCGGTGCAGCGATCGCGTCGCCCAGATCAAGGTGGCCGGTGTAAAGCGCCATGCCAACCTGCGCATCGGCGCCGGCCTGATCGGCCATGGCAATGTCTTCAGCCGTCGTGAAGCCGCCTGCCACGGTAAGTTTGGCATCGCCCGCGGCCTGCGCCAGACGCCGTGTGGCTTCCATGTCCGTGCCCTGCATGCGCCCTTCACGTTCCACGAAGGTGACCAGGAAACCGCCGACAAGGTCGCGCAACTCGGCCATGCGGTCTTCCACGGATGCGCCGGTCTTGGTCGTCCAGCCGTGGGTGACCACTTCGCCTTCCACAGCATCCAGGGCTGCGATCACGCTGTCGCGCGGCAATTGGGAGAGGATTTCCGGCCTGGCTGCCGTACCCAGAATGATCTTGTCGGCGCCAGCGTCGAGCCAGCGTATGGCGGTCTCGACATCACGGATTCCACCGCCCACGCGGCAGGGTGCCAGCTTCACCAGATCTTCGATCAAAGCGCGGTTGTCGCCCTGGCCCAACGCGGCATCCAGATCGATCACGGCGATGTCGCCGGCCAGGCGAAACTTCCGGGCAATGGGGCGGGGGTCGCCCGCCTCGATGGCCATTTCCTTGCCGCCCACCAGCTGGACGGCCTGGCCACCCATCAGGTCGATGGAAGGAATGATCATTCCGCAGCCTCGGTCTTGATGACGGGGAAGGCCAAAGCCGAACCCAGGGCAATCAGGGCGGAAACTACGGCAAACACCGAACCCAGCGCAAAAGCATAGGTGAGGTCGAAATCACCGGCCCAACCGCCCAGGAGGGCACCCAATGCCCCGATGCCATCCATCATGACAAAAGCCAGGCCAAGTGTGGTGCCCTCACGCTTGCCGGCAAAATCCACGGCCGAGGCCAGCACCACGGAACGCACGCCATAAAATGCCCCGATCATCACGATCAGAAACACCACGGCGAGCCAGGCTGCACCGATGAACGGCATGGCAAGACCCAGCGGTGCGGCTGCCAGCAGCGAAACAGCAAAGACCTTGCGCCGTCCCATGGTGTCGGAGAGGTGCCCCATGACCGGCTGTAGCAGAGCGCCTGCCAGGATCATGGCGGCAAAGGCAATGCCCGCCCAGAACTCGGAAAAGCCCAGGTCGTTGACGATGTAGAGCGTTGCCATCGCCAGCACAGCCATCACGGCCATGTTGTAGATACCGATCATGGCGACCAGCGACAGACCGCTACGGCTTGTCCAGTCACGCCACATGTCCTTGAAATCACCCATGGACGCTTTCTGACTGACGGCGACGGTCAGTCGTGCGCGCACGATGAAGAAGTAGATGCCGACAACGACTGCAGGAATGATCGCCAGAGCCAGGCCCGTTCGCCAGCCCACGTAAACCAGCAGAACGCCGGTCAGGATTGGCGCAAATACCTCCGCCAGTGTGCCGCCCATGGCGTGAATGCCCAGAACTCTTGCGCGTTGCCCGGGCATGATCTGGGTCAGGGTGCCGGTCGCAAGCGGATGCCAGGCTGAGGTTCCCATACCCGCAATCCCCAGCATGGCGGTCAGAGCCCAGAAATTGGGCGCCAGACTGGCCAATCCGTAGCCCACGGCAACCCACAGGAAGGTCGCTGCAAAGATCGGTCCGCGACGGCTTGTGTGATCGCTCAGGATTCCGGCCGGAACCAGGCTGAAGGTTGCACCGATCGCAGTCAGAGAGATCATCAGCCCCAGATCCGATGGGCTCATCTTGAACGAGATGGCGATGGCGGGAGCAAGAATCCAGAACGCACCATGGGGCCAGTCCACCGCCATATGCCCGGCGCAGAAGGCCAGGATCGGCAGGCGTTTGGCTTGTGTCTGCGTCTGTTCGGTCATGGTGTGTCCGTCGTGGGCTCCAGGCGCGTGGGAATACCCGCCGCTGCCATCACACGTTTGATGTCACCTAGCGTATAGTCACCGTCATGAAAGATCGAGGCGGCAAGGACCGCATCGGCACCAGACTGCAGTGCCTCGATCAGATGCTCCGGTTTGGCAGCGCCGCCCGAGGCAATCACCGGCACATGCACGGCGCCCGACACCGCACGCAGCAGGTCGGTGTCATAGCCCGAGCGTGTGCCGTCGCGATCCCAACTCGTCAGCAGGATCTCGCCCGCACCACGCTCCACGGCTTCGCGTGCCCAGCCGATGGCATCCATGCCGGTGCGGTTCTTGCCCGACAGGGTGACGACCTCCCAGCCTTCACCTTCAGCCTTGCGCGCGGCATCAATGGCGACAATGGCGCATTGGCTGCCGAAGTGGTCGGCGATTTCGGTCAGCAGTTCCGGGCGCGTCACGGCTGCGGTATTGGCCGCCACCTTGTCGGCGCCGGCTTCCAGCAGTGCGCCGGCATCGGCTGCCTTGCGCACGCCGCCACCCACAGTCAGTGGGATACCCAGTTCCTGGCGCACCGCAGCGACCGTGACCAGCGCATTGCCTCGACCTTCCGGGGTGGCTGAGACATCCAGCATCACTAGTTCGTCGGCGCCCTGATGTTCATAGGACATGGAAAGTTCCACTGGGTCACCGGCATCCCTCAGGCCCTGGAAGCGCACGCCCTTGACGACGCGACCGTCGTTGACATCCAGGCAGGGAATCACGCGTGCGGTCAGCATGGCAGATCGATCCAGCGTTTCAGGAGGCCATGGCCATAGGCGCCCGAGAGTTCAGGGTGAAACTGGCAGGCCACGACCGCACCCTTTTCCATGGCGGCAACGAAACGCCCGCCATGATCGGCCATGGCCACGGACCAGCCCGCCGGCGCTTCAGCCATGGCATAGGAATTGGCGAAATAGGCAAAGCCGTCCTCGACCACCTTGCAGGTTGGATCGGCGTTGATGTCGTTCCAGCCGAATTGCGGCACCCGCACGGTTTCAGGGAACCGCGTGACCGGTGCATCGACGATGCCCAGCCCCACCGCGCCGGGTGATTCCTCGCTTGTCCGGCAGAAGAGCTGCAGCCCGACACAGATCGAAAGTGTCGGTTTGCCAAGCACGATGCGCGCCCGAAGCGGTGCGGTCATGCCGCTCTTGTCCAGTGCAGCCATGGCGGCACCGAACGACCCCACGCCCGGCAGCATGACGTGCCCGGCCCCGGTGATATCATCGGCGGATGTGGCCATGCGCGGTGCCCCGCCGACCCGCTTCAGGCCTGCAAAGACAGAGGCGAGGTTGGCGGTTCCGGTGGCGCAGACAACGACCTCGCGGCCGCTCACAGCACACCCTTGGTGCTGGGAACATCGCGATGGCCGGCATCCGAAATGGCCATGGACAGGGCCAGAGCCAGAGCCTTGAAGGCCGCTTCGGCACGATGGTGGTCGTTGTGCCCGCGGATCAGATCGACATGCAGCGTCAGCTTTGCCGCCATGGCAAAGGACTGCAGGACATGGCTGATCATCTCGGTCGAGATATCGCCGACCTTCTCGCGGCGCAGGCCCAGATCGACATGGGCAAACGGACGACCCGAGAGGTCCAGCACGGCGCGCGCCAGGGCTTCGTCGAGCGGCGCATAGGCGCTCCCGAAACGGTGGATGCCACGCTTGTCACCCAGCGCCTTGTCGAAGGCTTCGCCCAGCGCAAGGGCACAGTCCTCGGCTGTGTGGTGATCGTCGATATCGAGATCACCCTTGCAGGAGAGTGTGACATCCATGCGGCTGTGACGGGTCAGGCCGTCGAGCAGATGATCGAGGAAGCGCAAGCCGGTGGAAATTTCGGCAACGCCGGTGCCGTCCAGAATTACCGTGACCGTGATGTCGGTCTCGCGTGTCTTGCGCTCAACGCTGGCTGTGCGGTTGTCCATGTTTCACCCTCACGAAACGATGTTGCCGATAGGGGATACAACGATATCGGTGCCGCCGCGCGCCTTGATCTGGGGAATGACCTGGGCCAGCAGGTCACGCGGTACGGCCGACTTGATGGCAAAGCCGCGTCCACCGTGCAGCGGCGAGACCGTCGGCTCGCGCATGCTGGGCAGCACATCGATCACCGCTTCCAGGCTCTCTGGCGTCACGTTGACTTCCACCATCACACGGCGTCTTGCGTCCAGGACCGAACCCACCATCATCACGAAGCTGTCGATCGAGGCGCGTTTTTCCGCGTTCTCGAGCGCAGCGGGATGGGCGTAAAGCCGGGTCGAGGAGATCATGACCTCCGCCACGATCTCCAGTCCGTTTGCGCGCAGGGTCGAGCCGGTCGCGGTGTTGTCGACGATGCAGTCGGCGTCCTCGGGCGGAAACACCTCGGTCGCGCCATAGGAGCGCACGAAGGTTGCATCCAGGCCCGCATCGGCAATCCAGTCGCGGGTCAGGCGCTCGTACTCGCTGGCCACCACCAGATGCTGGCCGGGCAACTTGCCGTTTTCGAGAATTTTCGCCGGCGCTGCGGCAACCAGTTGGACGAGATCGAGTTCCGTGTCGATCAACTCCACCAGATCAGCCTGCTTCTCGGCCACCCAGTCGGCGCCGGCAAAGCCCAGGTCGCGCGTGCCTGCATGAAGCATTTCCACGATGTTCTGGGGTTTAAGGAGTTTGGCGTCGAATCCGGGAAGCGAGAGCTTCGGGCGATAATCACGCGTGCTGGAACCGCCCGCATGGATGTGAATTCCGGCATCTTCCAGCAACGCAAAGACGTTGTCCTGCATGCGGCCCTTGGGCAGGCCCAGGCGTATGGTCTGATCGTTCGGCATGATGGTCATCGGCCATGGCTGGGGTGGCGCTCCGGTAAAAGCGGGCGGAACGTCGTGTATCCCCGCGGTGCTGTCAACAGCCTAGTGGTAGGAGCCTGGCAATCAAATGCCCGCGCAGCCAGCGCAGTCCGCTACACACCTGCGCGGCTACGCTTTCTGCTCAGGCATAGGTTGCCTGTTTTCCAGCCCGGTTGACGCGTGATGCCTTTGCGTCTGTGACAGCCCCTGCCATGGCTTCAAGCAGAGCGTCGATGGGTACGTCGTTTTCGACCGGATTGATGACGTAATGCAGGGCCTCGGGGTTGAGCACGGCGCAATGGGGAAAGCCCATGCGGTTGAGAGCTTCGCTCACCGCGAAGATGTCCACGTCGTCGCTGGTAAGCGTCAGGATGCCCGCTTCGGGTTTGGCCAGCGGGCGCAGGCCCGCCGCTGTTGCGCCTTCGACCAGTCGATTGGTGGTCCGGGATAGGCGACGTGCAAGGTCGAGATAGCCATCCCGGCCAAGCAGCCGCATGGTCGTCCATGCAGCCGCAGCGGTCTGCCCTGCCTTGGTGCCCTGAATCGTCTGGCCGGCGTATCGACCGCATGGCCAGGCATCAAAACTGAAGCCTGCATGCCCGGCCGTTTCCTCGTCGCAGAACGAAACTGATGAGATCCCTTGGGGCGTGAAGCCGAACTTGTGCAGATCTGCCGAAATCGAGGTAACGCCTGGAACGGCAAGGTTCATCGGCGTGAGGTCATGGCCAAGTTCCCGGTAAAACGGAATGAGAAAGCCACCGACACAAGCGTCCACGTGACACCACAGGCCGTTTTTCTGCGCCAGTGCCGCGATTTCGGGAATGGGGTCGATCAGGCCATAGGGCCAGCTTGGCGCCGAGCCAATGAGGGCAATGGTGTCCCTGGTGATCGCCTCGGCCATCGCTCCGACATCAGCTCTTAGATCCTCGCCAACCGGAACGCGGATGATCTCCAGATCGAAATAGTCGGCTGCCTTGTTGAAGGCGGCATGAGCAGACCACGGCGCAATGATCGTCGGACGGACAGAGGTGATGCCAAGCGTGCGTGCGCGGTCACGCGCAGCCTTCATGGCCAGCAGGATGGATTCGGTTCCTCCCGATGTCAGGGTCACGGCGCCACCTTCAGGCGCCTCGTGCAGGTCCAGGACAAAGCCCTCAAGCTCTTCCGCGAAACCGTTGATGCTGGGCTGGTTGAAACGCCCAAGCCAGATGTCGGTGTAGAACATGTTGGCTGCCGCCATCGCGGCCTGGTGCACGTTCCCGCCAGGTTCGGGCCAGTGGTAATAGAAAGCGCCCTGGTCCCATTGTATTTCGTTGGCACGGCTCGCCATGAGGTCGTGATGGAGCGCGGGCCATTGGGCGCCATTCTGAGGCAGGGTAGGGCGTGTCATGGCTGGATCATCCTTTCCGATGATGGGCGTTTGCCGAGATTGGGCCAAGGACAAGGTCCACAAAGTCCCTGGCCCGGGTGAGGGTCGCCTCACGCGTATCGCTGGTTGTCACACGGTGCAGAAACACGCTGACATTGATGGTCGAAAGCAAACCGGCCATGCGTTTGATGTCGGCTTCGGGCACAATGGCCTTGCTCTGCTGGAGCTGCTCGAGAAGACGGAGAAACGGCTCTGCATCAGCCACCGAAAACGGATCGGTGCCCAGGTCGTTATCGATCGGCGACAACAGTCCGGCCACGGTGATCTGTCGCCAGGTTTCCCGGTTTGTGTAGGCAGGTGAGGACAAGAGATCGTTCCGGATCAGCGCCATCACTGCTTCCACCGGATCGGATGGAGGATGTTGGATGACGTCCTCGTGTTTGGCGCGAACAACGGCCATATCCTGTACGTAGATTGCGCGGGCCAGTTCGGTTTTCGATGGGAAGTACTGATAGAGCGTCGAAAGCGCCACTTCGGCGTGCTCCGCAATCATCTCCATGCGGGTCTCTGTATAGCCGTGTTCGGAAAACAGGGCCGCTGCCGCCTGCAGCATGGCATCGCGTCGTCTGGCTTTTGATCGTTCCCGCAATCCTGACATGGCATGCTCCCAAGTTCTGACGATAATCAGAAGAGATTCCGAAAACGGAGTCAATATCGTTTTCGGAGTTGATTCTGATTTTCTTATCGTGTGGAGCCATGGCGTAATTGCTCCTAGGATCGGCCCCCATTGCTCGGAGGAATTTGCCATGGCCGTTCACGGCGTCGACCACATCAATATCTGCACTGCCGATCTCGAACGTTGCCGCGCTTTCTACTGCGGCGTGCTGGGCTTCGAGGAAGGTTATCGCCCGCCCTTCGACAGCCCCGGCGCATGGCTTTATGCGGGCGATGCGCCTCTGGTGCATGTCAGCGTGACCGACACGCCGCGGATCGGGGAGAGCCCGGTCGATCACGTCGCCTTCGCGGTCAAGGGCTACGATGCCATGTGCATGCGCCTCGACGACGAAGGTATCGCCTTCGAGAGCTGTCAGGTGCCCGACAACCCGACTCGCCAGATCTTCGTGAAGGACCCCGACGGCGTCGATGTCGAGCTCAACTTCCGCGACGGCACCTGACAGCACCATGAATGTTGACGGCGTTCCCTACCGCACGATCTGGCGCACCGAGTCCGGCGCGGTCGCGATTCTGGATCAGACGCGCTTGCCCCATGCCTTCGAGACCGTCGTGCTCGACGATGTGGAGGCGGCGGCTCATGCCATTTCTGCCATGCTGGTCCGTGGCGCGCCGCTGATCGGGGCGACCGCGGCCTATGGCATGGCGCTGGCGATGGAGCGCGACAGCTCTGATGCAAACCTGAAGGCCGCCCATGCCCTGCTGCTCGCGACGCGGCCCACGGCGGTCAACCTGCGCTGGGCGCTGGACGCCATGACCGCGCTGCTTTCACCGATGGCCCCGTCGGCGCGCGCCGAGGCGGCCTCTGCTGAAGCCGCGCGTCTCTGCGACGAGGATGCCGCGATCTGTGAAGCCATCGGGGATCACGGTCTCCCCATCATCCGCGGGCTCCATGAAATGAAGAACGACACGGTCAATATCCTCACCCACTGCAATGCGGGATGGCTGGCCACGGTCGACTGGGGCACCGCCATCGCCCCGATCTACAAGGCCTTTGATGCCGGTCTGCCCGTCCATGTCTGGGTCGATGAAACCCGGCCGCGCAATCAGGGTGCGGGGCTGACGGCTTGGGAGCTGGGCCGTCACGGCGTTCCGCATACGGTCATCGTCGACAACGCCGGCGGGCACCTCATGCAGCAGGGTCTGGTCGATATGGTCATCACCGGCACCGACCGCACCACGGCCCATGGCGATGTCTGCAACAAGATCGGGACCTACCTCAAAGCGCTTGCCGCGCACGACAACGGCGTTCCGTTTTATGTCGCCTTACCGTCGCCCACCATCGACTGGACCATGGCGTCCGGCCGCGACGTCCCCATCGAGGAACGTTCGGGTGAGGAGGTGAGCCACCTCACCGGACGCACCGCCGATGGCCGGATCGAGACGATCCAGATCACGCCTGAGGGTTCAGCATTGGGCAACCCGGCGTTCGACGTAACCCCGGCACGCCTCGTGACGGCACTGGTGACAGAGCGTGGTGTCTGTGATGCCTCGCCCGAGGGTCTCGCCGGTCTCTTCCCGGAGTTCGCCCGTGCCGCGTGATCATCTGCGCCTGCGCAAGGCGCTGGTCACTACCGCGCGTGCCATGAACGGACTTGGCATCAACCAGGGCACCTCAGGCAATGTCAGCGTACGTGCGGGCAGGGGATTCCTGATAACGCCCTCTGCGTTGCCCTATGACCAGACCGGTCCCGATGACATTGTCTTCATGGGGATGGACGGCAAACCGCGCGACCAACGCAAACCCTCAAGCGAATGGCGCTTTCACCGCGACATCTATGCCGCTCGCCCCGAAGCCGGTGCCATCGTTCATACCCACGCCACCCATGCCACCTCGCTTGCCTGTCTGCACAAGGCCATCCCGCGCTTCCACTACATGGTCGCCATGGCGGGGGGGGGTGACATTCGCTGCGCGCCCTATGCGACCTATGGCACGCAGGAACTTTCCGACCATGCGCTGGAAGCGCTGGAAGGCCGCAAGGCCTGCCTGCTTGCCAACCATGGCATGATTGCCTTCGGCGCCGATCTCGAAAGCGCCCTTGCGCTGGCAGTCGAAGTCGAGAGCCTTGCCCGCCAGTACTGGCAGGCGCTTCAGGTCGGCAAACCCAAACTGCTGACCAGGGCGCAGATGGCCGAAGTCCTGGAGAAATTTTCAGACTATCGACCGGGCTGACTCCCAAGGGCGATGCGCCTTAAGGTGCATCCTGAACCTTGGAGATCACCATGACCGAAATGTATGAAAAAGGCCTTTCCAACCGCCGGGACGTTCTGGGTGCGGAGTATGTCGACAAGTCAATCAACGGCGCCGACAGCTTCAATCGCGACTTTCAGCGCATCCTCACGACCTATTGCTGGGGCGAGGTCTGGAGCGGCGAGGGGCTGGACCGCAAACAGCGCAGCCTCAACAATCTTTGCATGACCGCTGCCACCGGTCGCAGCCACGAGTTCGAGCTCCACTTCAAAGGTGCCATCCGCAACGGGGTCACTCTGGCCCAGCTTCGTGACACGTTGACCCAGATCGCGATCTATTGTGGCATGCCTGCCGGCGTTGAATCCTTCCGCATCGCACGCAAGGTCTTTCAGGAAGAAGGGATCGACCCCGACAAGGACGAGAGCCTTTCCTGAGGCGTTCTCCTGCTCTAGAAGCACGACGCCTTTTGGGAACCTGACATGACCGAAGCGTTGCGACCCCGAATTCTCCACCTCGCCTCGACGCGCGCAGACGAGCGCGCGGACCTATGCGCACGCGGAGTCATTGATGCATCTGCATTCCTGGAACGCGCCCGGCCTATCGTAGAAGCTGTGCGCCAGGAAGGTGATGCAGCGCTTCTCCGGTTTGCCGCGGCCTTCGACAAGGTCACCATGACCGCCGATAAGATCCGGGTTGCCGAATCTGATATAGACGCAGCTTATGACATGGTTCCCGACGATGTGATCACGGCGATCCGGGAGGCGGCCGCCAACATCCGTCGTGTGCACGAACAGCAGAAACCGCCTGCTCTTGACATGATCGAGGTGCGCCCCGGCGTCATGGCCGGTGACCGTTACGTCCCGATCGGCGCCGTTGCCTGTTATGTGCCGCGCGGCAAGGGTTCGTTCCCGTCCGTCACCCTGATGACGGCCATCCCCGCTGTGGTGGCTGGTGTGCCCCGTGTCGTGGTCATCACGCCTCCGGGCCCTGATGGCACCTGCGATGCCGGCACTCTAGTGGCCGCGCGTGAGGCAGGTGTGACAGAGGTCTACCTCGCCGGCGGTGCCCAGGGTGTCGCCGCCGTGGCCTATGGCACCGAAACGATTCCCCATTGCGACAAGATCGTCGGTCCGGGCTCGCCCTGGGTTGGTGCCGCCATGGAACTCTGCGCAGAGGCCATCGCGCCTGGGCCGCCTGCCGGTCCGTCGGAGAGCATGGTGCTGGCTGATGAAACCGCCGATATCCGTCGTGTCGCGCTCGATCTCCTGATCGAAGCGGAACACGGTGCTGATTCCACGACCTTTCTTGTGACCTGGGATGCCGACATCGCTGAACGGATTGCAGATTGTGTGCTCGAACTACTGGGCCGTCTTGGCGAGGAGCGGCGCGGTTACGCTTCGCAGGCGCTGGGCGTTAACGGTGGCTTGGTGGTTGCGGCCGATCAGGCGGATGCGCTGGCCTTCGTCAATGCCTTTGCTGCCGAACACCTCCAGATCGCCAGCAGCCATCCGCGCGATTATCTCGATGCCATCACCAATGCCGGTGAAATTCTTCTGGGCCAGGACGCGCCGTTTTCCATGGCAAACTTCATGATCGGCGTGAATGCCGTGCTGCCGACCGGCGGCAAGGCCGCAACCCATTCCGCGCTTGGCGTCATGGACTACATCAAGCGCCAATCCATCGCCGAACTGACACCGGAGGGTTATGCTGGTCTCGCCGATCAGACCGAAGCCTTCGCGCGTTACGAAGGGTTCGATGCACACGTTCTGGCAATCAGCGCACGAAGGGAAAACGGCTGATGACGATGGTGCCTGCTCGCGGCGTCTGGGATGACGGACAGGTCGACAGCGCGCTGCTGTCGCCGCCCACACCGATCAGAAACCCTGAAGAGGTTTGTACGGCCGAGGCCTTGTCGGCCAACAAGGCATCGGCGCTGTCGTTCGTGCGCGCGCTGGTCCGGCGCATGGCGCGCGAACGCTGGAATATCGAAACGGCGATCTGGGAACTCGATGATGAGGGCAGGGGGCTGGTTGCCTATCGTATCGAGACGGCGGAGCGCCCACTCCACTACGTGATCTATTCCGACAATCTGCCCGACGACCAGAAGTCCGAACGTATCGTTGGCCAGCGTTACGACGGTGTCGGTTATGTCGGTCAGGGCGAGATCGAGCGCGACAGGGTCGAACGGTTGCGCAAGGAGTCCGAGAACTTCGTGCTGGGTCGGGCCGACAACACGGTCGTGGGTTTTACCCGCATGAACCGCAGCACCAGCGCCTTCAACACAGCGGTCGAGGCCCTGGTGGCAGGGCATCAGCCGCATCTGCCCGGCGGCTACCTGCTGCGCAACAACGGCTTCTGGGGCAATGGCCGTCATGGCACGGCGATCTATCCGTCGTTTGCGCCGGAACACCCACTCAGCCATCCCTATTCGGGCGAGATGATGACGCTCTACATGTGGCGTCACTTCGGCAACGACCTCGCGGAACATGCCGCGCGGGTCGTCAATCCGGATGCGGCGCGTCTCTCTCCGGTGCTCAAACGTCATCTGGGCATGGGCAACGCGTCCGGCCTTGGCATGGTGCCCTTCGTGATTGCCCATCCCAAACGCATCCATGCCTGGGTCGTCATGCGCGAACTGGCCATCGCCCATGCGCTAGGTGAAGGCGTTTCGGCGGGCGGCCCCGAGGTCGCTCGTCTCATGGAACTGGTGGATCGTTGCATTGCCTATTTCAGCCTGCATGACCGTACCGGCAAGGGCATGTATGCGCCTTCCGCGATTGTGCGCAACGATCTCGCCAAGGTCGGCGATGCCCTGCGCACCTTCCGCGAGACCGGCACCATGCTTGGCGCTGAGTCCATTCGACCCTGGCAGACTCTGGTCAGTTGGGCACGCCGGGAACTCCACTGCGAAAGCGTCGAGGTGTTGCATTCCCTTCTGATCGAGCTTTACCCGGACCGTGCCTTCGAAATCGCCAAACTGGCCTCTGCGCCCGGCGATTACCGCAGCGATATCGATCCCGCCATGACCCTTGGTGCACTCGCTGATCTCATTCGCCACAACTATGCATGGGCGCTGGGTCTGGATGTGACCTCTGCCGAGGCGCGCCATCACTTCTGGTACTATTCGGAAGAGAATGTGGAGCCCCGTCTGGGTGAGCGCGGGGTCGATCCTGGTGATGACCGTGAGGCGTTCGTCGATGTCCCGGGCGCCGTGCAGGCACTGCTCGCCAAACTGGATGCGCTGCCCGCTGACCGCACGGTTGCTGAATTCCTATTGGGGAACCCTGAGCACCGTTTCATGACCGAGCGGGTGCAGTCCCTGGCCGAACTGCCCTATGGCGAGGTTCGTGGCCATGTCAGCCATCGCGATTTCCAAGCCTGTCATCTCATCCGCTTCGCCCTTTCCCTCCTTGGCATGGAAGACTTCGACCCGCGTTCGAGCCTGTGGGTGCGGGGTACCTTCCTCCAGGGCGCGCCGATTGCCGAGGATCTTGCCGCTGGAATTGAAGGTGACTGGATCTATCCCCTGGAACCGAACCTGGCTGAGCTATGATCAGCAAACTGCAAGCCAACTTGGCGGGAGCTATTTCTGCGTGTGGTGCATGGATCGTCGAATCAAGTTCGAC
>CALIUG010000232.1 GCA_938048755.1 uncultured Alphaproteobacteria bacterium
GCTCTTGGAAATCCTCTTCCAGCACGATTTCGTTGCTGTTGTCCTTATCCATCGTCATATCGCCATCCCCGCCTTCAGGCCTTCCAGCACCGCTTCCTCGGCCGTGCGCGGCGATAGGGCATCGCCGATGACATGAACGTCACCATCCCAGTCAGCCATGGGTTCGGCCAGCGTCTTGAGCGGACGTGTGCCTTGGGAAAGCACCAGTGTTTCGACCTCGTCACAGATGATGGGCTGATCGTTCACCGTATGCTGGAGATAGACCGTATCGGCATCAGCCCCGAACAGGCGCGCATAGGGAATCATCTCCACGCCGAGCTTGTGCAGTTCACCGATCCAGAAGTCGCGCACGCCGTCCTGCAGGTTCTGGCCGGGCACCATACCGGTCACTGCCAGACGCACACGACAGCCGTCGAGCGCCAGTTTGTGGGCGACGCCGAGACCGATCCAGTCGTTACGCCAGTCCGCCACCACGACCGAACCACCGACATTGGCCTCACCCCGGATCACGGCCCAGGAATCAACCACATGGGCTTCTTCGGCACCGTCAAAATCAGGCCGGTAGGGCGTGCCGCCCGTGGCGACGACAACAGCGTCGGGCGCAGCCGCACGCACGGCATCGGCCGTGACGTCCGAGTTCCGTCTGACAACTACGCCTGCCCTCTCCATCTCGGCGGTGAGATTCGTGACAATGCCGCCGAACTCCTCACGCCCGGGCAGCGCCTGGGCCAGCAAGGCCTGGCCACCCAGCTGCGCGGACGCTTCATGGAGCGTCACGTCATGGCCCCGCTCCGCCAGGATCGCAGCCGCCTTCATGCCGCCGGGCCCGCCGCCGATCACCATGACCTTGCGCTGGGTCTCGGCAGGCGCCTTGTCATGGTCATAGGTAAGCTCGCGTCCGGTCTCTGGATGCTGGATGCAGGAGACACCGAAATATTGCAGGCGATGACCGACACAGGCCTGGTTGCAGCCGATGCAGGCACGGATGTCGTCGGGTCTCCCCGCCTGTGCCTTGGCCGGGAGATGTGGGTCAGCAATCAGAGCGCGCACCATGCCGACCATGTCGGCCTGCCCGCTGGCAACAACCTCTTCAGCCATCTGGGGCTGGTTGATGCGTCCGGCAACCAGCACCGGCAAATCAAGGCCTTTTCTCAGGACCCCCGCATTGGCGGCGACATGGCCATGACCGATGGCCATATGCGGGAAGACGTCGATCCAGCCGCGCGCCGTCGATGTGTTGCCGCCGATCACGCTGATGTAGTCGATCAGGCCGCCGGCCTCGAGCGCCTGGCAGATTTCCATGACCTCGCCCGGCTCCATGGCGTCGGGCGTGACATCCCCGTCGGTGACACGCACGCCAAGAATGGGGTCGGAGCCGATGGCCTTGCGAACCGCCGTCAGGATCTCGGTCAGCAGGCGCATGCGGTTCTCGAGGCTGCCGCCATACTGATCCTCGCGACGGTTGGTGCGCGGGTTCAGGAACTGGGCAATCAGGTAACCCATGCTGGCCAGAATCTCGACGCCGTCAAAGCCGCCTTCGATCATGTGCGACGAGGCCCTTGCATAGGCCTCCACCCACTCGCCGATCAGATCATGGGACGCCGGCACCGGCATCAGGCTGTAGCGCTCGAACGGGGTGTCCGAGGCCGAATAGACCGGACGTTTTGAGCCATCCAGGGTTGCCCGCATCGCCACGCCGGGATGGAACAACTGACCCAGAAGTTTGGTGTCGTGACGGTGCACGGCTTGCGAGAGCTTGGAAAATCCCGGGATCACCTCCGGACGCCCGGCCAGGATATAGCCCGAAGGAATATCGAAACTTTCATGCATCGACATGCCTTCGATGACGATCATGCCCACACCGCCACGGGCGCGCGCTTCGTGATAGGCAACCAACCGCTCTCCTACGACGCCCTGATCGCCCAGGGACGTGCCGTGCGGGGGAAAGAACAGCCTGTTGCGGACGGTGTGCCCGCCCAGCTTCAGGGGCTCGAAAAGATGGGGAAATGACGTCATCGCATAAAGAATCCTGTTGCCCGGCGCTAAGCTAAATAATGGAACATTTTTTTACCCACGGGGCAATTATCTGGTGCACTGATTTCACTGGGTTTCCAGAGAGTCTGTCATCAGCGTGCGGGAGCGGGCCATGAAGGGCGGGAGTTACCAGACCAGATCAAGCTGGGGTGATGTCGAGGCCATGCTGGGTGCCGATGCCATTACCGCCCTCGAGCGCCCCATCGCGGAAGCCTCGGCCCTGCCCAACGCCTGCTACCCGGACCCCGCCTGGCAGGCACTGGAATACGACCGTCTGTTTGCCCGCACCTGGTTTGTCGCAGGCTTCACACAGGACATCCCGAATCCCGGTGATGCCATGCCTGTTCAGGCAGCCGGCATGCCGTTGCTGATCCTGCGCGACCACAGCGGCGTGGTTCGCGTGTTTCACAACGTGTGCCGCCATCGCGGAGCGGTGATCGTCGACAAGCCCTGCTCGGACCTCAAGATCCTGACCTGCCCCTATCACGCCTGGGCCTATGGCCTGGATGGCAGCCTGCGCACGCGTCCGCATTTTTACGGCGGCAACAAACACGATGTGGTCCGGGACGACCCCTCTGCGCCGGGCCTGGTGCCGGTCCGCGCAGAGGTCTGGCATCACTGGATCTTCGTCAATCTGGACGGCAAGGCTCCGCCGCTTGCCGACTACCTTGCCCCGGCGCTGGAACGTATCGGGGACTATGACCTCAACGCCAGCCGTTACGCCGGCACGGTCCATTTCGACATCGCGACCAACTGGAAGTTCGCGATGGAGAACTACATTGAGCCTTATCACGTGTTTGCGGCGCATCCGCGCCTGCACGCTTTCGTGCCCATGGCCGAACGGGAACCCAGCAAAATCGACCGTCACGTCATGTGGAACCGCTACATCTTCAAGCAGGCTGAGGAAGGGCGCGGTGCCGGACTACCGCACTTCCCGGACCTCTCCTATGAAGCCGCGCACAAGGGTCTGTGGTTCATCCTGCCGGTGCCGTTCGGGCTGGAGGTCTATCCCGACCATGTCGCCAGCTTCCACGTCACGCCCATCGCGCCCGACCTGTGCCACGAGCGCATCGACATCTATCTGATCGGCGAAGCAGCCGATGCACCGCAATACGAGGGTCAGCGCAAAGCCGTGCTCGAGATGTGGCGCGGCCTCAACAAGGAAGATGTCGGCCTGATCGAAAGCCTGCAGAAGGGCCGCACCTCACCGGCCTATGACGGCGGGCGCCTATCTCCCTATTGGGACGAAGCGCCGCTTCACCTCTCGCGCATGATCCTGGAAGGCATGCGTTAGAGGATCTCTTCGCCCAACTGGCGATAGATGCCACCGGTCGCGATCGTGATGCCCGGCCCGACCACGGTTTCACGCAGGAGAGCCTCCATGCTGGCGTAATCGGGAAAGGTCCAAACCGCGATATGGGCGGGATCGGGGCCCCACACGCCGACCCGGCGCAGCACCAGGTTGAGCGTGCCGGCGTCATGACGGTGCGCGCGGCCGGCCCAGGCTTCGGCCAGATCGGCGTCGGTGACATCGTCCCCGGCATCGAAGAACTCGACGACATAGACGCCCTTCCCCGTTTCCGGTCCCTCCATCAGCTCGTCATAAAGTCCAGCGCGCTGGATATGGATGGTGCGGTGCATGGCCTGGCTGCGGGCGTTGTCATGCCATTCGGGCGATCCGAAATAGGCTTCCCATGCGTCCAGCCGTTCAAGGCCGTCGATCTTCCAGAACGCCAGATAGGACGGCATCGGCCCGAACCGCAGGGTCCGCCCCAGTTGCAGGATCATCGCATCGGAGTCCGGGTCGACCCAGGACTGGCGCTGATCGCCCATGTAACGGAACGCTTCGACCGTGATGTGACGGTCGCGTTCGATGTATTCGAGATAGATCATGATGCGCCCCCTACCATTGCGAACCACCCGACAGGCGCAGCGCCTCCCCGGTGATTCCGCGCGCGGCGTCCGTGCACAGGAAGCCGACATAGGCACCGGCCTCATCGGGCTCAAGGAACCGTTTCTGGGGCACCCATTTCTCGGCCATGGCCGCGCGGTATTCCTCGACCGTCATCTCGAGGCCCAGCAGCGCCATTTCCTGGACACAGCCATCGACATTCTGTTCGCTCGCGACCCAGCCGGGACAAAGCGCATTGCAGGTCACCCCATGGGCCGCGCCTTCCAGCGCAACGCAACGCATCAGGCCCAGCAATCCGGACTTGGAAGCGCAATAGGCCGCATGCAGCTCGTGCCCGTTCAACCCCGCCGTGGAGGAGAACATTAACACCCTCCCCCATTGCCGCGCGATCATGCCCGGCAGACACAGTTTGGTGGTGCGGTAGGAACCGGTCAGATTCACATCGAGCAGCGCATGCCAGAGCCCGTCGGGGTGGTCGATCATGGCATGACGGCCTGAGGTGCCCGCCGCATTGATCAGGATTTCGACCGGACCCAGCTTATCGACAATGTCGGCGTGATTCTGCGCCACGGACTCATCGCTGCGGACATCCAGCGGCAGGGCAAGAACCGTTGCGCCGGTTGCAGCGATGGCGTCGCGCGCCGACGCCAGCACATCATCGGTCGGCATGAAGGCACGCTGACCGGGATCGATCGTACCTTCGCCCAGATCCGGCGTCAGCGAGCCAATGGCAATGGAAGCTCCCTTCTTTGCCAGGTCCAGCGCACAGGCAAACCCCATGCCCGAGGCGCCACCGGTCACCCAGGCAACACGTCCATCCAGTTCACCCATCACGGCTCCTCCCCCGGAAATGCCGCTACTGTGACAGCACTTGGCGAAACACCGCAATGCCCGGTCGGCAACAAGCCTGCTTGCCCGAAGCGCGCGGGTTGTTCAGAATGACGACAGATCTGCGAGGAAAGACCATGGCTGCACTCAGCGCCCTTGAGAAAACCGATTCCATCGACGCAATCAGCGTCGATTTCGACAGCATACCGGTCATCGATATCGGCCCCTTCTTCGGCAACGATCAGGCTGCCAAGGAAA
>CALIUG010000233.1 GCA_938048755.1 uncultured Alphaproteobacteria bacterium
GACTGCGGCCCCAAAAACCAGTGTGGACAAGACAACGTCTGCTTTGGAGCTCAGGCCATCGCAACCATCGATTTGACCAAACCATGAACTGTCAGGCATCTATCCGAACATGTGTCAGGCATCAGTCCAGGCTGAACACTTGACCCGACGATCCATGCACGGATGGGCGGACTGGCCCTCGAACTTTGGACGGCCACTCAGTACCCGCGACAGGCATCAAACCCACCCGCGCACGGCCAGATAGACACCCAGCAGCAGCAGCGCGGTGAAGAACACGCGGCGGAACACGTCAGCAGGCATCCAGCGCCGCATCAGTGCGCCCATCAGCATCCCAAGCAATGCCGGGATCACACCAACGGCAGACAGGATGGGCACACCTCCCGCGATCAGCCCGTGGTCGGCCAGACCGAAGGACAGCGCCAGACTGACAGTCAGGAAAAACACACCCATGGTCTGGATCAGTTGGCCCGCAGGCAGACCGAGCGTCTGCAGGTAGAGAACGCTGGGCACCACAAACGTTCCGGTCAGCCCAGTAATCAGGCCGTTGACGAGACCCACGGCTGGCGTCCACCAGCGCTCGTTCGTGCCCGGTGGCGGCAGTTGCAGACCCATCAGGCTGACTCCGGCATACAGCACCAGCAAAAGTCCCAGTGCGGCGGACAGGACCAGCGCATCGGCACCGACCAGCCAGCCCGCCGACAGCCACGTGCCCAGACACAGGGCCACCAGCAGTGGCCAGAACCGGCGCAGAATCACGAGTAGATGCCCACCGACCATGGCCTGCCACAGGTTCGTTACGGCGGCAGGCACCAGGATCAGGGCCATGGCATCGACAACGCCTGTGAACAGTGCCAGCACGACCAGACCCACGGTCGGCAGGCCAAATCCCACGACGCCCTTCACGAACCCGGCGAGCAGAAAGGCGCAGGTGATCAGCAGGAGGGTCTCGTTGGTCCAGGGTTCCATGAAGATCCTTGTGATCGAAGTGCCGATTAACCTCGCATGGACCGCGGTCGGACCGCCATACTGGGGCCATGATCACAACAGATCATGGAACCTCCTTACTTTCTGCCTGCCCGGACGTCAGCTTGGGCGGGGTCACGACAACCCGAACCGGAGAGCCTTTATGTCCTACCTTCGTGCCCTTGCCTGCGTCGTGGCTGTGATTGCGCTCTTTGCCGCCCCGGCCACCGCCCAGGATGACAGGCCGCTCCTGGAAACCTGGACGCTCGATGACGACACCACTGTGGGCATCGCGCATTTCGATGACCTCCGCATGGACGTGATGATGGTGATCGACAAGGACGAATTGGTCTGGAGCCAGGGCGGCTACGTGCTCGAGATGGGCGATGACTTCAACATACCGGTGAAGACAGGAACCGACATTACGGGCAACGGTGTCCCCAACATGATTTTGCTCTCCTTTTCCGGCGGAGCCCATTGTTGCTCGACCTACTACCTCTTTGCCTTTGAGCCCTACTTCCGTCAGGTCGCAGTGATCGACACGCAGGATTCCGGTGCACGGTTCGTGCCGCACTCAGGTGTCACCGGCCTGGTCATGATTACCGGCGACAATACCTTTGCCTACTGGAATACCTACTACGCAGCCTCACCCGCGCCGGAGGTCAAGCTGGTTTGGGACGGCACGGCTTATACATTCGAGGCTCACCTGATGGCCGCTCCGGCACCGTCCGCCGATACGCTCAAACAACAAGCTGCGACGGTTGCAGTCAGCGATCAGTGGACCGACACGGACATGGACCCGGACCTGTGGCGCGAGATGCTCGATCTCATCTACAGCGGCCACGCGGATCTCGCCTGGACATTCCTCGATGACGGCTGGCCCACCGATCGCGCCAGCAAGGACACCTTCAAGACCAACTTCCGTTGTCAGCTTGCGCAAAGTCCCTACTGGGACGCCATCGCTGCCATGAACGGCATCAACCCGGATGATGTTCCCGCAGACTGTTCCGGCAACACGGGTGGCTAAGGGTCAGTTCGTGCCGGACGCGACGATGTAACCCTGACGTTCCATGCAGGCATCGGTTTCCAGCGTGATCTCGTCGACGGCCTTGTAGACGCCGACGCCGACACCAAAGGTCGCGCCCACCGCTCCTCCGACCAGCAGGACTTCCAGCGAGGGATCGTGGTGGTAGGCATGGCTGTTGCCGGAAAGCCCGGCACCATAAACAAACCCGATCCCGGTCGTCGCCAGCACGACGCCCGTGCCTTCGAACGTGTTCACCACCAGGTCGTTCATGTTGCAGATGCCCAGATCGAGCACATAGTTGGCGTGGTCATAGCCCGGCGCATCACGCTCCACCGCCGGTGTCGAACAGCCCGACGCAAGTGCTGCGGCAGTCAGCACGCCAAGAAGTTTCATGGTCACGAATCGGCCCATAGACCGAAGTCTAGAGCATATGGCGCCCGCGTCGCATCCAACGCGGCACGATGGCGTCAGCCGGAGAGCAACGCCTTGGCCTTCTCCAGGTCATCTTCATCATTGGCATTGAAGAACGGATCGACGGGATCGGTGGAAAACTCAACATCGGCGACCTTGTAGCGCCCAGTCCAGGCGTCGACCTTGCGGATGCCCTCATCGATCAGCGCGTGGCGCAGTTCGTTGCGCAGTTCGACCGGCCAGAGGCCGATCACGGGGTGGCGCTGACCGCCTGACGTTGCGCAGGCCATATCGGCCCCCTCCTCCTCGACCGCTGCCATCAAACGCGCGACCAGGTCATGAGGCAGGAACGGTGCGTCGGTCGGTACCGAAACGACCCATTCCAGGCCCGGCACGTTGGCGAAGGTCCAGTCCAGACCAGTCAGCACGCCGACCAGCGGCCCGGGATTACCGGGCAGCACATCAGCCGCCACGCTATAGGGCCAGCGGCTGAACCGTTCGGGATCGCCATTGGCGTTCAGCACCAGCAGGCGCACCTGAGGACGGATGCGCTCGAGCACATGGTCCAAGATCGGTTTGCCGTCGAGCTCCAGAAGGCCCTTGTCGCCGCCGCCCATGCGGCGTGCCAGTCCGCCTGCCAGCACCACACCGGCGGCCTTCGCCTTCACTTCGTCAGGCTGCGTCATCTTCGCTGCTCCCCTTGCGCCGATGGCGTTGTTCCTCTTCCGGGATATGCGACAGATCGGCGTCATATTGCAACCGTTCCTGACCTGCCAGCACCAGAAATCTCTTGCCCTTCATGCGCCCGATCAGGGTCATGCCGACCTGCTGCGCCAGCTCCACGCCCCAGGCAGTGAAGCCCGAGCGCGAGACCAGAACGGGGATGCCCATGCGCGCGGTCTTGATCACCATCTCGCTGGTCAGGCGGCCCGTCGTATAGAAGATCTTGCCTTCCGGACCGATGCCGTTGAGCGCCATGTAGCCTGCAATCTTGTCGACCGCGTTGTGGCGGCCAACGTCTTCCATGTAGATCAGCGCACGGTCTTCCTGGCACAACACACAGCCATGAATCGCTCCCGATTCCAGATAGAGACTGGGCGTCGTGTTGATTCTCTTTGACAACGTATACAGCCAGCTCGTGCGAATGACGGCATCAGGGTCCAGACGCACCGCCTCGATCTCGTCCATCAGATCGCCGAACACCGTGCCCTGGGCGCAGCCCGAGGTCAGCGTCTTCTTCTTCAGCTTTTCCTCATAATCGGTCTTGCGCTCTGTCCGCACCACGACGGTCTCGATCTCGTGGTCATGTTCGATGCCGGTGATCACATCATCGGCGCGTAGCATGCCCTGGTTCAGCAAGTATCCCACCGCCAGGCAGTCTGGATGATCGCCGATCGTCATCATCGTGACGATCTCCTGGCCGTTCAGGAACAGCGTCAGCGGACGCTCCATCGTCACCGATGTCTCGACCGCCCTGCCTTCATGATCAACGCCGGCAACCCTGCGCATCAGCCGCGCATCGCCGGGATCAGGCTGTACCAGAAAATCACTCATGTCTTGAGTATGGGGATGCAGACGCCCGACGCCAAGACGGCGCGGCAAAAGCAACAAAGATTCACGCGGAGACGCGGAGACGCGGAGGAACTGCGCCAGGGATTCACGACCAGCGTTGAGCGCAGGGAGGGTTCCCGAGCGGCCTTGCCGCTCAATCCAAACCCTGTTTCACGAATGCACGCCAGGGCAGCGCATTCTCCACCCTCGATGTGCCGCTCCGCGTCTCCGCGTCTCCGCGTGAGTCTTCTTGTTTCAGGTCACCACCAGAGCATCCACGGCTACAGCGCCCTGCGGCGCGGCGATCACCGGGTTGATGTCCATCTCGGCAATGTCATCGCCCAGTGCCGCTGCCATGACCGAAAACCGCGAGATTGCCAGTGCCAGACTCTCCAGGTCAGCAGGCGGCGCTCCGCGCATGCCATCAAGCAGGCGTTTGATCTTCAGACGGTCCAGCAGGCGGTGGGCATGGTCGACACCGAACGGCGCCAGGGCAAAGGCGCGATCATCGAGCAGTTCCACCAGCACGCCGCCCGCACCAACCATCACCATCGGGCCGAACTGGGGATCACGCACCATGCCAAGGGCAACTTCCACACCCCGGGGTGCCATGGCAGCGACCGCCACGCGCGGTCCCAAGGCGTCAGACATCGCGTCATAGGCCGCAACCAGCGCCGCTTCATCGGCCAGACCAACCTTGACGCCGCCGACATCGGACTTGTGTGCAATCCCCGGCATCGCCGTCTTGAGCACGACGGGATAACCGATCTCGCCCGCCGCCTTTGCCGCAGCCTCGCCGGTCTCACAGACCACCGAACGCACCACCGGAACACCAAAGGCTCCCAGCATGGCAAGCGCCTCGGTCTCGTCGATCGCTCCCGCGCCAAGCCGGTCGCGCCAGCGCGTGACCAGCGCATCATCCGCCTCGCCAGGGCTTCCGTAGCTCCGCTCCTGATGGTCACGCCAGGCCAACGCATTCTTCACCGCCGCCAGCATGGGCCGTGTGCCGTTGATCAGGGGAATGCCCGCATCCTCCAGCCGTTCCGCCGAAATGCCGGTATCGGCCGAGCCCAGCGACGAAACCAGAAGATGTGGTTTGCCGGTGATCTCAGGCAGCGTGCAGAGGTAGTCGATCGACTCCGGATAGAAACAGTAGTGATCGTCAAGAAACAGCTCGTGGGCCATCACCGCCACATTGGGATCGCACGCCAGAATCCTTGCAGACTCGTTGAGCCGTTCGGTGAAGTCAGGGGTGAGCGGTCCTGCCGCATCCATCGGATTGACCGGCTCCAGCCCGAACGCAAGTGTCTCGCGCAACGCCTGGGTCGTCTCCGGCGTCAGATCGGCAAACGCGACTCCCATGTCGTCTGCCACATCGATCAGATGCTCCCGCAGCCCCCCGGAATCGGTCGCCGCACCCAGCGCGCCGGGACCGGGCCGGCGTTCCTGCGACATGATCTGAAGCGTCGACATCATCGTGTCGATCTCGTCACACACCAGCACGCCATAACGGTCGCACAGTGCACGGAACGCACTGTCACTGCCGGCAATCGCACCCGAATGGGTCATCGCCAGCGCGGCACTCTGTTCGGTCCGCGCGATCTTGTTGATGACCACGGGCACGCCATGGGCCTGGGCTTTCTCCAGCGCGGCGACAAAGCCCTGGGGATCGCGCACCGCCTCCAGGAACAGACCAATCACCCGGGTCGTAGGCTGCTCCACGGCATAGTCGATGTAATCGGCCGCCGTGGCCCCGATCTCCTGGCCCTGGCTCACCACCATGTTGAAGCGGTAACGCCGCGCGCCGTTCAGCATCAGGGCAAAGACCGAACCGGAATGACAGAACATGGCAATGCCGCCGGACTTGGCAAACGGCGGTTCCTGGAAGCTGATCCATGCCCTGGTATCGTAGTTGATGAACCCCATGCCGTTGCCGCCGCACACGGGGAACCTGGCCTCCCGCGCCAGCCGCTTCAGCCGGTCCAGCAACAGGGGCGCTTCATCGCCTTCATAAAAACACGGATCGAACACCACCGCGGAACGCGCGCCCGTAGCGATGGCATCGGCCAAGGTCTGCTCCATGCGGTGGGCCGCAACCGAGAGCACGGCAAGATCGGGCGCCTGGGGCAGATCCGCCAGCCCCGCCACGCAGGGCAGCCCCAGAACCGTTTCATACTTCGGGTTGATCGCATGGACCGCGCCGTCAAAACCACCGGCCTGCAGGACCTCGACCATCAGGCGGCCGACAGAACCTTCGCGCTCGGACGCACCGACCAAGGCAATCGAGCGTGGCGCCAGCATCGGCGCCAGCCAATGTCCCGATGTGTTTCCTTCTGTCACCTTCGCCGCCCCCATATTCGCGAAAACTATGGTCCGGGATCGCGCAAGTACGCAATTCCCAAATGCCCGCGCCTGCGGCACACTGTCACCGACAAGACAGACAGGGGGCGTCATGTCGATCCGCGACGAACACAGCAAGGCCGACCCGAAAGGGTTCTATGGCGCAGAATCCCAGAAACAGCTCGTCGACCGCTATGACGAGGCTGCCGATGTTTATGACGCGGCCATGTCCGACGATGTCGGCTGGACCGGCCATATCGAACTTGCCAAGGTCGTCGAACGCCATGTCGAAAAGCGCACCCGCATCTGCGATGCCGGCGCCGGCACAGGCATGCTGGGCGACCTGCTCGCAAAGGCCGGCTATCGCGACATGAGCGCCAACGACCTCTCTCCGGGTATGCTCGAAGTCGCCCGGCGCAAGCGCATCTACAGCCACTGTCAGGTCATGGAACTAGGCAAGCCGCTGGGTTACGCCAACAGCGTCTTTGGCGCCACCACCGCCTGCGGCGTCTTCACGCCCAACCATGCTCCGGCATCTTCGCTCGACGAGCTTCTGCGCATCACCCGCAAGGGCGGCCTCATCCTCTACACGCTCAGGAGCGATGAGGAGCCGCCGGACTTTGCCGCCAAACAGCAGGAACTGATCGATGCCGGAAAGTGGGAGCTGGTCGAAGCCGGCGATCCCTTCCCGTCCATTGCCAGCGAGCCCCATATCCGCCACCGCTGCTGGGTCTGGCGCGTACTGTAACATGCCGCTTGAACTCATCGGCTGGGTCGCCCATCAGGTTGAGTCCGAGCTGATCGGCAGGCGCGACGCCGCGTTCGATATCGAGGCGATCAACACCACGGCACGCATCCACGAGGAAGCCGGGTTCGATACCGCGCTTGTCGGATACTTCTCTGACGCCCCCGACGGCTTCATGGTCGCCGCCCAGGCCGCCAGCGTCACGAGCAGGCTGCGCTATCTCATCGCCCACCGTCCGGGCTTCGTTGCTCCCACGGTCGCAGCACGCAAGTTCGCCTCCCTGGATCACCTCACCGGCGGGCGCGCGGCGGTGCATTTCATTGCCGGAGCCAGCGCCGCCGAGCAGGCCATGGACGGCGATTATGTCGATCATGACGGGCGCTACGCACGCATGGGCGAATACATCGACCTGTTGAACCTCACCTGGACCCAGGACGAACCCTTTGATTTCGACGGTGCGTTCTATCGCGTCGAGGCCGCCCATTCGCGCATTCCCTGCCTTCAGACGCCGCATATCCCCTTGTTTGGCGGTGGCGGGTCATCAGCGTCCATCGCCGTTCTGGCACCACGCGTCGATGTCTTCATGCTCTGGGGCGAACCCCTAACCAACTGCGCGGCCTTCATGGACCGCGTGCGCGCCGCCACCGGCGACCAGCGCACCAGCCCCATCAGCTTCAGTGTTTCGACCAGGCCGATCCTGGGGGCCACAGAAGCCGAGGCCTGGGAGCGTGCCCATGCCATTCTCGAGCGCGTCCAGCACTGGAACCATGGCGACCCCGGCGCCACGCCTGAAAACGCCGGCTCCAGACGCCTGATTGAAGCCGCGGAAGCCGGCGAACTCCATGACACCTGTCTGTGGACTCCCCTGGCCACCGCAACCGGCGCCCATGGCAACACCACCGCCCTGGTCGGCACACCAGAAACCGTCGCCAACGCCCTGCTGGAATACTACAAACTCGGCGCCAACCGCCTCCTCATCCGCGGCTGGGATCCCCTGCCCGACGCACAGGACTACGGTCGCGAACTCATCCCCCGCCTGCGCGAACTCGTCGCCGAACACGACCGCGAGACCAGCAACTGATCGCACCCGTTCTCCAGCCCACCACCAACGTGTCATCCCGGCCTTGAGCCGGGATCTCGGTCCGCACGCTTCCTTTGAAACCCATCATGACGAGATCCCGGCTCTGCGGTGCTGCGCACCTTGTCCGGGATGACACATCTGAGACGGTTGCGACACGTGCCCTGCACCGCTCGTGCGTGGGCAATCGGCGGCGAGAGCGAAGCGGCCGCCGACCGATGCGACCGCATCGGCGCCGTGCATGCGGCGGAAGCCAAGTGAGCGGAGCGAACGCCCGGCGATTGAGGGAACAAACAGAAGGGACGGCAAGAGCAAAGCGGCCGCCGACCGGTGCGACCGCATCGGCGGGCCGGTCAGGCCCGGAAGCCAAGCATGCGCCCGGCGCTTGAGGGAACAAGGGTGATTCACACAGAGACGCAGAGGCGCAGAGGAACAAGGAAAAACCAAAATTAGGCACGCGGAGCCGCGGAGAACGCAGAGAGTGGTTGCGCTATGCTTGAGAACCGCGTTGAACGCACCAAGGTGATCGAGCGGCTTTGCCGCTCAACCAACCAAGCCAACACCCATACTCAACCGACGTTTGATGCTCAGGTGTCAGAGCGCCTGCTCCGCGTCCTCCGCGGCTCCGCTTGAAAACATATCTCTTTATCTTGTTTGGTTGTTTCTCTGCACCTCTGCGTCTCTGCGTGCCAAATCCCTTCCCGAGCAATGCGCAGAAGACCGTCATCGATCACATCCCCACGACCGCCATTGCCGCCCCAGTCCCCGCGTCCTATATTCAAGTCATCGCTTTCCAAACTGTGCAGGTATGTCATGGCCCCACTCGTCGACCCCTTCGGCCGCGAGATCAGCTACATCCGGCTCTCGGTCACGGACCGCTGCGATTTCCGCTGCGTGTACTGCATGTCCGAAGACATGACGTTCCTGCCCAAGAAGGACCTCCTCACGCTCGAGGAACTGGACCGCCTGGGCAGCGCCTTCGTCAAACTGGGCACCGACAAGATCCGCATTTCCGGCGGCGAGCCGCTTGTGAGAAAGGGCATCATGCAGCTCTTCCGCAGCCTCAGCCGTCATCTGGACTCCGGCGACCTGAAGGAACTCACGCTCACCACCAACGGCAGCCAGCTCTCACGCTTTGCCGATGAGCTCTTCGATTGCGGCGTGCGCCGCATCAACGTCTCCATCGACACCCTGGATCGCGACCGCTTCAAGGCGATCACCCGCTGGGGTTACTACGACAAGGTCATGGAAGGCATCGAGGCCGCCAAGAAGGCCGGCATGCAGATCAAGCTCAACGCCGTCGCCATGAAAGGCGTGAACGAGGTCGATTTCGACCCCATGATCCAGTGGTGCGGAGATCAGGGCTTCGACCTCACCTTCATCGAGACCATGCCGCTGGGTGATATCGACGGGGACCGCACCGATCAGTACCTCCCCCTCTCGGTCGTGCGCGCCAACCTGCGCGAGCGCTGGACCCTGGAGGATATCGACTACAAGACCGGCGGCCCCGCCCGCTACATGCGCGTGAAGGAAACCGGCGGCCGTCTGGGCTTCATCACTCCCATGACCCACAACTTCTGCGAATCCTGCAACCGTGTGCGTCTGACCTGCACCGGCATGCTCTACATGTGCCTGGGCCAGGACGACAACGCCGACCTCAAGATCCCTCTGCGCGCCAGCGAAGGCGACGACCTCCTCATCGCCGCCATCCACGAAGCCATCGCCCGTAAACCCAAAGGCCACGACTTCGTCATCGACCGCCGCAGCAACAAACCCGCGGTCTCACGGCACATGAGTGTGACGGGGGGGTAGGCAGTGATATGTTAAGCATTGGACACAAGGATGTTCGGCCCTAAGTATTTCAACAATTTTGGTAAAATCTAAAACTATCCACCGAGATGTGTGACAATTCTACTGCTGCTTACTCCCAAGACCGCTGCAGCATAGACTTCGATTCACAATCACACAGGAATGAGTTTAGATTCAAATGCTGAAATAATCATAGAATCATTCTATGCAACCAATATCTAGTGAATAAAAACCCTCCTAAAGAAGAACGTTGTTCCGCAGATTATAATTGTGAATATAATAAATGCTACTGCAATTTTTCATGAGCCATAAATAATATAACTATCAATAACATAACGACTTTTAGATGCCCCTATCATTCTAATCGCATCATCTGGACTTAGAAAAAGAACAACAAGCAACGAAGGCAATGTGAAAAGCGTAGAAATTCCTGCGTTAGTAATCCCCTGAAGAAAAGGAAGATCTCGATGGGAATTAGAGTTATTCCACTGGATAACTTAAGCATCCACACATACACTCTTAACTAGATCGTCTACAAGTTCGTCTTTAAGTTACCGAGCAATTAGACCATTGATATTTATATGAAAAAAATAAATTACCGAAAATCCTAGCGCTATGAATGTTTGCGCATAAATCAACGGCGCGAACTTTGCATCAGATAGAACAACGGCAAGCAAGGCGCCAGTTGCCACAACATAGCTGAAAAATGCCTTATTTCTCTGCGAATGGTGATTCACCATTTCAGCACGACATGACGTATAAAATGCCACAAATACTTCTACCTTGGTTGATATTCAGCCGCCCCCTCTCTTTCACGAACTTCTCAACATCATAAATGCTAGGAGCAGTGGCTGCTCCACCAAACCTCTCACACTTTAATGAGGACGCCATATGCGCTAGGCAAATTGCATCTTCAAGCTGCAATCCAACGGCAAGCCCATAAGCAAACGCTCCGTGAAAGACATCGCCTGCAGCAAGCGTGTCGATCACTTTGACGGCAGGCGCAGCGAAGTGAGTCATTGTTCCATTGATACAGAAAACCGACCCATTGGCCCCATCCGTTACTCCTACAATGCCGCTCACTTTTTCGGATACCGACTGCACAGCATCAGATAAACTCCCCCCTCCGACATGAGACAGAATACCATCCCTTGAGTATATGACGTAATCTGCATCAACAACCAAGCCATCATATACAGATGAAGAGGTAATATCTGCATCAAGAACAGTCGGAATTCCTCTTCTTTTGCACTCCCTAAGCGTCTTAGAAGCCAAGTCTTGCAATCTAATATCAACAAGTACTATATCATATTTTCCCAATTTTTGCCCACGAAAACCTATCAGTGACACTTGGCAAAAATTCGTTTCCAAAATAGGGGCAGGCAAGTCTCTCTCCAGAGCCATCGACAACTATTGCGCTTACAGCAGTAGGTCGCGTGCTATCAGATATTACAGTGTCGACTCCCACTCCAAATTTCTTGAGTTTTTCTCGAAACAAATCTCCACCTGCATCATCGCCAACCACCGTCCACAAATCTATGCATCCACCAAGCTTGGCAACCCCGATTGCTGCTGCAGTTGCCATTCCCGCCGGAGTAAGCACTCCCTCGCTTGCCACCACCTTCGACGACTTGACCGGAAACTCATCAATTCGTACAATACAGTCCAAGGTTCCACACCCAACCGATAGAATTCGTGGCCTTTCTAATGTCATACTATTCTTCAGAACATCAATTAGGTCACTCACGACTCAACCTTTCCTTTTCTACATTTTCATACGTTATTTCACTCACTCACCCTCAAACCACCCCAACCCCGCCACCGTATCCCCCATCGGGCGGTACTCCGCACCGACCCAGCCGTCATAACCACTGGCGTCGATCACCTCGAAGATATGGTCATAGTTGATCTCCCCCGTGCCCGGCTCGTGCCGGCCGGGATTGTCGGAGATCTGGACATGGCCGATCAGGGGAAGCTGGGCTTCGAAGTTGCGCACCAGGTCGCCTTCCATGATCTGGCAGTGGTAGAAATCGAACTGGATGCGCACGTTTTCGGCATCCACGGCTTCCACGATGCGGCGCGCCTGGCTCTGGCGGCTCATGACGTAGCCCGGCACATCCAGTGTGTTGATCGGCTCGATCAACAGCATCACGCCTTGCCCGGCGGCCATGCGCGCGGCCATCTTCAGGTTGGCGATCAGCACCTCTTCACAATCGTTGATCACCGATCCGGAGGGCATCACACCCGACATCACATGCAGGCGCGGACAGCGCGTCACCGCGGCATAGGCAAGGGCCGTTTCCATCGTGACGGCAAAGTCCCGCTCACGCCCCGGCATGGCAGCAAGGCCACCATCGCCCGCAGCCTTGTTGCCGCTCGGCACATTGGTCAGCACAATCTCCAGATCATATTCGTCCAGACACGCGCGGACCTGCTCAGCAGGGAAATCATAGGGATCCTGCATCTCTACCGCGCGGAACCCCGCCTTTGCGGCGGCAGCGAAACGATCCGGGAAGTCCAGCTCCCCGAACATGGTCGAAACATTGGCGGCAAACCGGGGCATCGGACTACTCCAGATAGACCACATGGGCCAGATCACGGCCATCGGTCAGTGTGACCTTCTCGAACCCCATCAGCTTCAGCAGGTCGAAGAAGGTGAAGATGTCCTGCACCTGATAGGTGCGGAACAGATCGGTCGTACGTGCCGAAGCCGTCATCATGGCAAGCACACCGCGCATCCGGTAGACGCTGTCGAAGAGTTCGTCCTTCAACGCCACCATGATCAGCTTTTCGGCGTCCTCGCCCTTGGCGAACACCGCCAGACCCGGCGAATAGGGTGCGGCAAGCTGTTGCGTCGCCAGCACCGTCACGAAGGCCAGCCGCTGGGTGCGGTCGGCATCGGGCAGTGTTTGCGCACGGGCGTAATAGGTCTCCTCGCTGCTGGGCTCTGGATAGTAGTAACCGACATGCCGGTCACCACTGTCCTCATCGGCCCCATCGTCCTGCGCCATCGCACCGGACGACACCAGCACCGCAAGCGCCAGCACCACGAGCCAGCCAAATCCTGATTTCCTGAACATTATCAAACCCCGAAAAATGTGACCCGAGTGTGCCGCACCCGGCCCCGGCGCGCCATCAACAAACAACAGTTGGCACGCAGAGACGCAGAGACGCAGAGGCCCAGAGAAACAAGGAAAAAGGATTCCGCACGCGGAGCCGCGGAGGACGCGGAGGGAAGGCTGCACCATGCTTCAGGGCAGCGCTGAACGCCTTGAAGCTATCGAGCGGCCTTGCCGCTCAACCAGAAAACGCGCGGCGGAAAATGAAAATCTGTGTCATGCCGGACAAGGCCCTTCGGGCCGCAGAGCCGGGATCTCGTCATGAGAGGCTTCAAAGACAAGGTGCGGACCGAGATCCCGGCGTGCGGTCGCGATGCTCCCTTGGCCGGGATGACACAATTTTTGTGATTCACAGCCTTCCTCACTTGAACGGCGAAGCCGTTCGACATCTACAGACCCGTTGGCGCGGAAGCAGGAGCGTAGCGACGCCCCCCCCCCTCCGCGTCCTCCGCGGCTCCGCGTGAAAACACTTCCTTTGTTTGGTTGCTTCTCTGCGCCTCTGCGTCTCTGCGTGAACACCCTTTTGCCGACCTCCCACCTGGCATGGCCGCCAGCGCAACGCTTCCGATCTTGCTGTTACCGCCTGTTCGTTCTATTTTTGTTTTCACATACACCAACAATCAAATCGATCTCTGGAAACCACAGCTATGGCATCCACTCTGCGTGCGCTCACCACAACCATTGGCACCACGGACCTTCCCCGCCACACCGCTTCAACAGCGCCAATTCTACTTTGCATGGGGTTGAACCTGCGGTTTTGCCCGACACCCCCTCCCCGCATGGTTCACATCACGTTACCTTCACCGTTTCCGCCCGCACCGCTTCGCCTCTATAGTGCACCACCTTCATGCAGGAGCCGGCCCGTGGCCAAACCGCGTATAGCCTTTGTTGCCAGCAGCGCCCCCAAGGCGCGCAATGCCAAGAAGAAGCTCGAGGCGCTCTATGGCGCGCGCGAGCCGTCCAAGGCCAATGTCATCGTTGCCCTAGGCGGTGACGGTTTCATGCTGGAAACCCTGCATCAGTGTCTGGGACGCGATGTCGCGGTCTACGGCATGAACCGGGGTTCGGTCGGCTTCCTGATGAACGATTTCGAGATCGAGGATCTGCCGCGCCGCATCACCACGGGCCAGGTCACCACGCTCAATCCCCTGCGCATGACCGCGACCGATGAAGCAGGCGAGGTGCATGAGGCCGTGGCCATCAACGAGGTCGCTCTGTTCCGCGAAACGCGCCAGACCGCACGGGTGCGCATCAGCATCGACGGCGTCGTGCGCATGAAGGAGCTGATGTGTGACGGTGTGCTGTGCGCAACCGCTGCGGGCAGCACCGCCTACAACCTCTCG
>CALIUG010000234.1 GCA_938048755.1 uncultured Alphaproteobacteria bacterium
TGAATTCATGGATGCATGGATTGCACCGGTAGCGGGCAAGAACCTGATCGAGATGTACGGCTACGGCAGTTCGAATGCGAAAGCCTTCGAACTGGTCGATGAAGCCACGCTGGCGGATCTCGGTATCTCCGACCCGATGACGATGATGGCCAACAGCCGCTTCTTCGGTGAGATCGAGCCGGATGTGCGCGAGAAGTACATCAATCTCTTTGACGAGATCAAAGCCGGCTTCTGAGCCGGACGGCATCTGGTTAACGGGACGGGCCGGTGTATCAGCACCGGCCCGTTTCTGTTTGCATGACGCTGCCTGACGCCTATCCTTTCGCGAATTAAAGGTACGGGGTGCCAAATGCCGCAGACCGATCGCAGAACCGATCAAAGCGTGGGCAAGGTTCTGGCAAAACGCGCCAAGGCCATGCCCGACAGCGTTTTCATCATCTCCGATGAACGCAACCTGACCTTTGGTGAGGCGGACCGTGAGTCCAACCGCATCGCCAACGCCATTGATCAGTTGGGCATTGATGCCGGCGACACCCTTCTGGTTCTGTTTCCCAACATCGTTCCCTTCATCCTGCTCTGGTTGGGCATCGGCAAGCGGGGTGCCATCCAGGTTCCCGTGAATACCGCCTATCGCGGCAGTCTGCTGGTGCATGTCATCAACGATTCCGCCGCCGACACAATGATCGTTGAGGCTTCCTTTCTGGAACGTCTGGCGGATGTTGCAGGAGAGCTGGAATACCTCAAGCGGTTGATCGTTCTGGATTTATCAGGCGCTCCGGTGACGCTTCCCCCTGCCCTGGCCCATATGGACCAGCTGGATTTCACCCTTCTGACCCAGGCACCCAATACGCCACGCGAGACCCTGCCCGCCCATCACGACATCAAGGCCGTCATGTATACGTCCGGCACGACCGGCCCCTCAAAGGGTGTGATGGTCACCCACGCCCATGCCTATACCTATGCCCATGGCGGCGTTGACCTGATGGATCTGGTGCCGGGCGACGTCTACTACGCTCCTCTGCCGCTCTTCCACATCGCGGGACAATGGGCCTGCGTTTACGCCTCGTTGATTGCCGGCAGCACGGCCGTGGTCACGCAACGATTCAGCGTTGAACGGTTCTGGGAAGACGCCAAACGCTTCAACGCCACCGTGACATTTTTTCTGGGCGCGATGGCGAACTTCCTTGCCCGTCAACCCGAATTGCCCGAGGACGCGGAGGCGAGCATTGAGCGTGCCCTGGTCGTTCCAATGTTTCCCGACGTTCATGACTTCGGCAAACGCTTCAACATGCGCATCAAGACCACCTACGGTTCGACGGAGACCTGCTCGCCCCACCGAATGGACTGGGACGACCCCAACTGGCAGAGCTGCGGCAGGCTTCTTGATGAGTATTTCGAAGCCCGCATTGTCGATGAAAACGATGAAGAAGTGCCCAACGGAACCGTTGGCGAGTTTGTCGTTCGCGGCAAACAGCCCTGGCTGCTCATGGCCGGCTACTGGCGCCATCCCGAGTGGACGGAGAAGGCCTGGAGCAACTTGTGGCTTCACTCCGGGGATGCCATGTGGCGCGATGACAAGGGTTATTACTATTTCGCGGATCGCGTGAAGGATTCAATCCGCAGGCGTGGCGAGAACATCTCGTCCATGGAGGTGGAGAACGAAATCAACCTCCATCCCGATGTTGTCGAGTGCGCCGTCTTCCCGGTTCCCAGTGAATACACCGAAGACGAAATCATGGCTTCAATCGTGACCAAGCCGGGCCGCACGCTTGATCCCGTCGACCTGATCCGCTTCCTGGAACCGCGCATGGCGTACTTCATGGTCCCGCGCTACATCGATCTGGTCGAAGCCCTGCCCAAGACACCAACCGGGAAAATCCAGAAGTTCGATTTGCGCGATGTCGGCATCACGCCGACAGCCTGGGATCGCGAAGCCGCCGGCATCGAGCTGAAGCGCTGACATGGATTTTGGCCTCACCGACGAGCAACAGTCCCTGGTGGAGGCCGTTTCCCGGGTCACGGCACGGTTTGACGACGCCTACTGGCTCTCCTGCGACCGGGATGCATCGTTTCCCGATGCTTTCTACCGGGCGATGGCTGATGGCGGCTGGCTCGGCATTGCCATGCCCGAAGAGCTGGGTGGTGCGGGCCTGGGCATCAGCGAAGCCGCGCTGATGATGCAGACCGTGGCCGGAAGTGGTGGCGGCATGTCTGCAACTTCCTCCATTCACATCAACATCTTCGGCCCCCACGCCATCGTCGTCCATGGCAACGAGGAACAACGCAGGACATGGCTACCGCCCCTCATTGCAGGCAAACAGCGCTGTTGTTTCGGCGTTACAGAAGTCGACTCCGGACTCGACACAGGCCGCATCAAGACACGCGCAGAGCGCACGGCCGAGGGCTATGTGGTTCATGGCAGCAAGGTCTGGACCTCGACGGCCCAGCAGGCAGACAAGATCATGCTGCTTGCCCGCACGACGCCTGTAGAGCAGTGCCAGAAACGCACGGACGGCTTGTCCCTGTTCTACACCGATCTTGACTGGCGTTACGTTGATATTCAGGAGATCGACAAGATGGGCCGTGCCGCCGTGGATTCCAACGCGGTCTTCATCGATGCGCTTCCCGTGCCCGGAGAAAACCTGATCGGTGAGGAAGGCCGAGGGTTCCAATACCTGCTTCACAGTCTCAATCCGGAACGCATCCTGATCGCCGCCGAAGCCGTCGGCCTGGGCCAGGACGCTCTGCATCGCGCAGCCGTCTATGCCGGCGAGAGGGTCGTCTTTGATCGCCCCATCGGTCAGAATCAGGCAATCCAACATCCTCTTGCGGAAAGCTGGATCGAACTGCACGCAGCAGAACTCATGGTGCGCGAGGCCGCCTGGCTTTACGACAGCGGCAAGCCCTGCGGCGCAGAAGCCAATGCCGCCAAGTATCTGGCTGCCGAAGCCGCACACAGAGCCGCGACACGTGCGGTAACCACCCATGGCGGCATGGGTTATGCGCGCGAATACCATGTCGAGCGTCTGTTGCGCGAAGCGATGATCCCGAAACTGGCGCCGGTCAGCGCGCAAATGATCCTCTGCTATCTTGCAGAAACGGTTCTGGACATGCCAAAATCCTATTGAAATCGGAGGTGCAAACATGAACGCCACGCGTACCCTGACCCCAGACCAGATCGTCGCCTATCACCGGGACGGATACCTGCACATTCCCGGCTTCATGGACGCAGACGAGATTGCACCGATCCAGCAGGCCATCGAAGATGATCCCAGCATCGGAGGGCGCCTCGCCACGATCCACGATGGCAGCGAGAAAACCCAGCACGATTACCTGGGTTGGGTTCGCCATGGCGATGACTGGCTGGGAACCTGCACACGCCTTGAGCGGATCGTGGAAGGCGCGGCAACACTGATCGGTGAGCCGGTCTACCATTTTCACTCCAAGATCGTGCAGAAGCCTGCCAAACGCAGCGGCAAGGTCGTCTGGCATCAGGATTACGGTGGCTGGTATCAGGACGGCTGCCTGATGCCCGACATGCTGACCTGCATCGTTGCCCTGACCGAAGCCACCCAGGAAAGCGGCTGTCTGCATATGTTGTGCGGCTCCCACCGGATGGGTCGCCTTGATCGTATCCGCGACGATCATGCCTATGCCAACATCAATCCGGTTCGCGAAGCCGCGCTGTTGGAACGCTTCGAGGATGTCGCCGTTGAAATGCAGCCAGGCGATGGCCTCTTCTTCCACGGCAATGTCGTCCATAGCTCCGGTGACAATCAGGCCGATCACAACCGCATTCTTCTGGAGCTGTCCTATAACGGCGTCAGCAATGCGCCGGTCTTCGACAATCAGGAACACCACGCCGTAAAGGACATGGTGATCACGCCCGACAACGCTTTGCGTGACGGTGCATTTGACGGTGTCTTCACAGCGACGCCGCTATGCGATCTCAACGACCCATCAGACGAGGGTTACACGATTTTCGTGCGTGACAGCTTCCCGGACTTGAGCTGACGTCGATCAGGCGACCCGTGAGCCCGGCGTCGGACGAGCCTGGCTTTCTGCATAGAGGTCACCGCCGCCTGACGACAATTCCTCGTATCCGTTGATGACGTCGTAGGGATCCTGGAAATCCTGCACCCAACCCAGGAAAGGTTTGTGCAGGTTGAAGCCCAGAAGCCGCGCCAGCTTTTCGGGCATCGCGCGGACCTCTTCGGGGGTAACCGACAGATACCAGTTCTGCTCCTGCCTCAACCAACCCAGGCAGAATCCCGTGAACATCGCGATGCGCCATTCATCAGCCGTCGTGTTGCGGCCGCCGCCGTGGTAGGTCCCGCCGACAAAGACACAGAACGAGCCTTTTGACATGACCGCGCCGACGGTTTCCTCATCTCTGGGAACACGTTCGTCATCCCATAGATGGCTGCCCGGAATGATGCGGGTTGCGCCGTTCTCTTCCGTGAAATCGGTCAACGCCCAGAACACTGTGCTGCTGGCGTTGCGTTCGGAAGGATGTGCAAGGGGATAAAGCAGGTCGTCGCGATGCAGGGGCTGGGGCGTCTCATCAGGACCGATCGCCGTGATCGAATTGGAGTTGAGCTGATAGCTGTCGCACCAGGGCGCAAGCGTCAGATCCATCACTTCCAGCACCTCATCATGAAGGATGAAGTCCTGCACCTTCGCAGATTTGCCGAAAAGCGAATGGAGACGCTTGGTGCCGTACCCGACGAAGTTCCCGGTTCCGCAGCTCTTGCGCGCTAGGTAGGGATCAAGATCAGCGAGCAAGGCGTCGATGGTGGCATGATCCATAGCATCACGGACAATGATGCAACCGTCGCGCTTGAGAATGGCATCCATCTCTTCGCGTGAGATATCGGGATCAACCGTTTCGATTCCTGCACCAACCATCGTACTCTCCCTGTAGCGATATCTGTCATCATATCATGCAACTTGAGGGGAATCATGAGCAACGAAACAATCAAGAACCGATTCATCGTCAAAAAGGACGGCCACCTTGCATGGCTGATTTTCGACCGGCCGGAGAAGCTCAACGCCATGTCGAGTCAGGGCTGGCGTGATTTCGGCGCGCATCTACGGGACCTGCTTGAGGACCGCAACATCCGCTGTCTTATTCTGGCCGGAGAAGGTCGCGGTTTCCTCGCTGGCCATGACGTCGGCGAGATGGTCGAGCACGTCGAGGAGTTCAGATCGGGCAAATACACCTTGGGCGACCTGCACGAGAACCAGAAGCTGCTGCAGGAAACCACGCGCCTGATCCGCAAGGCCCGCTTCCCGGTCATCGCAGCGGTTCAGGGGGTCGCCGTCGGTGCCGGCTGCGAAGTCACCCTGGCATGCGATCTGGTGGTCGCTGCAGAGGGAACCCAGATCGGTTTTCCCGAAGTCAATGTGGGCGTGACGATCACCAATGGCGGCACCTGGATGCTTCCCCGCAAGGTCGGCCTGGCGCGTGCACGTGAGCTCGCCTACACAGGCGAGTTCATTGATGCCGACGAAGCGTGGCGGATCGGGCTGGTCAATCGTGTCGTCCCGGAAAGCCAGCTGCGCGATGAGGCCGAGAAACTCGCGCGCCGCATCGCCAGTCGCGCTCCCCTGCCCGTGCAGATGCACAAGACCATGCTGGACCGGGGCATGGAATCCTCGCTGGAAACCATGATGAACTTCGAGACTGAGGCTTTGTGCGTCACTGCGCTCACCCGCGATCACGCCGAAGGTGCAACAGCCTTCTTCGAGAAGCGCGAACCTGAGTTCACCGGAACCTGAACGATCTTTCTTGCTCGGAATCGAGTCAACCGCCAGAATTCCCCAACTTCAACAATGGAGACGCACTCATGAAGTCACGTGAAATTATCAGCATGTTCAAGGATGGCGCGCTCTCGCGCCGTGATTTCGCCAAGGCGGCATCAGCCTTCGGTGTCACGTTTCTGACGGTGCCGATGGCCAATCGTGCACGTGCCGAAGGCGTACCGACCTACTTCGGTTGGGCCGGTTACGATGATGCAAACTTCATCACCAGCTATCTGGAAAAGCACGGCACGCCTCCGAATTATCAGTTCTGGGGTTCCGAAGACGAGGCATTCCAGAAGATGCGGACCGGCGGGTTCCAGCCCGACGTGATGGCACCCTGCACCTACGAACTGTTCAAGTGGAAGGATGCCGGTCTTCTGACGGCTCTTGATCCAAGTCGACTGGAGTATCTCGACGACCTGTTCCCCAGCCTGGACAACATCGAAGGCTCCATCATCGACGGTGAGCGTTACTTCATGCCGATGGATTGGGGCAATTCCACCATCATCTACCGCCGCGACCTGGTCGGCGAAGCGTGGAGCGACGAGAACGTTTCCTGGGACATTTTCTACAAGGACGAGTTCGCAAACCGCCTCGGCTTCTATGATTCGGCTGGTGCGGTTGTCGAAATCTCGGCACTGGTTCTGGGCTACGAGAACATCTTCGAACTGACGGATGAGCAGCTTGTCGAGGTTCGCAAGATGGTCGAGATCCAGCGTGACAACATGCGCATGTACTGGAGTGACCAGACTGAGGCCGTGCAGGCCCTGGCCTCAGGCGAGCTTGTCGCCAGCTACGGCTGGAACGACGCCTATGTGACCCTGAAGGCACAAGGTTACGATGTCGGTCTTGGTGTCCCCAAGGAAGGCATCTTCACCTGGTGCTGCGGAACCGTGATTCATGCGGAAACAGAGGTTCTTGACGAGGCCTATGACCTGGTCAACGCCTTCTCCAGCCCCGAAGCCGGTGCCTACGAGATCGAAAACTGGGGTTATGGCCACGCCAACATGAAGGCCTTCGACCTGATCCCCAACGAAGTCCTGGCCGAACTCGGGCTTTCGACCCCCGAAGCCCTTCTGGGTAATGGCATCTTCTTCCAGGCACTCGCACCTGAGATCGAAGAGAAGTACATCCGCCTCTACGACGAAGTGCGCGCCGGCTACTGATCGGCTCGGCTTTCGGAAATCGGCCCGGCGCCTTTGGTGCCGGGCCTTTTTCATGAGGCATCAGTCAGGCAGAAACCAGTCGGCCAGAGCCGGGTTGTCGACAAAGGGGTTGCGGTTTCCCTGAAGGCGTTCGATCTCATCGTTACACCGGAGATCTTCCGCGTCGGGTGGGTCGTTGTGATGCCAGTCGCGCAATAGTTCCAGAGAAGTTCGCTCCGGAAGCGGCAGGCCGTATTCGCGCATCATGTAGAGGATGGCGCGCGCAATCTCGCCACGCGCTTCGGGCTGTGGTTGGGCATAGGCCCAGGCTGGGCACACCTTGAAATTGCAATCCTCGCCAAAGTCACGCCGATCACCGGGGATGAATCCGAAGGGGTAATCACCGCGCGCGTGGTCTGTGCCCATGCGTGTCGGAAACATGTTGTGCAGGTCCGATTCAAGATACCCGTAGGATGGTTGCTGGGCCCTGCACTCCTGCGTCTCGCTGCAATCGAGCGCACGTTCGATCCAGCGCATGGCGTAGACATGTTCGACCGATAGTCCAAGCGGTAAATCGAAAGCCTGCCGACAGTAGAGGGTCTCTCCTCCATTCCGATAGAGCTGCGGCCAGAACATGACATTTACCGCTCGATCAAAATCGGACGTCGCGACCTGCCCTGCATCGGCTGGCAACCAGGGCAACAGGACACAAGCAAGCGCGATACGCCGTGCAATGGAAGAGAACCGTTGGGTCACGAAGCCTCTCCGCTTATGGTCGTGGCATCTTCGCACCCTTGGGAGCCTGCGTCATGAGCGATCGATTTGAACACCCCCAGGCCCTGCATCCCGATGCGTTTCGAAGGATCGGGCAACAGGCGCTCGATATTGCCGCCCGTCACCTGGAAACCGTTGTCGACCGGCCCATCAAGCCGATGCCTGATGCTGAAACACGTCAGATCATCAGCGATCAGCCCCTGCCCGTTCGAGGTCATGCGCCTGAGGACATCCTTGGCTTTCTGGAGCGTGAAATCATGCCGCATGCCCGCGGCAACGGAAATCCGGGATTCATGGGTTGGGTCATCTCTCCACCGGCGCATATGGCCGTACTCACGGAGTTGCCCGGTGTAGCCATGGACTCACCCTGTGGAGGGTCCGGTCAGGGAGCCACCTATCTGGAATGGACGACGATCCGATGGATCAAGGAAATGCTGGGTTACGATCATCCCGGCAGCCACGGCATCTTCGTCAGCGGCGGTTCCATGGCCAACCTCACGGCCCTGGCCGGCGCGCGTCACGCTGCAGCAAACAAGCACGGATGGAACATGCGTCGTGACGGTATGCGCAAGGCGCCTGATTTCAACGTCTATACCTCACGCGAAACCCATGCCTGCGTCACCAAGAGCATGGAACTGATGGGCATGGGTCATGACGCCATCAGACTGATCGAAACGGATGACACTTACTGCATGAATATCAATAAGCTAAGGTCAGTTATTGAGAGTGATATTGAAGATGGACGCGTGCCGTTTTGCGTGGTTGCCAGCGCGGGAACCGTGAACACCGGCGCGATCGATGACCTTGACGCCGTTGCCGACCTTTGCGCGAAACATGACATCTGGTTTCACGTCGATGGTGCGTACGGCGCCTTCGGCGCACTGGACCCTGACAAGGCTGATGCGTTTTCCGGCATGAAACGTGCCGACTCCATTGCGCTCGACCCCCACAAATGGCTCTCGGTGCCGTTCGACTGCGGCTGCGTTCTGGTGCGCGACGGGCAGAACCTGCGCGATACCTTCTCGCTGATCCCCGACTACATTCGTGGCACCGATTCTGACAGCAGCGATGTCGGTTCGCCGCACGAATACAGTTTTCAGCTCTCGCGTGCGTTCCGAGCGCTGAAGGTCTGGTCGACCCTTATGCATGTCGGCGTTGAGGGCTTCCGCGACACCGTGCATCGCCACAACACCATGGCGGCAAGCCTTGCTGCGGAGGTCGCAGCATCCGATGACCTGGAACTCCTGGCACCGGCAAGCCTGTCGATCGTGTGTTTCCGATACGCACCGCCCGCTCTTGCGGGGGACAACGAACGCCTGAACATGATCAACCGCACCCTGATCGAGGAACTGCAGGCTGAAGGCCGGATTTACCCCTCGCACACCGAGTTGGAGGGACGTTTTTCGCTGCGCGCCAACATCTTCCATTACGCGACAGATCAATCCGATCTTGATCTTCTTCTCGCCAGCGTCCGGCGTTTGGGAGACGACATCGCACGCAGGAACACCTGACCAAAGGCAATGGTGAGCCAAGGCGTTCCGGTTTATGGTCCAGCCATGAACTGTGTGCATGGCCGATACGTATGGGACATGGCTCGCATGTTCCCTGCATTGCCGTTATTGTGCGGTGCAGCATAGACCAATCTGGAGACGACATCATGGCTGAAGCAGATCCGGCAAAAAGCGGTACGGACCGCGCCCACTTCCAGTGGGATGACCCCTTTCTGATCGATGACATGCTTACCGAAGACGAACGCATGATCCGCGATTCCGCGCGGCAGTTCTCGAGGGATTACCTTGCCGGACGTGTGCAGAAGGATTTCCGTGAGGAATCGTCCGACCGTGAAGTCATGGCGAAGATGGGTGAGATGGGCCTGTTGGGGCCTACCATCGATGGTTATGGATGTGCCGGCGTCAGCTATGTCGCCTATGGCCTGATCGCCCATGAAATCGAGTACGTCGACAGCGCCTACCGCTCCTCAGCCTCGGTGCAATCCAGCCTGGTGATGCATCCCATCCACGCCTATGGCACGGAGGAACAGCGCCAGAAGTTTCTGCCCAAACTCGCCACGGGCGAGTTCATCGGCGCCTTTGGCCTGACCGAGCCCGATCATGGTTCCGACCCCGGCGGCATGAAGACCCGCGCGAAGAAAGCTGACGGCGGTTATGTGCTGAACGGCGCCAAGATGTGGATCTCCAATTCGCCGATCGCCGATGTTTTCGTGGTCTGGGCCAAGGATGACGAGGGCAAGATTCGCGGTTTCATCCTGGAACGCGGCATGGAGGGCCTCACGACCCCGAAGATCCAAGGCAAGTTCAGTCTGCGCGCCGGCCCCACGGGCGAGATCGTCATGGCCGACGTGTTCTGTCCTGAAGAAAACGCCTTTCCCGAGATTCGTGGTCTGAAGGGGCCGTTTGGCTGCCTCAACAATGCCCGCTACGGCATTGCCTGGGGCGCGCTGGGTGCCGCGACCTTCTGCTGGCACGCCGCGCGGGACTATACGATGGAGCGCACGCAGTTCGGCCGCCCGCTTGCCGCCAACCAGCTCATCCAGAAGAAACTGGCCGACATGCAGACCGAGATTTCGATCGCGCTGCAGGCGTGCCTGCGGGTCGGTCGCCTGAAGGATGAAGGCCGCGCCGCGCCGGAGATGATCTCGATCATCAAGCGCAATTCCTGCGGCAAGTCGCTCGACATCGCACGTATGGCGCGTGACATGCACGGCGGCAACGGTGTCAGCGACGAATATGGCGTCATTCGCCATGTCCTGAACCTGGAAGCGGTCAACACCTATGAAGGCACCCATGACGTGCACGCCCTGATTCTTGGCCGGGCACAGACAGGCCTCCAGGCGTTCACAAACTGAGCGGCTGATGTCCGACACCCAGGAGGCCATCAACAGCACCGAGGTCGAGCGCGAGGCCAATCAACGCGTCGAGCGCGCCGAGCGCCTGCTGCTTGAGGCCGAGCGGATGTTAAGTACGGAAGCCGACCGCGTTGGCGGCCTGCGTGCAGGCCTCCTGCGCCAGCGTGCCTGGCGGGCTGCACAATCTCTTCGCGGATGGAAGCCGACCTGGTTCTCCCAGGCCGGTCAGGACAAGTACCTGGACGAGCAGGTCTTTGGCGGTCGTCGCAAGGGGCTCTTCTTGGATGTTGGCGGCTATGACGGCGTGTCAGGCTCCAACACCCTGTTTTTCGAACTCTTCCGCGACTGGGACGGCATCCTGATCGAGCCAACCCCGAACTTCTTCGAGCTGGCACGGCAGAGCCGCCGTTGCCGTTGCCTGTAGACCGTGGTCGCTGGCGAGACCGGACCGGCCGAGTTCATGTTCGTGAAGTCCGGGTTTCGCCAGATGAGCGGGCTGACCTCCAGCTATGACCAGAGCGTGCTGGAGAAGGTGCGCGCCGATCAGCGCCATGAGGAAGAAAGCATCAAGGTCATGACCCGGACCCTGGGCGACATCCTGCGTGAAGCCGGCATTCGCCATGTCGACTACGTCTCGCTGGATGTCGAAGGTGCGGAACCCGGGATTCTGAACGCCTTCGAATTCGACGAGTTCGACATCCGCGCCTGGAGCATCGAGAACAACGACGGCGACGAAGCGATTGCCAATCTGATGGCAAGCAACGGTTACCGGCGTGTCCGATGCATCGGCTCGGACGAGATCTACGTCAAATAGCCAGCCCCGCCGTGGCTCAGGCAGCCAGGGCGACACCAGAACACCGTGCCTGACTCCAGGCGGGAACGTTCGAACGACGTTGAATCAGCATGATCCGATTCCCGTCAGGATCGTGCGCGTTGACCATGACACTTCCCCCAGGCTGACAGCAGGGCCTGCTCGAGAACAGAACCCCGTCAGAGGCCAGATATTCGAATACGTCATGAAGGCGCTCGACTTCGATCGAGACGCCCGTCTGCGTAGGGCCCTTCCCAGGATCACCAGCCGATCCACGCATGCGAAGCGTCAATTGATGCCCGCCGCCATCGAGAACGCACTTGCTTGCGTCTCTTGATACGATGGGGAATCCGAGAGCCAGGCTGTAGAATCGACAAAAAGCCTCAAGGTCGGAACACTCGACCACCCTGTCGTTTTGCAGGCGGCCGACCGGGGCAAGGGTTTCAGGTCTATCCATGATCAGCCTCCACATTCTCTGCGTTCCTGGTGACATCGAAAATCTCCGCGACCGTCATGCCGGAGATGTCCTGAAACTTGAGGTTCTGGGACTGGCTCAGATCCAACAGATTTGAAATCCGTGCGTAACTCTGGGGCACCAGCACTTCCTCACCTGCCTCGCCGGTGTGTCTGATGCCAAAATGCACGGCTTGTCGCTCTACCGATGAAAGCTTGGAGAGCATGGTCTTGGAAACCCACACGGTCCCGCTTTGCCCATAATCGCTCAGCCGGGCGGCACGGTTGATCGTGTCCCCCAGAACCGTGAACTCCAGGTGAGTCGGCGTCTGGTAGGTTCCGAACCACTCCTCGCCTTCATCGAGGCCGATGTTCAGTTTCAGATCGTTCAGCCAGTTCTTTCGCTTTTTCCAGGCCCGGCTGACTTCGTGCATGGTCTCCCGCATCTCGTGGGCGCACTGCACTGCGTTCTCGATGTAGTTGCAGTCAGGCTGGGGCAGGAAGTAGCAGACCAGACCATCGCCGACATGCTTGCCATGGGTGGCATAATAGGACCTGAGCCTCGTACCCATGGCGTCCCAGATATCGTTGATGAGCTCGAAATACTCCTCGGGCGGCAGTTCGGCACAGATCTTCATGGAACCCTGAAGATCAGCGACCAGCACCGCAAGCGGTGTCAGATAGGGTTTGCGCGACTTCAGGATATCGCGAATGACCAGATCTCTCCGTGATAGCAGGCTGACCAGGGCATCCGCATCGCTTTCCGCTGGCACATAACTGAACAGCGTCCCTTCGCGGAAGAATGCTGCGTAGAGCCTATACCAGCGCGGCGTCTCTCCTCTGCGTGCCAGATTGACTTCCGTGAAGGTGATATCGCGAGTCTTGAGCGGCTCGACTTCATCATAGATTGAGCCAAGAACCTCGATCTGTGCTGCGTTTTCACCATGATCGAGCGTGAACAGTGCACCCTTCGTCAAACGCACCTTCGCAATCGACAGGTGAAACCTGAGCGTATCCAAGCGCCCATCTGCCTCGGACATGGTTTCACCGCTAAAGAAGGTCGTAAACAGGCTGCGACCTGACATCTCCGTGGAGATGGAAGCTCCTGAATCCAGGAACTGTTCAGCGGCGGCTTCATTCCACCATTCGATTTCGAACTTCCCGTTCACGAGATAGGACGGTTGCTCGAAATCAATCAGCGTCAGCCGGGGACCGGGCACGGCCTCCACCTTTGTGAATGAAACCTCCTCGACGTTCGCCGAAGGCTCTGGTGTATGCGGTGTTGAAGCATCCTCGGCGTTCGATACCAATTCCGAAGCAATCTGATCCATGGTGAGCCCCCGTTCCTTCATGGCGCGAATTCGGTCGATGGCCACAAGGACCTCTTCCGGAAAATAGCCGATGCGTCTGGCCCGTGACTCTCCCTCACGTGGCGCCAGCACCGACGGCTTTGGCAATAGTCCAGAGGAGATGTAGTTGTTGAGCGTTGCACGGGAGATCCCTGCACGCTCCATCAGTTCCTTGCTGGTCAACATCTTCATCTCTCCAGATGTCCGCATTCGCTCCGCCTGAAGACGGCACGGATTTGGACTGTCCACGGAATATGGCTCAACGCCGATTGGACTTTCTAGATACGTTAAGATTAATCAGTTGGACAGTCCACAACCGAATGAATGGACAGTCTATCTCGCTCTGAAACGAAGGGTTTCCGCCCAATTTCCAGTGGTGCGTTGTTGCGCCAGGAGTTGCAACAGAAGGCCGGACGCGTTCAGAAAGTTCTGGAACAATCTGCGTGATGACGCGTTGAAGTCGGCCATGTTGGCCTGACACGCGACGTCGAACCGCTCCAGCCCCCCCTCACCCATGATGGCGTCAAGCGCTTCGCCGTAGGCCGGAATGGCACCCCATTCGCGCACGGTCTGGTCGGTCACCTCCACATGGTACTGAATGCCCCACGCGCGATCACCGACCCGCTGGGCCTGGATGTCGCAGACCGGCGATGAGGCCAGCGCAACACCGCCATCGGGCAAGCGTGTCACGGCAACGCCATGCCACTGCAACGCCTTGAAGCGGGTGGGCAGCCCGGCCATCAACGGATCCACCCTGCCCTGATCGTTGAGGTCGATATCGAGAATACCCACCTCGGCGGCGGGCATACGCTCGCAGGTGCCACCCAGCGCATCTGCCAGAAGCTGATGGCCCAGGCAAAACCCGAAGTAAGGCATGTTGCGTTCGCGCACCGCTTCCCGAATGGCTGCCTTCTCGGGCACCAGCCAGGGATGGATGTCTTCCTCGAACACATCCATCGGCCCACCCATGACCAGGAGAGCATCGTAACCGTCCAGAGACGGAATGGATTCTCCCTCGTCGAGTTCGACCGCGTCCCAGGTGATGCCACGTCGGCCATCAGGTCGCGGAAGATGCCGGGGTGCTCGATGGCGATGTGCTGAAAGACGAGAAAATGCATGACGCAACGTAGGACGAATGAAGGAGGCTTGACAAACATCCCCGCCATACGGATATAGTTCGTCAGCGCCGATTTGAGTGACAGCTTGCGGGGCGCTTAACAAATACCAGCTAAAGCGCCGAGGTTTTCTTGAGACCGCCGGCCGAAAAGCTGGGCGGTCTTTTTTGTTGGCCTGGTCCACCCTGACGGACCCGCGGGATTTGAAGGGCAGCTTGCGTCCGCGTCACCAACCGCTAAAGCGCCACGGAGTGATCTCCGTGGGCCCAGTTGAGGACCGGAGATTGACCGATGCAGACATTTCAGAATCCAGAACCCAAAAGAAAAACCGTGGCTCCCTCACCCGCGACCGCTGTTTGCGGCTGCGTTCGGGAAACCACGGCTTTTGCGTTCGCCCCGGCAGCGGCGTCCATCATGGCGGCGGAGTAGCCCTGTCAGGGTAACGGAGGGGGCGGGACCGAGAGGTTCCGTCCCCTTTTCACATTACGAATTGAACACGTTCCAGACGAGGAATCCACCATGGCCAACAGCACGCACCCCGAAACCATCGTTCTTCATGCCGGTTACCGGTCTGACAGCGCCACAAATGCTGTGGCCGTACCGATCTATCAGACCACCAGTTACCAGTTCGACAGCACCGAACATGCCTCGAACCTGTTTGCCCTCAAGGAACTGGGCAACATCTATACCCGCATCATGAATCCCACGACCGATGTTCTGGAGCAGCGCGTGACGGCAATGGAAGGTGGCGCAGCGGCCCTGGCCCTGGCTTCCGGTCAGGCAGCGAGCATGACAGCGATCCAAAACATCTGTCACGCAGGTGATAATTTCGTAAGTTCGACAGACCTTTACGGCGGAACATGGAACCTTTTTTCGAACACGTTTAAGGCCATGGGCATCGAAGTGCGTTACGTCGATCCGGCTGATCCTGAGGGGTTTGCCACGGCAACCGATGAACGCACGCGTTGCTACTATGCAGAGACCTTGCCCAATCCCAAACTGAACGTCTTTCCCATCAAGGAAGTGGCCGAGATCGGACGCAATCTGGGTGTCCCGCTGATCATGGACAACACCGCCTGCCCTGTTCTGTGCCGCCCGTTCGATCATGGCGCTGCGGTGATCGTCTATTCGACAACGAAGTACATTGGCGGCCACGGCACCTCGATCGGCGGACTGCTGGTGGATGGCGGCAATTTCGACTGGGAGGCTGCCGGCGACCGATTCCCGATGCTGAACCAGCCCGACCCCAGCTATCACGGCGCCGTCTGGACTGAAGCAGTCAAGCCGCTGGGCCCGATCGCCTACATCCTGAAGGCACGCGTCACGCTGCTGCGCGATTCCGGCGCAGCCATGAGCCCGTTCAACGCTTTCCAGTTCATTCAGGGGCTGGAAACCCTGCCCCTGCGCATGGAACGCCATTGCAGCAATGCCGACGCCGTGGCCGAGTTCCTGTCAGGGCATGGCAAAGTAACCAACGTGATCCACCCCAGCCAACAGGATGGCGAAACCCGCCGCCGGGCCGATACCTACCTCAAGGGCGGTCATGGCGGACTGGTCGGCTTTGAGCTTGAAGGCGGAGTCGAGGCCGGAAAACGGTTCATCGACGCACTGGAGCTGTTCTATCACGTCGCCAATATCGGCGATGCGCGCAGCCTGGCCATCCATCCGGCAAGTACGACCCACAGCCAGCTCACGCCAGAGGATCAGCTTGCGACCGGCGTTTCAGAGGGTTATGTCAGGCTTTCCATCGGCATCGAACACATCGACGACATCCTGGCCGATCTGAAACAGGCGCTGGACGCGGCATGATCGCCGCTGCGGAGGCATGGGATACTCCATGCACCCGCAGCTTCTGCTCTTCCCGGCTTCGGGCTACCGTATGCTCTGTCTGACCTGGCGGCAGGAATGGGGAGCGACCACATGATCGGTGCAATTCTGGGCTACAGTGATCTGATCAGCGCCCGACCGGGAGAGGAGATCGCCTTCAAGGTCAGCTGTGATGGGCCTGAACACTACGATGCTACGATCGTGCGGCTGTGGAGCGCAGTCGATGAGCCCGAAGGTCCCGGATTCCGCGAAGCTGTTGTGGATACGGATGCAAACGGGCGGTATTCAGGCCGACACCAGCCTGTCCATGCGGGCTCCTGGATTGACATTCCTCCATCCCCGGCCTTTGCCGAACTGAGCTCCTTCACCTTTGCCTGTGCCTTCTGGCCGACCACGCCGCAGCGCGGTGAACAGGTGCTGTTCGGTACTTT
>CALIUG010000235.1 GCA_938048755.1 uncultured Alphaproteobacteria bacterium
CAAGATCGGTCGCACCCATCTCCAGGACGCCACACCGCTGACCCTGGGCCAGGAATTCTCCGGTTACGCCAAACAGGTCGAGCTGGGTATTGCGCGCGTGCGCGGCGCTTTGCCGAACCTGCTGCGCCTTGCCATGGGCGGCACCGCCGTGGGCACGGGGCTCAATTCACCGGCAGGCTTCGATGAATCCTTTGCCCGCGAGGTTGCCAGCCTCACCGGGCTGGGGTTCGTTACGGCCGACAACAAGTTCGAGGCCCTGGCCGCCCACGACGCCATGGTCGAGGTCTCAGGCGTGCTGAACGTCATCGCCGTCAGCCTCAACAAGATCGCCAACGACCTGCGTCTGCTGGGCTCGGGCCCGCGCAGCGGCATCGGCGAAATCTCGCTGCCCGCCAACGAACCCGGTTCCTCGATCATGCCGGGCAAGGTCAACCCGACCCAGTGCGAAGCCATGACCATGGTCTGTGCCGAAGTCATGGGCAACAATGTCGCGGTCACCGTGGCCGGCGCCCAGGGCCATTTCGAGCTCAACGTCTTCAAGCCCGTGATGGTTTACAACGTCCTGCGTTCAATCCGCCTGCTCAGCGATGCTTCCATGAGCTTCACCGACAACTGTGTCATCGGCATCGAGGCCAATATCGAACAAATCGATCAGCTGATGCAGCGCTCGCTCATGCTGGTTACCGCACTTAACCCCCATATCGGCTACGACAACGCCGCCAAGGTCGCCAAGAAGGCCCATGCCGACGGCACAACGCTCAAGGAGGCTGCCCTTGAGCTTGGCCTGATGACGGCCGAGGAGTTTGATCAGTGGGTGCGGCCACAGGACATGGTCCGGCCGGCGGGATAACGGCGCGGTCCGTGTCGATCCAGAGCGCATCCGATGCGACAAAACGACGCTTGAGTCGCGGCGCAGGCGGGTTCCTCAGCGCGGGAACCGTCGTGATCGCAGCTCTGGTGTCTCTGCCGATTCTTGCGGTCGCGACCAATCTGTTTGCCGACAGCAGCGGGCTCTGGGCCCAGCTTGCCGCAACCGTGCTCCCCGACTACCTCATCAACACCGTCGCGCTGATGTTGGGCGTCGGCATTCTGGCAGGCGCCATGGGAACCGGTGCGGCCTGGCTCGTCACCATGTGCGAATTTCCCGGCCGGCGCATCATGGAATGGGCGTTGCTGCTCCCCTTCGCCGTACCGGCTTATGTGCTGGCCTATGTCTATACCGACCTGCTGGAGTTTGCCGGTCCTATCCAGACCTTCCTGCGCGACCTCTTCGGCTGGACGCGCCACGACTACTGGTTCCCTGCGATCCGCTCCACACCCGGCGCCATCGTCATGCTTTCGCTGGTGCTTTATCCTTATGTCTATCTGCTGGGACGCGCGGCGTTTCTCTCCCAGTCCGTCGCGGCTCTCGAAGTCGCGCGCACGCTGGGCCATGGGCCCTGGTCCAGCTTCTTCCGTATTGCCCTGCCCATGGCGCGGCCCGGCATCGCTGCCGGTCTGGCGCTGGCGCTGATGGAAACCCTGGCGGATTTCGGCACCGTCGAGTTCTTTGGTGTCAGGACCTTCACCACCGGCATCTACCGCACCTGGTTCCTGCGCGGTTCGCCAGAGGTCGCTGCACAGCTTGCCAGCATCCTCATGCTGTTCGTCATCGCCGTGCTTACCCTCGAGCGCCTGTCGCGCGGCAAGGCCCGTTTCTCCAGCGCAACGGGACGTTTCGTGCCGTTGCCGCGTTATGTACTGAAGGGAGCGAAATGCTGGGCAGCCATCGCGGCCTGCACGCTTCCCGTCGTCTTTGGTTTTGCGCTTCCGGCCGCCATCCTGCTGTCGCTCACCTTGAAAGGGGGTGACTCGGCGTTCGGCTTTGCGTTCCTGGGTTTTGCCGGGAACTCGATCATGGTCGCCAGCCTTGCCGCCATGCTCGCGGTCGCGGCTGCCATGGTTCTGGGTTATGGTGCACGCATGGCCTCGACCCCGGTTCCGCGTTACGCCGGACGTGTCGCCTCCATGGGTTATGCCATTCCCGGATCGGTCATCGCCGTGGGTGTTCTGATCCCGCTTGCCTGGTTCGACAACAGTCTCGATGCCTTCATGCGCGAGACCTTCGGCGTCTCGACCGGCCTGCTGCTCACCGGCTCCATTGCCGCCCTGCTGTTTGCCTATGTCGTGCGCTTCCTGGCTGTCGCCTACAATGCTGTCGATGCCGGTCTTACCAAGGTCACACCCAGCATGGACGGTGCCTCGCGTACCCTGGGCCATGGTCTGGGCTCGACCCTGGCGCGCATTCACGCGCCCCTGCTGCGCGGCAGCCTGCTTTCAGGCGCTCTGCTCGTTTTCGTCGATGTCATGAAGGAACTGCCCGCCACAATGATCGTGCGGCCCTTCAACTTCGAAACCCTGGCCACCCGCGTCTATCGCCTTGCCGCCGACGAACGCCTGGCCGAGGCCAGCACAGCGGCCCTGGCCATCGTTGTCGTCGGCGTTGTACCCGTCATCCTGCTGTCACGCGCCATCGCCCGATCCCGTCCCGGCACCCGCCGCACGGATGGATAAGAAGATACCGGTGATTTGCACGGCGGACATCTGCGCCTAAGCTTTGCCCATGTTCGGCCCGCTCGCCAACCGCACCTACCGGCACCTCTTTGCCGCACAGGTGATTGCCCTGTTCGGCACGGGGTTGACGACCGTGGCACTCGCCCTGCTGGCTTACGACCTTGCCGGCGGCGACGCCGGTCTGGTGCTGGGCACGGCGCTGGCGCTCAAGATGGTCACCTATGTCGCCATCGCGCCCGTCGCCGGTGCCTTTGCGCACCGCCTGCCCAGACGTGCCCTTCTGGTCACCCTCGATCTCGCCCGCGCCGGCGTTGTTCTCTGTCTGCCCTTTGTCACGCAGATCTGGGAAATCTACGCGCTCATTCTCATCGTCAATGCGTGCTCGGCAGCCTTCACACCGGTCTTCCAGGCAACCATTCCCGACATTCTGGAGGACGAGGCGATCTATACCCACGCCCTTTCGCTCTCGCGTCTTGCCTATGATCTCGAAAGCCTCTTGAGCCCCATGGCCGCAGGCATGGCTCTTCTTGTGATCAGCTATGACGGCCTGTTCGCCGCCAACGCATTGGCCTTCGTGATCTCTGCCGCGCTTGTGATCAGCGTCGTTCTTCCGGCATCGCGCCAGCCCGAACGCACCGGCGGCGTCCTGGAATCGCTGGGATTCGGCCTCAGGGTCTATCTGGCAACACCGCGCTTGCGCGGCCTTCTGGCTCTGGCCGTAGCGGTCTCGGCGGCCGGTTCCATGACCATCGTCAACACCGTTGTCATCGTGCGCGATCAGATGCACGGGTCGGACATCGCGACCGCTCTGGCCTTTGCCGCCGCCGGCGCGGGCTCCATGGCTGCTGCGCTCACTCTGCCGCGCCTGCTGGAACACCTGAGGGACCGCCCGGTCATGATCACCGGCGGTGTGGTGTTGGGCGCGGGGCTGCTCGCGGGGCTGGCCGGGCCGGACTTCACAGGCCTGCTCCTCATCTGGTTCGCCCTGGGTGCGGGATCCTCCATGATCCAGACGCCCGCTGGCCACCTCCTTCGGCGATCCTCAAACCAGGGCGACCGATCCGCAGTGTTCTCGGCCCAGTTCGCCCTCTCCCATCTCTGCTGGCTGTTCCTTTATCCTCTTGCGGGATGGGGCAGCGCGGCCCTGGGCATCGAGGCGACCTTTGTGTTGCTCGCTGCCATCAGTTTCGTGGCCACAGGTTCAGCCCTTGTCCTGTGGCCCACCGGCGATCCGCGCGTCATGCCCCACACCCACGAGGCCCGCGAACACGAACACCTACATGTTCATGACGAACATCACCCCCAAGAACACGAAGGATGGGAAGGGCCCGAGCCACATTCCCATCCTCATCGTCATGGCGCTATCCGGCACAGCCATGCCTTCGTGGTCGACCTGCACCATCCCGTCTGGCCACGGCGTTCGTGACAGGATCAGATTAGGTGCAGCGGGTCACTTCCAGCCGTTGGCTTCCATGATGCGCAGGGCGTCTGCACGGTTCCCGCCAAAGACAGCGGTGCTCACGTCGTCCTGAGCAAAGGAACCGTAGAGATCATCAAGCACTGTGGCGTGAGCAATGCCCTCGACCGCAGGCCACTCGTTGTTCCCGTCAGCAAAAGCCAGCTGTGCCTCATCGCTGGCCAGAAACTCCAGGAAGGCGACGGCATTTTCGGCATTGGGGGCGTTGGTCAGTACACCTGCGCCGGAGATGTTCACATGGGTGCCGCGATCATCCTGATTGGGCATGATCGGCACGATCACATCGACCACGGCCTGATCATCGGGATCATCGGAGCGCGCCAGCCGCGCGAGATAGTAGGTATTGGCAACGGCGATGTCGCACTCACCGGCTGCCACGGCGCGGATCTGTCCGGTATCGTTGGATTCGGGGTCGCGTGCCATGTTGGCGACAAGCCCTCGCACCCACTCTGCGGTCGCTTCCTCGCCATGGGCTTCGATGAGCGAACCCACCAGCGATTGGTTGTAGATGTTGCCGGAACTGCGGATGCAGATCATGCCGGCATAACGCGGATCAGCCAGATCTTCATAGGAATCGAGATCGCCCACATCGACGCCGTCGCGCACCATGATGATCCGAGCGCGTTTCGTGAAGGCAAACCAGAGACCATCGGGATGACGCAGGTTTTCGGGGATACGCGCCTCCAGCTCGACAGACATGGTGGGCTGGAACATGCCATCGGCTGCCGCGGTCATCAGGTTGCCCGCATCCGCCGTCATGAAGATGTCGCCGGGACTGTTCTGACCCTCGGCCTTGATGCGCTCGATCAGCGCTCCGGCCTTGTCCTCGATGACATTGATCTCAATGCCGGTTGCCTCGGTAAAGGCTTCATAGAGCGCAAGGTCGGAATCGTAATGACGCGCGGTATAGAGGTTGAGCTCACCGTCGGCAAAGGCAGGAACTGCCGTCGACGCCAGGGCCGCCACAAGGGCGCCACCAAGAAGGGCACGCAGGGTCATGGGTTACTCCGTCTTTTTCTTGTTGCGAATGATTTGCAGTTGTAACTGAGGTGAAACGTAATGCCGTGTTTCAGAGAATGCAACCTATTTGCAACAACTGGCATTGCGCTGGATCAAGGCCCAAAAGATGGGTCAGTTGCCCAGATCGTTCAGCAGATCCTGAAGCAGGCTTTCGGTATCGAGATCCTGATTGTCGTTGGCAGCCGGTTCGGCCGGCACGGCCGGCTCTTCGGCTTCAACGGGCGCTTCAGGCTCACCACCCAATGTCCCGCCAAGCAGATCCAGAAGGCCGCCGGAACCAGACGTGCCTGAAGTCTCCGCCTCTTCTGCGGGTGCCTGTGAGTCGTCATCGTCCGCGGTCAGCAGTTCGATATTGGTCTCCAGCGGCGCTTCGGGTGCTTCGGGTTTCTCGGGAACCGCAATCAGAGGCGGCGTCACGGTCTCGGCCTCAAGCTCGGTGTCAGCGGGCTCGGATTCGGTTGCCGCAGGCTCACTTGCATCCTGATCGCCTGCTTCGCTTCCCGTCAGAAGGTCGAGGACAACGCCGGCTGCGCCATCCAGTTCCTCTTCACCCAGATTGCGCAGCGCCGTCTCAGCAGCGCGTTGGATCAGGAAGTTCTCCAGCGATCGGGTATCAAAAACCCGATCGGCATCATCCAGCGAACCATGGACGGCGATGGGAATGGTCGGCGCACCGGCATGACCGGTCAGTCCCGCTTCACCCTCCAGGTCAATCCACCAGCGCGGCAGGTCGAGATCAAGCACGAAACCGGCCTGCCCTCCGTCCAGAAGAACCCGCAGGTCGTCGGAGTGGACCACGCCGTCTGTAATGATAAAGCTCCCGTCGGCAGCCGTGATCGCCGTCTGCCCGCCCGCCGAGGCCTCCGCCAGCATGGCTGCAATGGCCAGTTCATCATCAAGTGCGCCCAGCCGATCGTTGATGCGGCGCAGATCAAATCCCTGAAGCGTCCCGTTGCGCAGGTTGAGCGTCCCGTCACCAGCCAGGGTTTGCAGAATGTCGCGCTGGCTCAGACCATGACCCGCAACCTGAAAGTCGAGATACAGGCGTCCAGTGATGGCATCACTATCTGCAAAATGCCCGAGAACCTGCTCCATATCGGCGTTGGCAAGGCCGACATCGAACGCGACCTGATGTGGAACCCCCGCAACAATCTCTCCTGTCAGGGCAACCTGACCATCGAACAGCCCGCCATCGAACCGTTCGATCGTGAGTCTCCCGTCTGCGATATCGGCCACCAGAGTCGGGCGCGCAAAGGTCAGCCCCTGCAACAGCAGGCGCTCGGCAACCAGTTCGATATGGGCATCCACGTCTTCAAGAATGCCGAAGTCGAGATCTTCACGGGACCAGCGATCACCATTCCCCTGCGCGTCATCGCCCTCCTCTGACACATCGCCCACGGTGCCGCCCGAAGATGCCGCCAGGAAAGGATCAAGCGCGAGTTCACCGGCATTCAGGTGCGCCTCGATCCGTGGTTTCGTTTCAGAGAGGTAGAGGCCAAGAGTTCCATGCACGCTCGATGGCCCCAGCGTTGAAGGCGCCAGCGTGACATCCACCAGATCCGTGCTTCCCGTCGCAACCAGGCTCAGGTTCAGCGGCCCCAGATCCGGGAAGCCGCCATCCACGCCCAGGTCCCGCAACAGGGCAGCCAACTCATCATGATCGGCCTGCATCCGCACGTCGAAGACCGGCGTTTCCTTGAGGTCTGCAATGCTGCCGCTGCCGCGCAGGGATACATCAAGCACATCCAGAACTGCTTCAAACTCGGCCTCGTTGCCATCGGTCACGATGTCGGCGGCAAGCGAGAACTCCGAATCAGCAGCCTCGGGCAGGTCAGCCCCGATGGCGGCGGCCAGGGTGCGATAGCTCGTACTTTGAAGTCCGATCCGCCCGTCAAAGGCCACAGCGCCAAAAGGTTCGATGAGTGTGCCGTCCATACTGGCCGCGCCCAGTTCGGTCTGTAGCCGTTGCCGGATGATGGCCTGGCCGGCATCGCCCTTGATGTCGCCAACCAACTCCACCGCACCCAGTTCGGCGGGATCAATCGGCAGGTCCACCCCCATCAGGCGCAGCAGGCCACCGGCATCCTCGGCCTTTGCGCCCATCAGCAGAGCGACCGAACCGGCACCCGGATCAACCTCGCCTGAAAGTCTCAGAGCTGCACCGGCAATATCTGCGGCACCAAGGCTGCGCAGGACAAGCCGACCATCCGCCAGAGTGCCATCGGCCTCTATGCCGCCAACGGCCACGCCGTTATAGGTCAGCGAATCGATCCGCGCCTTGAGGTCCAGGTTGATGAGAGAAAGATAGAAGGCATAGGGCTCCAGAGAGAGGGAGAGATCATCGTCGCTGTCCTCCTCCGCGGATTCCGCAGGCACGATGTATGCATCGAGATTGAGCTGATCGAGCACGACATCGACCGTCAACGTGGGCACTGCTTCAATGCGCGCGGCAAAACCGCCGGTAAGACGCGAGGAATCGAAGGCGAGATCCAGTCCGGTCAAGGCCAGCAAGGACGGTGAAGCAACAACATCGGCAAACAGATCAACCCGACGCAGGCGATCCTGCGGCACGGTTTCGGTCGGCAGGTCCAGCCAATCCAGGGTCGTGCGCAGATTGTCGGACGTGACCTCCACCGGCCCCCGGAAGGTCGGCGCATTCTCCTCCATGGCAAGGGTGCCGCTCACCGCAACAGACGTACCGCCGGGCAACAACGCCTTGGCCTGGTTCAGGGTCCAGACGCCCTCGGCCAGGGCGACATCCAGGCTGACCTGACGGATCGGCGACCCCCGGTAGACCGCGGCATCGATCGCCAGGGCCGCGTTCAGCGTGACATCATCCGGCCAGGGCTGTGCGGCAGCATCGTCCTCCAGCGCTTCCTGCGGTTCACCTTCCGCCATGGCCGCTGCCGCAAGCAGAGTATCGAGATCAAGCTTGCTGACCGCGAGCGTGAGATCGGCCGACAGCATCTCTTCCATCTGAATCAGGGCTTCGCCCGTCGCGCTGCTCTCGCCCAGGGAAAGGGAGAGATCGCTCAACCGCAACGCCTCGGGCGACACGCTGGCCCTTGTATCCAGGGAAAGTGGGGCATTGCGCAGAGCATCGGGCATCGCCGGCAGGTCCATGAGACTGGCAAGGAAACCCAAACTGACAACATCGGCTTCGACCTGGCCGGAGAATCCCTTCACGCCATTGGTTTCGGCAAGCGTACCGGCCAGCTTGGCCATCAGGTCATCGCCGGACTGCAGCGTGAAGTTGAGCGCCAGTTGCGGGCGCGTGAAGCGGCCCACATCGGCATTCAAGGTCCAGGCATGGCCCAGATGGCTGAACCTGCCCTGCGCCTCGAACGGTCCGTCCGGGCCCAGTGCCTCGATCCACAGGTCCACGTTCTCGAACTTGCGCACACGCGCACCGTCACGGAACACAACCCTGCCATCCTGGATGTCGACCAGTTCGATCTTGACCGATGGTGGGGTACCAGAAGATGCGCCATCGGAGGATACCGGCGAGAGTTCCCAGCTTGCCGGACCGTCCGTGCCGGTCTCGAGCACCACGATCGGCTCGATCAGGCGGAAGCGTTCGACCACCACATCAAGGGAAAACAGCGGTGCAAGCGCGACAACAGCCAGAACCTCGGGAAGCTTCAGAAACGGGTCACCGGAACCACCCGGCGCGCCGGCGACGGTGACATCCTCGATCGAGATGGCGAGTGTAGGAAGGAAGGCGACCCTGATGTCACCGGCAATCGTGACATCACGTCCGGTTGCGGCTTCCAGTTCTGCTTCGATTTCGGGTTTGTAGGCGTTGAGATCCAGCGTCATGACGACGATGACAACGCCAACAACGGCAACCACCAGCAGACCCAGCAGGATCAAAAGAAACTTGCGCACGATTCGCCTCCGCGACCGGATCGTGGCGACAGCCCCCGCTGTTTGTCGTCGCCGCACCTTGCGTTAATGTAGAGACGATTCCGCACAAGCGGAACCGTCGCGCGGGTGCACCATGCATCCACACGGCCCCACGACACAACGTTGCACGCACGAAAAGAGTCATGGCCGACGTCATTGATCTTGATGAATACCGCAAGAAGCACGATCCCAACGATCCCGAGCGCAAGTTGCGGCGTCGCAGAACGCCCGGTGGCCGCGGATTCGGCGACATGACCAACCATCTTTCGACCGCCACACCCAGCCAGCCCCCCGGGACTGACAAGGACGGCGACGATGACGACGACAACACACCCCAGCCCGCCTGACCGGTGCTGAACCGTTCGGGACCACCGGCAAGCCGGCTTTATCAGGGATCATCATGGGGATAACCAGAAAGCGCCTGATTGGCGTGGTCAGGAACGAGCAGACGACGCTGGCCCTGCTTGCTGTCGTGATCGGTCTTGCCGCCGCCCTTGGCTGCATTGCCCTGCGTTACGCCATTGCCGGCACACAGTTCATCAGCTGGGGTATGGCGGGTGAACGTCTGGCCAGCCATGTTGCTGAGCTTTCCTGGTGGGTCATCCTGATCGTGCCCACCCTTGGCGGCCTCGCGGTTGGATTGCTGCGCCGCTACATCGCATCGGATCGGCGCTATCATGCCGTCGCCGACGTGGTCGAGGCTTCGGCCTTGGGTGGCGGGCGCGTGGGTGTGCGCGACGGACTTGTCGCTGCCGCCGGGTCGGCTCTCTCCCTGGGCGTGGGCGGATCGGCCGGCCGTGAAGGTCCGGCCGTGCATCTGGGTGCGATGTTCTCGTCCTTTCTGGCCCAGCGCTTTGGTCTTCAGCGCAGTGCAACCATGACCCTGCTGGGCTGTGGTGTGGCGTCAGCCGTCGCGGCCTCGTTCAACGCCCCCATCGCCGGGGTTTTCTTTGCTCTGGAAGTGGTCGTTGGACATTACGGCCTGACGGCCTTTGCTCCGGTGGTGCTTGCCTCGGTCGTGGGTACCATCGTGACGCGTATCCATTATGGCGACTTCCCCGCCTTCATCATGGAAGAACACGTCCTGGTCTCGTTCTGGGAGATTCCGGCGTTCGCCATGCTGGGCATTGTGGCGGCGGGTGTTGCCTGGACCTTCATGTATGGCATCTTCTTTGTTCAGGACGCCGTGGCGCGCTGGAACATCCCCATCGTGGCCGCAACGACGCTGGGTGGCCTGTTGGTCGGGATGATCGCACTGTTCCTGCCCGAAGTTCTTGGTGTCGGATACGAGGCGACCGATCTGGCGCTTCATGGCTCCCTTGGCTTTTCCCTCATGGTTGCCCTGGTGCTGGGCAAGATCGTTGCCACCTCGATCACCCTGGGATCAGGATTTGGCGGAGGGGTGTTCTCGCCCTCGCTGTTTGTCGGCGCCATGCTGGGCGGTGCCTTTGGCATGGTCGCGGTCAGTCTGGGCCCTGAAACCGCCAGCCCGCACACCGCTTATGCCATTGTCGGCATGGCTGCGGTGGCCGGCGCCGTCCTGGGTGCACCGATCTCGACCATTCCGATCGTCTTCGAGCTCACCGCGAACTTCGACCTCACCATCGCCGTGATGATCGGCGCGGCACTGGCTTCACTCCTGACCAACCATGTCCTGGGACGTTCGTTCTTCCGCTGGTCGCTGGAGCGGCGTGGCATCGATCTCTCCGGCGGGCGGGCGCGTCAGCTTCTGAGCACACGCTCGGTCGCTTCGGTCATGACCTCGAGTTACGCAAGCCTGCGCCCGGACGACGACCTCGGCGCCATCCGCACGGCACTGCTGCGCAATCCGGAAGGCAATTTTGTCGTTCCAGGCCAGGACGGCACCTTCCACGGCATTGTCACCATGGAAGAGCTCAAGCCCTGGCTTCTGGGCGAACGCACCGAAGACACGCCGCCCACGGCGCTCGAAATCTGCCATACCACGTCGAATGTTCTGGTGCCCGGCGACAATCTGAAAACCGCGCTCGACGCCATGGCCAAGTCTGACGACAGCTTTCTTCCGGTTCTGAAGAGCCGGGATGGCGGCGAAATTGCCGGTATCGTGACCCAGAGCGCCATGCTGATGGCCCACAACCGCGCTCTGGCCGACGCTGCCGAGGATCGCGGGTAGCTCTGTCCACATCCGGCAAAACTCTGCCAAATCAGACCATCTCCCGGACGGATGTTTATGTTAGGTTCGCATCCTCATGTCGGACCTGTTTCCCAACCCTGCTGCCCCGTCTGTGGGCTCCCATCTGATCGAGCGCCTCAATGAGGCGCAGCGTCAGGCCGTGGAAGCCGTCGATGGTCCCGTTCTGGTGCTGGCCGGTGCCGGTACGGGCAAGACGCGGGTTCTGACTGTCCGGCTGGCTTACATCATGGCCCAGGGCAAGGCAGCGCCGGGTCAGATTCTGGCGGTGACCTTCACCAACCGCGCCGCACGCGAGATGTCCGAGCGTATTGCCGGGCTGATCGGGCGACCCACCGAAGGCATGTGGCTTGGCACCTTCCATGCCATCGGCGCGCGCATCCTGCGCCGCCATGCCGAACTGGTCGGTCTGCGCTCGAACTTCACGATCATCGATACCGACGATCAACTGCGCCTGATGAAACAGATCATCGAGGCCAACCAGATCGACGAGAAACGCTGGCCCGGCCGCGCCCTCTCGGCGATCATCTCGCGCTGGAAGGACAAGGGCTGGACGCCTGATCAGGTGCCCGCCGAGGAAGTCGGCGACTTCGCCCACGGCAAGGGCGTGGAACTCTATCGCCAGTATCAGCACCGCCTGACCGAGCTTAATGCCGCCGATTTCGGTGATCTCCTGCTGCTCAATCTCCGGCTTTTCCTGGAACATCCCGACATTCTGGCCAGCTACCACCAGCGCTTCCGCTATCTGCTGGTGGACGAATACCAGGACACCAATGTCGCCCAGTATCTGTGGCTGCGCCTGCTCGCCCAGGGCTCGAAGAACATTTGCTGCGTGGGCGATGATGATCAGTCGATTTATGGCTGGCGCGGCGCGGAAGTCGGCAACATCCTGCGCTTCGAGCAGGACTTCCCCGGTGCCGTCGTTGTCCGTCTGGAGCGCAACTACCGCTCCACCGCCCATATTCTGGGTGCCGCATCGGGCCTGATCGCGAACAATCAGGGGCGCCTGGGAAAGACGCTCTTCACAGAACCGGTCGAAGGCGAACTGGGCGAGCCGGTCAAGATCCAGGGCGTGTGGGACGAGGCCGAGGAAGCCCGCACCGTGGGCGAAACCATCGAAGACCTGCAGCGCAACGACCATGTCCTGAATGAAATGGCGATCCTGGTGCGTGCCGGTTATCAGACTCGCGCCTTCGAGGAACGCCTGATCACCATCGGCGTGCCCTATCGCGTGGTCGGCGGCCTGCGGTTCTATGAACGCCAGGAAATCCGCGACGCCTGTGCCTATTTCCGGCTGATCCGCCAGGGTGACGACGATCTGGCATTCCAGCGTGTCGTCAACACGCCCAAACGCGGCCTGGGCGACAAATCCCTGCAGACCCTCTACACCATCGCGCGCGGGCGCGGGCAGTCCCTGCTGACGGCGTCCGAAGACATCATCACGACGGACGAACTGCCGCCCCAGCGCCGCGCCGGCCTGCGCCGCTTCGTCGAGGACATCGCCCGCTGGCGCGCTGAAGCCAGCCGCCTGCCGCCATCGGAACTGGCCGAAATCGTGCTTGATGAGTCCGGCTATACCGGCATGTGGATGGCCGACAAATCCGTGCAGGCGCCGGGACGCCTGGAAAACCTCAAGGAACTCGTGCGCGCCATGGCCGAATTCGAGTCCATGGAGGAGTTCCTCGATCACGTCAGTCTGGTTATGGATGTCGAGACCGGCCCCGGCGACGACATGGCCAACATCATGACGCTTCACAGCGCCAAGGGCCTGGAGTTCGATACCGTCTTCCTGCCGGGCTGGGAGGAAGGCGTGTTTCCCAACCAGCGCGCGATCGAGGAAAGCGGCTATGCCGGTCTGGAGGAGGAACGCCGTCTGGCCTATGTCGGCCTCACACGTGCGCGCAAACGCGCCATCGTACTGCATGCCGCCAACCGCACGGTGCACGGCCAATGGCAATCGAACATCCCCTCGCGGTTTGTCGATGAACTGCCCGAAGACCACACCGAACGCGCCGAAGCGGCCGGTTACGGTTTTGTCCAGGACGAAGGCGCGCTATGGCAGATCGCCATGAACCGGCCCCAGCGCGGCGACCGTCAGAGCAACTATCACAAGGTGATCGAGGCCCGCAGCCAGCGCTTCGGTGATGGTGAGGAAGTCTTCATTCCCGTGGGCCGCGGCAACGATGTGCCCGATATCGGCGCTCGTGTCTTCCATCAGAAGTTCGGCTACGGCGAGGTCCGCGCCATCGACGGCAGCAAACTCGACATCGCCTTCGACAAGGCCGGCCAAAAAAAGGTCATGGCCGATTTCGTCCAGCCTGCGTGAGTTTGTTTGTTCCCTCATCCGCCGGGCGCATGCTCCGCATGCTTGGCTTACGCCGCATGCGCGGCGGGGCCGCAGTCGCGTCCCTGTCGGCCCTGCGCGCCTCCCCATGAACGCACCACCCAGAATGTGTCATCCCGGAAACCGCAACGCGGTTATCCGGGACCTAGAAAGTTCAGCGCCACCCTATCGAGGCCCCGGCTCAAGGCCGGGGTGACACAAATTTGAGGTGGTTGTTACCCGCACCCGGCACCACCTCCTGCACTAACTCACTGATATGTGAGCAAGACAGCCATTCTAGGTGGCAGTGAGTCACCGTCAAGAGGCACATTCTGTGCGTCAGTTTGTGCGTCACTCAGAAGCCTGTGCGTCACCCAGAAATCTTCTGGTAATGGTAAGGGTTATAGGAGG
>CALIUG010000236.1 GCA_938048755.1 uncultured Alphaproteobacteria bacterium
TCCGTCGAGACCAACGCCGATGGTACTTCGGTCGTTACGGATGGGGGCATTGCCGGACGCATGGATGTCAGCCAGAGCGTAACGCTCAACGGCGACGACAGCTTCTACACCACGGCCGTGACGCTCACGAACGTCAGCGGTGGTGCCATGAGCAACGTTCGCTACATGCGCAACAACGATCCCGACCAGGACGCCGAATCCGGCGGCTCGTTCTCCACGATCAATGATGTTCTTCTCAATCCCAATTCTCCGGGCATTGCTGCTGTCAACGCCCAGGGGCAGACCGGTGGCCAGAACATCATGCTGTTGGCCGATCAGACCACGATGAACGTGGACAATGGCTTTGCCCAGGACACGATCGAGGTCAGGGCGTCGGCCTTCGGGTTTGAAAACACGAACCCCTTTGCCAACAGTGCTTTTGACAATCCCGCTGATCCCAACGGCGCAACGGGCGATATCGGCATCAACCTTGTGTTTGCTGTCAGTTCACTTGCAGCTGGTCAGTCGGTGACCTTCTCGTGGATCACGTCGATCAACGCATCCACGGATGGCAACGATGTCATGGCTGCGCTGATTGGCCAGACCAGTCTTGATGGTGGCGCCGGCGACGATGTGATGTACGCAAGCCAGGCCACGACAACCGAAACCCTTGCGGGCAGCGATGGTGACGACACACTTGTGGCCTACAGCACGGGTATCACCAACGGAGACGTTCTGGTTGGCGGTGACGGCATGGATCGCCTGATTGATGGCGAAGGTGTTGATACCTTCACCGGTGGTGGCGGTGTCGACAGCTTCGTGTTCTACGATGCAGATGCTTTGCACGAGATTGCGGGCAACACGGCTTTTGATCCCGCAACTCTGCCCAAGGTCGACGAGATCACGGATTTCACCAGTGGCACCGATGCGCTTGAGTTTGTCTCCTCGGCCTTTGGCAATCTGGCAATCGGCGCGCTCACCAATGGCGTCAACTTCTCGGTGATTGATGGCGGGTATGACGGGACCAATGCCGGTGTGAACCTGAATCACGGCCTGGGTCTCTCCAGCTTCGTTTATTCGAAGTCCGATGGCGTTCTGTTCTATGACGACAATGGCAGCGGTGCCGGCTATCAGGCCGTTGCCGAGGTCGGTCAGCCCGGCGCCAGCGACATCGAGATCGTCGCTGCCGCGTAACGTCAGTAGTTCCGCCGCTGTGCTGCTCCGGCATAGAGAACATCCGACCAGACACGGTTGATGTTGTCGCGCCGGGCGATGTCCTCAGGTTCCATCTCGCCTTGTGGGCGCGGAATCAGCGTCATGGTCGAGCCACTGGTCTGGCCGCGTGCGTGTTGCGCATAACCCACAGCCTTGGTCTGTCGAACATTGGTGCGAATGTAGTTCTGCACGGCAAAACCGATGCGCCGCGCATCGGACCGGTTCGGCTGGGAGCCATGGATGGTACGCGAATGATGGAAGGACGCCTGGCCAGGTTCGAGGATCAGGTCCACCGCGCGGTCGGTGGCAACATCGTTGATCGCCTGGCCACGGGTCAGCAGGTTGTTGGGGTCGAACTGGTCATGATGTTCGTGAAGGCCGTCTTTATGTGTGCCCGGAATCATGCTCATGCAACCGTTGCTGCGGTTTGACGGCGTCAGGGCGATCCAGGCGGTCACACCATCATCAGGCTCCAGGCCCATATAGGTTCCATCCTGATGCCAGCTGATGAAACCCTCGCTACGGGCATCCTTGATGAACAGGACACTGGCAGCGACCAGGAAATCGGGGCCAATCAGGTCCTCGACCACATCAAGAATGGTGGGATGATGGGTCAGCTGATCCAGGAACGGCAGGACGAGATGCGCATTGTTTCGGTTGGCGCCCGACAAACTATCAGGCCAGCGCGCCTCGGCGCTCTCAAGCTGCCTGCGGCAGGTTTCGGCCTGGTCAACGGAGAGGACATCAACAGGTGACAGTAAGCCATCACGCGCATAGGAAGCAACCTGCTCGGGCGTCAGCACTCCGGCCATCTCTACCCCGCGTCACGCTCGAATGCGACGACCTTGCCGGGATTAAGCAATCCGGCCGGGTCAAGCGTCTGCTTGATGGAGGCCATGAGGTCGCGTTCAACCTCGGACTTGTAGAGCGACATCTGACGCAGGCGCAGACGGCCGACACCGTGCTCGGCGCTGAACGACCCGCCCATGGTGACGGCCAGGGACTCGACTGCATCGTTGACGTCACGCTCGAGTGCCAGAAGCTCGTCCTGACGATCCAGCGTGACCGCACTCTGGTTGAAGTGAATGTTGCCATCGCCCAGATGGCCGAAGGCAATGACCCGAGCCATCGGAGCGATCTTGTGGACCAGCGCGGTTGCCTCATCGAGGAAATCGGCAACCTTCGAGACCGGCACGGCGACGTCATGCTTGAGGCCGCCGCCCGCATGAATCTGCGCTTCTGGTATGTCTTCACGGATCTGCCACAGCGCCTTTGCCTGACTGTCAGATTCCGCGATCACAGCGTCTTCGATCAGGCCTTCTTCCATGGCATCGGCCAGGATAGCCTCAACTGTGTTGCGCAGGCCGTCGCCGTCCTGGCCGGAGGTCGCTTCCATCAGGACACAGGCGGCATGGGTGCCGGTCAGGGGATTACGGTTCTGGGGCATGTTGGTCAGCGTCAGTTCCAGCGCATCACGCACGATGTACTCGAAGCCCGTGATCTGGCTGCCCGACGCAGCCTGTGCCTTGTTCAGGATCGCAACGGCAGCATGGGCATTGGGCACGCCAAGCCAGCTCGTCACGGTCTGGCGCGGTTTGGGCCAGAGCTTCAACACGGCAGCCGTGATGATGCCCAAGGTGCCTTCGCTGCCCAGAAAGAGCTGTTTGAGGTCATAGCCCGTGTTGTCCTTGCGCAGCCCTCGCAAGCCGTCCCAGATACGCCCGTCAGCCAGAACGACTTCCAGGCCAAGAACATGATCGCGCGCATTGCCGTAGCGCAGCACATTGGTGCCGCCGGCATTGGTCGAGAGATTACCGCCAATCCGGCAACTGCCTTCGGCAGCCAGGCTCAGGGGGTAGATCCGGTCATGGTCATCGGCGGCAGCCTGAATATCGGCCAGGATGCAGCCGGCTTCGACCGTCATCGTGTTGTTGACCGGGTCGACCTCGCGGATCGTGGTCATGCGGTTGAGACTCAGCACGATATCGCGGCCGTTGGCGCGGGGGCCGCTGCCACCGACCAGACCCGTATTACCCGACTGGGGCACAACTGAGATCTGGTGGGCTGTGCACAGACGCATGACCTCGGCCAGTTCCTGTGTGCAGGCAGGGCGCACAACAAGAGGCGACGCGCCAGGCCACTTGCGGCGCCAGTCCAGAACATAAGGCGCGACGTCGTCGGCGGCCTCAAGCCAGCCCTGCGGCCCGACAGCGGCCTTGATCGCTTCGAGGGCAGACGTTAGTGGCGGATTTTCCTGTATCATGGCCTGATCGTAGCGACCTTCCACACGCGATCAATCACCGTGTGCGGCACGCCGTAACCGGTCGTTGATGGCTGCGCCAAGTCCGCCGCCTGGAATGGGCGCAACGGCAATGCCCGTGACATCCTGTTGCTCCGCGATATGGAGCATTTCGAAGAGATTTGCGGCTGCCTCGATCAGGTTTCCAGACCTGCTGAGGTTCTGCAGGTGTTTGCCGCCCTTTGGCACGCTGTCGCCGAAGGCCAGGACGGATTCGCTGTCACCGGCGGTCGTGGCGTTTGTGCGCAGCGGTTTGTGTGGCGCGTAATGGCTGGCAAGCATGCCCGGAGAGAGCAGTGGCGTATCGTCTGAAGGCAAAACAACGTCACTCAGATAGGCACGGATGTTGTCCAGGGTGACATCGCCCGACCGCAGCAGAGTCGCCGGGCCATCCGATGAGAGATCGACCACCGTGGATTCCAGCCCGATCCGGCACGGGCCTCCATCGATCAACAGGCCATCGATGTCCTTGAAAGCCTGGGCGACATGATCGGCGCGTGTCGGGCTGAGGTAACCCGACGGGTTGGCACTGGGCGCCGACACCGGGACTCCGGCTTCTTCCAGAAGGCATCGTGCAATCGGGTGGGCAGGTGATCGGAACGCGACCGTGGGATGGCCCGCGCTGACCAGTTCCGACAGAATGCAGCCCTCTCGGCGCGGCAAGACCATGGTCAGCGGGCCGGGCCAGAAGGCTTCTGCAAGGTGTTCTGCCTGCGCATTGACGATGCCGAACTCCGACACGTGTGCCAGATCGAGAACATGAACGATAAGCGGATTGAAGTGGGGCCTGCCCTTGGCTTCGAAGATGCGCGCGACGGCCTGGCCGTTCTGCGCATTGGCACCCAGGCCATAGACCGTTTCGGTGGGGAACGCGACAAGGCCGCCATCGCGAAGCTTCTCTGCTGCGCGCTGCAGGGATTCCGGATCGTCGCCCAAGCGCTCCATTCAGGCGTCTTTGCCCCATGCGATGAAGGACGGATTCTCGAACCCGGGCTTGCCGTAGACAAGCTCGGTGCCGTCAACCCGCCGGACACTGCCGCCGGCCGCGCGCAGGACGCCATGACCGGCTGCTGTGTCCCACTCCATGGTGCGGCCAAAGCGCGGGTAAACGTCTGCCTCGGCCTCTGCGACCAGGCAGAACTTCATCGAACTGCCGCCGACCTTTTCGCCGGCCACGGTCAATCCCTGAAGGAAGGTGTTGGTTTCCTCGTCGCGGTGCGAGCGGCTGACCGCCGCGGTGACCCCTTCTGCTGGCTGGGTACGCGCCTGAATGGCCTCGAACGCCTCACCATCGCGTCTGCGCTGAGCCGTCGTGCCGTCACTGACATAAAGCGTTCCCATGGCCGGTGCGCCAACCACAGTAACCGTCGGCACGCCGTGTTCTATCAGCGCGATGTTGACGGTGAATTCACCATTCTTACTCAGGAATTCCTTGGTCCCGTCCAGGGGATCAACCAGCCAGAACCGGTCACCAACCGATTCAGGCGCAATCCCCCGGGCGGACTGCTCTTCAGCCACAACCGGAATATCGGGTGCGATCCGGGCCAAATGGCGAAGAATCGCCACTTCGGCAGCTTCGTCGGCTGCGGTGACAGGGGACCGGTCCTCCTTCTGGCGTGCATCGACCTTGCCATAGAGCGCCATGATGACGTCCCCGGCCTCATCGGCGGCAACGATCAGTTCAGGCAACAGGTGGCCGTAGTCTGAGGGCATCGATTCACATCCCGGTTGTTGCCGACCAGATAACGATGTGCCTGCGCGCTGGCAAGCATGACGGCTGGTTTGACACACCCATTCTGCGTTAGAGTTCAGGTCATGAAGACCGCTGCAATCACCGCCGCAATTCTGGTTTCGCTCGTTTCTGGCGCCACTCTGGCACAGGAAATGACGCCCGACCGTCTGCGCGTGCTGGAGATCGTCGAAAGCGGGCGCGGGGTACTGATCCCGCTGAACGGCGCTCTGGCGCCACTTCCAGGTACGGAACCGGTGGAAATCGAGGAATCTGTGGCCGAAGAACAGGAGGTTTCTGATCCCCTGCTCGATACCCCGCCCAATGAGATTGATGTGGTGGGTGCCACGGAAGAGGCCGAAACGATCGTTGCGGCAGTATCCGAAGAGGAAGTCGTCGAAGTCACGGAACCTGAGATCGCGGCTCCCGAAGAAGACGTCGTGATCGAAGAGGTTGAGGCTGCTGTACCCGAAGCACCTGATCCACCCACCGACCTCGCGTTGCCGCTACAGGTTGCCAATGTTGAATTGGGTGATCCTGCATCGATCGGACCGTATCGTCTGTGGCTGGCGTCCTATCGCAACAAGAGCGAAGCACAGGCCGGTTGGGAACAACTGGTGAAGGAGAACCCTCAGGTTCTGGCCAATCTGGTGCCCGTTCTGGTGCTCAAGGAACTTGGTGAGGGGGGCGAAACGTTTTTCCGCCTGCAGGCAGGCCCCCTGCAAAGCGAGGCAGATGCCGAGGCAGCCTGCCAGTCCCTGCAGGACATGCGACTTTACTGCACCGTGCTTGGACCCTGACTCCAGCTAGAGTTCGGCAGCCACCTTCAGGCCTTCCAGGACCGCTTCTTCTGCCGTCCGGGGGGCCAGGCAGTCACCGATCAGGTGCAGTTCGGCTGACCAGTCTTCCAGTTCATCGGCCAGTGTGGTGACCGAATGGTGGCCCAGGGCGGTCACAAGCGTGTCGACCTCTTCAACAATCATGGCTTCGCCACTGGTGACATGCTGGAGATAAACGCTGTCAGCATCCGCGCCGAACAATCGAGCATAGGGCACCACCTTGACGCCCAGTTTGTGCAGGGTCGCTGCCCAGTGGTCGCGCACATACATCTGAATCATCTGTCCCGGCATGTAGCCATCCACCGCCAGCGTAACACTGCAGCCGTTGCGTGCCAGGTGCTCGGCAAGGCCCATGCCGATCCAGTCACATCGCCAGTCGGCAATCACGACATTGCCGCCGACATTGGCCTCGCCGCGTATGACGGACCAGGCTTCGACAATGTGCGCCTCTTCACCGCCCTCAACCTCGACCGGAGCGGGCAGGGCGCCGGTTGCCACGATCACGGCATCGGGTGCCTGCTGATCGATCAGGTCCCGTGTGACAGGTGTATTCCTGATGACCGTGACGCCGGCCAGTTCCATTTCCCGTGTCAGGTTGGTGACAATGCCGCCAAACTCGGCCCGCCCGGGTAGCGCCTGGGCCAGGAGTGTCTGGCCGCCAAGCTGACCGCTTGCTTCATAGAGCGTCACGTCATGGCCGCGCTCGGCGGCAACCGCGGCAGCCTTCATGCCGCCGGGCCCGCCGCCGGCAATCAGCACCTTCTTCTTCGCCGCAATCGGTTTGCGGGTACCATACTTGACCTCACGGCCGGTTTCCGGGTGCTGAATGCAGGAGATTCCAACGCCCATGTGCATGTGCCCGATGCAGGCCTGATTGCAACCGATACAGGCGCGGATATCGTCAATTCTGCCCTCCTGGGCCTTGCCCGCCATGGCCGGGTCACAGATCTGGGCCCGTGTCATGCCGATCATGTCGGCCTGTCCTGTCGCCACAATCTCTTCGGCCTGCTGGGGCTGGTTGATACGCCCGGCGACAAAGACCGGAACGCTGACCTTCTCCTTGATGGTTGCGGCAAAGGGCGCGACATAGCCGGTTTCGATGAACATGGGCGGTACGATATGGATGGATCCACCCAGCGAGGATGAAGATCCCGCGATGACATTGAAGTAATCGAGCCCTCCGCCCTGATCGAGCATCTCGATGGCACCCACGACCGTGTCGATATCGGGCGCGTCGTGAGATTGTTCGTCGCCGGAAATGCGCAGACCGACCACGAAGTCCTCGCCCACCTTGCTGCGGATGTTGTCGGTGATCTCACGGATGAAGCGAACGCGGTTTTCCAGACTGCCGCCGTATTCGTCCTCCCGCAGGTTGGCATTGGAGTTCAGGAACTGTGCGGGGAGGTAACCGTGGCTGGCGACGATCTCGACGCCGTCCAGCCCACCCTTCTTCAGGCGCACAGCGGCGTCGCCAAACCCTTCCACGACCGAGTGGATCAGTTTGCGCGACATGGGGCGGGGCATGACGTGAAAGCGCTCGTTGGGTACGGCTGAGGGTGCATAGGCGACGGGCGCGCTGCCGTCGATCGATTCCATGTTCTCGCGTCCGGGATGGAACAGCTGACCAAAAACCTTGCAGCCGTGCGGATGAACGGCGTCGGCAATGCGCTGATATCCGGGAATGCACTCATCGTTGTAGGCGGCAATCGAGTGGGACGTATAGACCGCTGATTCGTGCGCCAGTGCGACCTCGATGATGACCAGACCAGCTCCGCCCTTCGCGCGTGCCTCGTGATAGGCCACCAGGTCATCGTTGGGCTTGTAGCCCGTCACCAGGGTCGTCATGTGACCGGTCGAGAAGACGCGGTTCTTCAGGGTCACATTTTTGATGGTGAGTGGCGAAAACAGGTTGGGAAACATGTCCGACATGGCGGCCCCGATCAGTGAAACGTGCTGCCCCACTTAACCACGGTCCCTATGGCAGCGCCAAGCACTGGTGAAGTCCCTGGAACCGCGCTAGCCTTTCTCAAACGCCAACGGAGGGGAAACCATGGCCACCTTGAGCAATGTCGCGCTGGAAGCTGATCTGAAGGATGCGCTGGAAGAAGCCGTCAAGGGCTTCAGCGACGCCAACCCGAAGAGCAAATCCGAGGACGAGAAGGCCGCCGGCTCCATGCCGGGCGGCAACACCCGCACAGTGCTCTTCTATCCCCCGTTCCCGCTCACCATCGAACGTGGCGAAGATCAGTATGTCTGGGACATCGATGGCCACAAATACACCAACTTCGTTGGTGAGTTCGGTGCGGGACTTTTCGGCCATTCCAACAAGAAGATCATGGATGCCATCACCCGCGCGGTCAGCGACGGTACGGTGCTGGGCGGCCCGAATCGGTATGAGCGCATTCTGGCCGCCGAACTGGTGAGCCGTTTCCCGTCCATCGACAAGGTCCGGTTCACCAATTCAGGCACCGAAGCCAACATGATGGCCATGATGACGGCACGTGTGGTCACGGGCCGCGACAAGATCATGGTGTTCGAAGGCGGTTACCATGGAGGCGTCTTCATGTTTGCCCATGGCGGATCGCCCATCAACGCACCGTTCGACTACGTCATGGCACCCTTCAACAACACCGAGCGCACGGTCGAGTTGATCAACGAACATGCTGCGGATCTCTCCTGCGTCGTGATCGAGCCCATGCAGGGGGCAGGCGGCATGATCACGGCTGACAAGGAATTCCTGCAGGCCCTGCGTGATGTCACCGCAAAACATGACATCATCCTCATCTTCGATGAGGTCGTGACCAGCCGTCTCTCTGGTGGTGGCCTGCAGAAGATCCTGGGCATCACGCCCGACATGACCACCATGGGGAAATATATCGGTGGCGGTGCGACCTTTGGCGCCTTTGGCGGGCGCGACGACATCATGATGCGGTATGACCCGCGCTCGAAAGACCCGATCGGACATGCCGGGACTTTCAACAACACCGTCATTACCCATGCGGCCGGTTCAACCGCAATGACGCAGATCTACACGCCCGAAAAGGCCGACAGCTTCAACGCATGGGGTGACACGTTCCGCGATCGGCTGAATGCCGTCATCGCGAAACACAGCCTGCCCATGATCGTGACCGGTATGGGGTCCATCATGCAGGTGCATTGCTGTGAAGGGCCGCTGCGCGATGAACACGACAGCGAGCGTGACAACAAGTTGAAGGGCGAGCTGCTCTACTACGACCTGCTTGCCCGGGGGCACCGCATGACCTGGCGCAACTCCATGCTGCTGTGTCTGCCCATGACCGACGAGAACCTGGACGCCTATGTCGCCGACTTCGACGACATCCTGGGCCTGCGGGGCCATCTGCTGGCTGCGGAGTAGTCAAAAACTGTGTCATCCCGGAAACCGCGTGGCGGTTATCCGGGATCTCGATAGTTCAGCATCAGTCTCGCGAGGCCCCGGCTCTCCACTTTGTTCCGGCCGGGGTGACACCCCTTTTACCCCTCGTAGACGACCTCGCCGCCGACCAGGGTCATGGCAACTTCGACGTCGCGCAGTTCCTTTGTGTCGATGGACCAGGGGTCCTGCTTCAGGACGGCGAAGTCGGCCATTTTGCCGGCTTCGATGCTGCCCTTGATGTCTTCGTCGAAGCCGGTCCAGGCGCCCAGCGTCGTGTAGGTGTGCAGTGCCTCGCTGACCGTGATGGCCTGGCTGGAATCAAGAGAGCCGCCGGTGTCGCTGGTGCGGTTGACCAGACTCCAGAACACTTCCCAGGGATTGACCCCACAGACCGGGGCATCGGAATGACCGGGGGCGGGAACGCCCGCATCGATCAGTGCGCGGTGCGGCCACATGTGTTTCATGGCGTCCGCGCCACGGTTGGCGACATAGGCATCGCCCAGATCGTACATGAATCCGGTGGCCGAGCTGTCGGTGACTCCCAGACGTTTCAGGCGCTCGACGAGCTCCGGCGTGACGTAACAGCAATGTTCGACTCGGCTGCGGTGGTCTTCGACCGGATGGGCCTTCAGTGCGGCCTCGATGGCATCGAGCGCGAAGTCGATGCCGCGATCTCCCACGCCTTCGATGCAGATGCGCAGACCCGCTTTGTGCGCGCGAATGGCGCGTACTGTGAGGTCTTCAGCCGTAAAGAGCAGCATCCCGGTATTGGGTACGGGTTCGCCGGGCACGGGATCACCGATATAGGGCTCGTAATAGGCCGCCGTGCGTCCAGAGGTAGAGCAATCGGGGCACCATTCGATGCCGACGATCTTGATCCATTCATCGCCAAAGCCGGTGCGGATGCCCGCTGCGATGTAATCATCTTCCATCTTCTTATCGTCGCCATTGACCAGAATGCCCATGCGCATGGTGAGATCACCGCTGTCGCGCAGCATCTGATAGGCCTCGACCGCCATGGGGCGTGTCAACGAGTTGTGGAGAGAGGTCAAACCATGTCGGTGATACATGGCAAAGACCTGCTTCAGGCCTTCGGCATAGTTGTCGGGCGTGAGGGATTCGTAAATCTTGCGATGGATGCGTTTGGCGGTGGCTTCACGCAACAGGCCAGTCATCTCGCCGGTTTCGGGATCGCGGTCATAGGCGCCATGGGGTGGGTCCTCGGCATCCGCAGGGACATCCATGCGTTTGAGCATCGCCGCGTTGACGATGGCAATGTGACCGTCGGTGCGCCCGATATAGACGGGAATGTCCGGGCTTGCCGCATTGAGCTGATCGATCGTGGGGTAGCCGCCACATTTCTTGTCGTTCCAGCCCCAGGCCAGGAACATATCCTCTCCCGACATGGATGCGGTCTTTGCCTTCACCAATGCCAGAAGCGCATCGATCGAACCGGTGGCATCGGGCTTTACGTCGGCCCACAGGGTACAGGTGATCGCATGGGCATCGGGATGGCAGTGGCTGTCGATCAGGCCGGGAATGACGGTCTTGCCGCCAAGGTCCAGGGTCCTGGTGTCGGGACCCGCAAAGGCTTCCGCCTCTGCCACACTGCCCACGGCCAGAATGCGTCCGTTCCAGCAGGCAACGGCTTCGGCCGTGGAATCGGCCTTGTCCATGGTGACGAAGCGGCCGTTTTTCAGAATCAGATCAGCAGCAATGGCGGGCATGGGCGTCCTCTTGTTGTTGTAACGTGGTCAGGGCGCAGAGTGTCAAAATGGGCGCAGGTTTCTGCAAGTGATTCAGATGTGTCATCCCGGCTCGTGTTCGCTTCGCTCTCTTGGCCGGGATGACACCGTGTTGAAGGGAGGCAGGCTACTCCGCCTTCAGGTAGTCATAGGCGGAAAGCACGTGGCTCTTGATGACATGGAAGAAGTCATCGACCGGCACATGTTCGTCACGCTGGCCCATGCCATGGGGGAAGGGGCCGTAGACGTAACCGCCGATACCGCGATAACGCCACAGGCGGGCGTCGGTGCCGCCCAGGCTGACAATGGGGGTTGGGCGGAACCCTGCGAGTGCTTCGACATTGTTCTGCAGGATGCCGACCATCTCGCCATATGGATCGCACCAGCTGGGTGCCATGTAGTTCTGCTCCTCCATGGTGACCTCAGGATGGCGTGCGAGGACGCTTTCGATCACGCTGGTCACCGTTTCCTTTTCACAGCCCACAGGCAGGCGGATATCGGTTTCGATGCGTGCCGTGCCCGGCACCACGTTCACCTTGTCGCCGGCTTCCAGGACACCGATGTTGCAGGTGACCTTCTGGATGATCGTGTGGGCGCCTTCGCCCATGGCGCGGTCCAGGGTGTCGCGTGCTTTGGCCAGGGCGGTTCCGATGTTATGGGGCGGCTCGACCTGAATAGCGTCGATGGCCCCGCGCAGGTCCTGGCAGAAATCCATGGCAACCAGACTGGCGCTGCCGCCGGCATGGGTATAGGCGCCATGCGCACCCTTTGTCTTGATGTGGAAGGTCACCCAATAGGGACCTTTCTCGCCGAACCGGATGGAATAGGGGCTTGATGGCTCCCCGTTCAGGCAGCAGTCACCGTGAACTTCCGGGTGGTGGTTCATCAGGTAACGCGCGCCCCAGGGGCCGAAAACTTCCTCATCGGAAACGCAGGTCAGCGTGAGTTTGCCGTTGAGGTGCTCCTTGATGCGGTTGAGATACATGAAGGTGAAAATGGAGGTGGAGGTGCCACACTTCATATCGGCGGAACCGCGCCCCCATACTGCACCATCCTCGATCGCGCCGGACCATGGTCCACCATGGCTCCAGCCCTCGTCGGTGGCGCTGAAACAGTCGATATGGCCGTTCAGCACCAGATGTTTCCCGTCGCCCGCACCGTCGAAGGTTCCCACCACATTGGGAAACATGGGTTCGGGATCAATGACGCGGTGAGCGAGCTGGTGTTCATCCAGGAACCTTCGGATGTGTTTGACCGCCTCGCGCGTATCGCCGGGAGGGTTGGGCGTGGGTGTGGCAACGAACTCGCTGAAGAATCCCAGAAGTTTGGTCCGGTCTTCCTCGATCCAATCGAGAAGTTGCTGTTTCATATCGGCCATCGTCGTCTCCCTTCGAGCAGGACTAGTCCCCTAGGCATCGGCTTTGGTCCAGTAGGGCAGTGTGTGACGCCGTGGTTCCCATTCTCCACGCTCGACGAGACCGTTCACATGAGCAGCGATCTCGTCCATGCGGGCAAACCAGACCCCACCCTTCTCGTGCATATGCTGGATGAGCCGTTCAATCTGCATGGCCCGCGCCAGGCGTCCGCTGACAAAGGGGTGCCAGACCGAACACCACAGCCCGCCATGCTCCCACATGGCATCGAACTCCTCGACATGAACCTGGAAACCCTCTGATGGTGCCTTGATGGTCTGACGGACACCGAAATCGGGGAAACTGACGAACTGGGTCCAGTCATCCATGGTCATGTGGCTGGGTAGCTCCACCAGAGATCCGCGTTCGTTTTCAACGAGATAGGGAATGTCATCGCCAAAGAGTGAGGCCTCATAGACCATGCCGTGGTCCTGCAGAAGGCCCAGGGTGCGGTGGGACATGGTGTAGCTTGGCGCACGGAAGCCGCGGGGTTTGTCGCCGGTGGCGGTCACAATGGCTTCGACGCCGCGCGCGATGTCCTCAGATTCCTGATCGTCGCTCATGTCACGCAGGGAACCATGCAGCCAGCCGTGATGGGCAATCTCATGGCCTCCCTTCAGCACTTCCTCGATGGTCGCACCGTAGTTTTTTACGCACCAGCCCGGGATGAAGAAGGTCTGCTTCATGTCGTATTTTGCGAAGAGGTCGATCAGGCGCGGCATGGCCACTTCCGGACCGTAGCGCAGGTCTGACGTGCCCACGATCCGGTCGCTAATGTCCCCGGCGTGATTGACGTGCATCAGGCTTTCGCCGTCCATGTCGAAGGTGAACGCCACGGCGCAACGCGCACCATTGGGCCAGGGGATGGGATTGCGGATCACGGGAACCTCCTTGTGCAGGGACATACCTTAAGGGGCTGATGTGCTTGGGGCCAAGAATCCCGTTCAGGTGCTGGCGATAGGCAGAACAAGAGCATCGACGGCAACACAGCCATCGGGATAGACGATCACGGGATTGATATCGAGACCCTCGATCAGGTCGCCCAGACAGATCGCCAGAACTGAAAGCCGGGCGACGGCATCCGCCAGGGCGTTGACATCAACAGCGGGTTGGCCGCGCAGACCATCCAGTATGGGCCGCACCTTCAGCCGGTCGATCTGGCGTCGTGCATCGGCTGCGTCACAGGG
>CALIUG010000237.1 GCA_938048755.1 uncultured Alphaproteobacteria bacterium
TGTCGAACGTCTTGGGCTTGTGGCGGGACATATCCACGCCGATCTCCTCCATGACTGCGACCATGAAGGGATCGGGCTCTTCATAGGGGCGAACGCCGACAGAATCGATGAAGACCTGCTGGCCGTAAAGACTCTTCATGAAGCCTTCGGCCATGGGCGAACGCACAGCATTGAAGTTGCACACGAACAGAACCGCGCCGGGAAGATCGGCCATGAACCTCAGCCCCGGATGTGGAGAACGCAGATCAGCGTGAAAAGACGCCGCGCGGTTTCATCGTCAATCGTGATGCGGCCTTCCAGATTCTCGCGCAGCAGGACGGCGCCTTCGTTGTGCAGGCCGCGGCGGCCCATGTCGAGCGCTTCGATCCGTGAGGCCGGCGCGTTCTTGATTGCATCGAAGTAACTTTCGCAGACCGTGAAGTAGTCCTTCACGATCCGGCGAAACAGGTTGAGCGGTACGACCTCGTGGGTCAGTTCCTTGCCCTCGCTGTCGCTGATTTCGAACACCAGGCTGCGACCGTCACGAATAGCCAGCCGCACCCGATAGGGGCCTGGAGGTGCGTCCACGGGCGCAAACAGGTTGGCTTCTAGAAGATCGAAGATCGCAACACCCATCTCGTGCTCGATCTCGGCACTGCGACGGACCACCAGCTTGTCGTCGAGTTCAATGTCGACAATCCTGGCGTTGGGATCCTGATCGTTGTCGGCCATCACCGTTTCCATCCGGGATTTGCGGGCCGGAACCGCGTGTCAGATATCGAATGTCGGGGCGTGACGCGGTCTGCGATCAGCCGGCTGGGCCTCGCCGATATCGGCAAGACGGCCCTCGACACGGGCAGCATCGACCTTGATGTGACCGCCCCCGTGAAACACCAGCGTGATCGAGACGGAATCCTCGGTCGTACTGTCGCTGACGATTGTCATCAGTTCGGCCATACCACCGCCGCCAAGCCCACCAAGGTCCCAGGCGCTGGCGTTGCTCACGTCATCAAAGACCAGAGCGCACTCAACCTGCATCAGATCATGGCCGGTCACCATGTCCTGCATCTGCTCGTAGCAATAACGGTGGAAAAGCGCAGCAAAACGCTTCTCTTCCTTCAGAAATGTCACCTCGGACATTGGCATGCGTGCGTCCTGGAGAACGGTCGAAAAGACCTCCAGATCGTCATCATCCGTTGCCTTGAGCTTGAGTCCGCTTTCCTGCATCTAATCCGCCAACCGTTCGATCCTTGCGCCACACGCGGCAAGCTTGTCTACCAGCCGCTCATAGCCGCGGTCCAGATGGTACACGCGATTAACGATTGTCTCACCTTCTGCAGCCAGGGCCGCCAACACCAGGCAAACCGAAGCACGCAGATCCGTCGCCATGACCGGCGCGCCACGCAGACGCTCCACCCCCTTTACGGTTGCGGAGCCGCCGTGGACCTGAATGTCTGCCCCCATGCGCATCAGTTCAGGGACATGCATGAAGCGATTCTCGAAGATTGTTTCATCGATAAACGACACGCCCTGGGCCATGGCCATCAGCGCCATGAACTGGGCCTGCAGATCCGTGGCAAAGCCGGGATAGGGTTGCGTATTGATATCGACGGCGGAAAGGCGGCCGTTGGCGCGTTTTGCCAGGATGCCGCGATTGGTTTCAGAAATCTCGACGCCGGCCTTCTCGAGCGCAGAAACCACGGCGCCCAGATGTTCCAGATTCGTCTCGAGCAGCTCGATCTCACCATCGGTTGCTGCAGCAGCCATGATGTAGGTGCCGGTCTCGATGCGATCGGGCACAACGCGGTGGGTCGCACCGCCAAGACCTTCAACACCTTCAATACGAATGACCGGGCTGCCAGCGCCCGTGACCCGGGCACCCATGGCATTGAGGCATTCGGCAAGATCGAGAATCTCCGGCTCCTGCGCCACGTTGCGCAGTTCGGTGACGCCCTTGGCCAGTGTCGCTGCCATCATCACATGCTCGGTTGCGCCGACCGAGACCATGGGAAACTCGATCCTGGCGCCCTTGAGGCCACCCGGCGCCTCACCCAGCAGATAACCTTCTTCCAGATGGATTTTGGCTCCCAGTGCCTCAAGCCCCAGAACGTGCAGGTCGACCGGCCGCGTGCCGATGGCACACCCGCCCGGCAGCGATACCTTGGCCTTGCCACAACGCGCCAACAGCGGACCAAAGACCAGGACGGAGGCGCGCATCTTGCGCACCAGATCATAGGGTGCGGTAGTCGATGCAATAGTTTCAGCATGCAGGCTCATGCGACCGGGCGTACCGGTATCACGGGTGACACGAACGCCCAGTTCTTCGAGAACACTCGTCAAGGCCCCGACATCAGCAACCTGCGGCATGTTTTCCAGCACCAGGGGCGCATCGCTCAGCAGCGACGCCACCATCAGTTTCAGGGCAGAGTTCTTTGCACCTGCAATGGCGATCTCGCCTTTCAGCGCCACACCGCCAGCCACACCAATCCTGTCCACGCTTTCAGCTCCCGGGTTTCAGGCGCGCCCCTCTCATACACTGGAGCGGTGCGGGTGCAAAACTAAGGCAGTGCTGCGGTGCGTTTGAGGCGTGGACAAATCAGATGCGCGCGTCGATCACGATCCGCACGATGGCGCCAGGCAGGCGCCGAAAGTCGATGATGTTGCCCTTTACCGTAATGGCATGCCCCGGCTCCAGAAGCGCAGCAGCGGGGTCATCGGTCCAGACTTCCAGATCATGGCTGGGTCCGGGAAACTCCGGCTCGTCCATCTCGACGAGGATCAGCCAAAGACCGTCCTGCGACTCGATGACACGATCCACCACACCGCGCCAGCGTGCCCACGTGCCAATGACATCGATGCCAGCGACGCTGTCCTGGCTATCATTCCCGAAACGGGTTTCCTCGATCAGGGTGTCGCGCAGGACATAGAAATCCAGCACCTCGGCCATGGCTTGTTTCGACACAGCCGTGACCCAAAGCAACGCAGATAGCATCAGAAACTGGCGAAACCGCTTTGACATCGCCCACAAACAAGCAAAATTCACGCCACAAATCTAGCCTCGGTCCGGCTGATCACGATCCTCTGATTGCGTACGATCCCGCGCCTGGGCTTTTCGCCGTTTCAGGTTCGCACGCAGTGCTTCTGCCAGGCGTTGCGCCTTCAGGTCAGCCTGGTTTTCTGCTCCTGAATCAGCCGTCTTGTCGGCCTTGCAATTGCTCACGACATTGCCCTCGGACATGCTTGCTTCACCCCTTGCACTGTGGCAGGTTCCGGCCCGGTTTCAAAGCCACCGTAGCTCAGTGGTAGAGCGCATCCTTGGTAAGGATGAGGTCCTCAGTTCGATCCTGAGCGGCGGCACCATTTTTCCCATATTCAGTTGCTCGCGCCCGGTCTCCTGAAGACCGGCGCGGCTACTGACGCGTCCATCACCTGATCGCGGCATGTTGACGATTCCCTGCTCACGCGAGCGGGCAGAATGTCACGTGAACGTGCTAAGTCCATCCTTGGCCTGACCTGGATGAAGACGCATGAAATCCGACGGCAACTATCTGCCTAGAATCCTTGAAGCGTTTCCGCGCGCGCATCTCTGTTCCTTGCCCACGCCTCTTGAGGACATGCCCCGTCTGGCAGCGGCTACGGGCGCTGGGCGACTGCTCATCAAACGTGATGACTGCGCCAGTCTTGCCATGGGCGGCAACAAGGAGCGCGAGCTGGAATTCTATCTGGGTGAAGCGCTCGATCGGCACTGCGACACTATCTTGATCACCGGCGCGGTTCAGTCCAACTTCGTACGTCTTGCTGCGGCGGCGGCGGCGAAGCTCGGCCTGGACTGCCATATTCAGCTCGAGGAACGGGTCGCCAATGTCGATGACCTCTATCGCGATTCCGGTAATGTGCTGCTCGATCAACTGCTGGGCGCAGTCATCCATGCCTATCCCCATGGCGAGGATGAAGCAGGCGCGGACAGGAACCTGGGCGTGATCGCAGATTCGCTGCGTGCCAGAGGCAGGTGGCCCTACATCATTCCGCTTTCACCAACACACAAGCCCCTGGGCGCTCTGGGATACATTGTTGCTGCGATGGAGCTTGCCGAGCAACTCCGTGAAATGCAGGTATCTCCTGACGAAATCATCGTTCCCTCAGGCAGTGGCAACACCCATGCCGGCCTCCTGTTCGGACTCCGAGCTCTGGGTGTGACGACGCCAGTGATCGGAGCTTGTGTGCGGAGGAATGCCGCAGAGCAGAGCCGGCGCATCGCCGTTCGCTGCGATCAGATCGCAGAGCTTCTGGATATGCGCTCGCCCGTTGGTACCGATGATGTCTGTCTGGTCGACGACGCTTTGGCACCGGGCTATGGCCTGCTCAACGAACCGACCCGCGCTGCCATGACGGCGGCGGCTCGCAAGGAAGGGCTGATCCTGGATCCGGTCTATTCGGGAAAGGCAATGGCCAGTTTCCTGACCCGAGTCGGGAAAGGTGGGCGGGATGCAACCCTGCTCTTCATCCACACCGGCGGGACACCTGCGCTTTTTGCCTATGGAGAGCGTGTTCTGTGATCCCTGATTGGGTTATGAAGGCGGCATGAACGAAGAACTCGACGTCAAGGGACTGGCCTGCCCGCTGCCCGTGCTCAAAGCCAAGAAGCGCCTTAAGGCCATGTCCGCTGGCGATGTGCTCACCGTACATGCGACCGATCCCAGCGCGGTGAAGGACTTCGAGGCGTTCAGCGAGCTGACCGGCCATGCCCTGCTTTCCAGCACGGAAAACGACGGCATCTACACCTTCGAACTGCGCCGCGCCTGACGCGCCCTTGCCAATACGGCAACGAACCCCTATCTCTTGTCCTGTCACTCACGGGGAGCCCAGTTCGGGCTGAGAGGTGCCAGCGCACCGACCCGTCGAACCTGATCCGGATCATGCCGGCGTAGGGATTGAGGCGACGGTTTCACCCGCAGAACCGCACCTTCTCCCTCTTCGCCCGGCGCAAAGAGGAGTGTTTGATGTTGCGTCTGTCCATCCTTGCGATTTCCACCCTGCTGATGGCCACTGCCGCACGCGCGGAAGTGTTGACCATCTACACCTATGACTCCTTCATCAGCGAATGGGGGCCGGGTCCCGCCATCGAAGAGGCCTTTGAAGCGCAATGCGATTGCGCCATCGAATGGACCGCGGTGGAAGACGCAGCCACGCTGCTGTCACGTCTTCGCCTGGAAGGCGACCAGACCCGCGCCGATATCGTGCTTGGCCTAGACAACAACCTGATGGCCGAAGCCCAGATCGAAGGCCTGGTTCAGGCGCACGGAATCAGTCTGGAAGGTCTCGACCTGCCGCTGGAATGGAACGACCCGGTCTTTGTTCCCTTCGACTACGGGTACTTCGCGGTCATCTATGACAGCGAGGCGTGGCCCATCCCCCCAGCCTCGCTCCATGATCTGGTGAGTGGCGCGCCCGAGCCAAAGATCATCATTCAGGATCCCCGCACGAGTTCACCAGGGCTGGGCCTGCTGCTCTGGATGAAGGCAGTCTATGGCGCCGATGCCGGAGAAAACTGGGAGCGCTTGTCCCAGCGGGTCCTGACGGTGACCAAGGGCTGGAGCGAGGCCTATGGCCTGTTCCTGGAAGGCGAAGCGCCCATGGTGCTGAGCTACACGACGTCGCCGGCCTATCACCAGATCGTCGAGGGCAGCGACCGCTACAAGGCCATCATCTTCCCCGAAGGTCACTACGTTCAGATTGAGGTCGCAGCGCTGGTTGCAGGGTCACAGCACACCGAACTGGCGCAGGAGTTCCTGTCCTTCATGATCTCTCCAGCGTTCCAGGAACTCATTCCCACCGGCAACTGGATGTTCCCGGTCATCAACATCGGCGATGCCCTGCCCCAGGAGTTTCGTGACCTGCCCGAACCGGAGATTTCGATCCTTCTGGGGCCCATGGAGGTCAGTCGCGAGCGTCACCAGTGGACCGAGGAATGGCTGGATGCCATGAGCCAGTGACATGATGACGGGCTACCGGCCACTCCTGTGGCCCGGCGGTTTCGCTCTCCTGAGCACGTTGGGACTGGCGGCCGTGGCCCTTGGCGCCCTGCTCCACGCCGCGCCCGAATTGTCGATCGCTTCGGTGTGGGACACCTACACCCTGCGTGTTCTGCGCTTCACGGTGGTCCAGGCGCTGCTTTCCACGGTGCTGTCGCTTGCGTTTGCGCTGCCGGTGGCACGGGCTTTCGCGCGCCGTTCCAGCTTTACCGGGCGCACGCTCCTGCTGCGCCTGATGGGCCTGCCGCTGGTTCTGCCCGTCATTGTCGCTGTCTTCGGCATTGCCGCCGTCTGGGGTCAGAACGGCGCCATCAGCAACACGATGGAAGCGGCAGGATTGCCGGGCCTGTCACCGCTCTATGGCCTTTCAGGCATTCTGATCGCCCATGTCTTCTTCAACATGCCGCTGGCTGTGCGGCTGCTGCTGGGCGCATGGCATGCCATTCCCGGTGAAAGCTGGCGATTGGCCGGCCAGCTCGGCATGGGGCCCTGGGCAATTTTTCGCCTCATCGAGCTGCCCCGCCTGATCGCCGTCATTCCCGGCGTGGCCATGCTGATCTTTCTTCTGTGTTTTACCAGTTTTGCCGTCGTTCTGGCTCTGGGCGGCGGGCCCAGAAACACCACGCTGGAAGTGGCGATCTATCAGGCCCTGCGGCTGGACTTCGACATTGCCAGAGCCGTCGGACTGGCCTTGATCCAGGTCGCGGCCTGCGCCGTCATGGCGGTCATTTTCTTCCGGTTCGCAAAAACACCCGAAAGCCAGGCCACCGAAGAACGTCTTGTTGCACGCCCCGACACGGGCCATCTGTCCGGTCGCCTCATCGACGGGTTGGCGCTCGTGACAGGCAGCCTTTGGGTCCTTGGTCCCCTTTGCGCAATTCTGATTGCAGGTCTGTCGGGTCCCGTTCTTGACGTTCTCTCGCGCCAGGAGGTCTGGGCTGCGGCCCTGCGCAGCGTGTCGGTTGGTGTTGGCGCGGGTTTCCTCGCGCTTCTTCTTGGTTTGGCACTGCTTGCCACCACACGCGACCTTGCTGTGCGCGCCGGCCGTACCCGTTTGGCGGATCGGATGGAGCTTGCCGGAAGTCTGACCCTGGTGATTTCACCCATCGTACTGGGTGCAGGCCTCTTTGTGCTGCTGTTGCCGGTTGTTCCGGTTTTCGACTGGGCTCTGCCCCTTGCCGCTGTGGTCAACGGCATCGTTGCCGTGCCCTATGTCCTGCGCATTCTGGCACCCACGCTGCGCCGCACGGCCGAACATCATGACCGCCTGTGCGCCAGCCTGGGCCTGCGCGGTTGGGCGCGCATACGCCATCTGGAGTGGCCTGCGTCCAGAAAGGGGGTCGCAACGGCCTGGGCACTGGCTTCTGCCCTGGCGACCGGTGACCTCACGGCAATCGCCCTGTTTGGAACCGAACGCGACGCCACACTTTCCCTGATGCTCTACCGCGCCCTGGGCAGTTACCGCATGGACGAGGCTGCCGTGCTTGCACTTCTGCTCGTGGGATTGTGTCTCGCGGTCTTTGTCGTGATCGAAGGAGGGATCGGTGGACGCAACCGGACTTGAACTCAGGGGTATTCGTTTCGGTTATGGCGACTGGCAGGTCACCTATGACCTTGCCGTCCCATCAGGCTCGTTCACCGCGCTGCTGGGCGCCAGCGGGGCCGGCAAGAGCACCCTGCTTTCGCTGGTTGCGGGATTCGAGCGGCCGACTGCCGGTGCGATCCATGTGCTGGGTGCCGAAGTGACCAACCTTGCACCATCGGACCGGCCGGTCACGACGCTGTTTCAGGAACACAATCTCTTCCCCCATCTGACCGCCTTGCAGAACATCGGCCTTGGCATCGACCCAAACCTGCGCCTTACCGGTTCCCAGAAGTCGGACATAACCGCAGCATTGGAACGTGTCGGGCTGACAGGCATGGAGGCACGGCTGCCGCGCGAACTCTCGGGCGGCGAGCGCCAAAGGGTGGCGATTGCACGTAGCCTGGTGCGTCAGCGCCCACTTCTGTTGCTGGATGAGCCGTTTGCCGCGCTCGGACCCGCCCTGCGCCGCGACATGCTGGATCTGGTCAACACCCTGCGCCACGACACCGGTATGACGGTCGTCATGGTGAGCCATGACCCGGCTGACGCGCGGCATGTCGCTGAGATCACAGCCTTCCTGCATGACGGTGCGATTGCCGCGGTTGGTTCGACGGCAACCTTTCTCGACCAACCCGACGTTCCCGCGCTGTCGGAATACCTGGGTGTTTGACTTCTGCGCCTTGCCCCGGGCTACACAAGGATGCAGGGTTTTCTGCAGAGGCTGTCGCCAGCGGCGGCTCGGAGATGGCCTGATGGTCCGGAAAGGAAGTTGACCATGCATTTGCATTTCTCGATCGACGAATTCCAATCCCGCCAGGCGCGGTTGCGCAAGACGCTTGCGGACAAGGGGCTGGACGGCATTCTGCTCTTCCGCCAGGAGAGCATGTATTACCTGACCGGTTACGACACCGACGGCTTCGTTCTGTTCCAGAGCCTGTTCTTTGGCGCAAACGGTGAGCTCACGCTTGTCACAAGGTCGGCCGACCGTGTGCAGGCGGCCTACACCTCCATCATTGAAGACGTGCGCATCTGGGTTGATTCCGGCAACCAGAACCCCGCGCGTGATGTTCGGGAGATGCTCGAGAGCCATGGCATGGCGGGCAAACGCATCGGCGTGGAGTACGACGCCTATGGCCTTTCGGCTGCGCGCGGCAAGATGCTGGAGGCCGAGCTCGAACCATTCTGCAAACTTGAAGACGCGTCCGACATCGTGCGCCTGCAGCGCATCGTCAAAAGTCCTGCAGAACTGGACTACATGCGCAAGGCCGGAGAAATCTGTGATGCCATGCGTGATGAAGGCATTCGCCTGTCGGTGCCTGGAGCCTTCGAAGGCGATATCCGCGGCGCCATGCAGGCGATCAACTGGTCGCGCGACGGCGATACACCATCCCATGTCTGGCCCATGGGGAGCGGTCCCTCCGCCCTGTTGGTCCGCTACAAGGCCGAAGGTCGTCACATCGACGACAACGACCAGATGTTCCACGAATTTGCGGCCTCCTACCGGCACTATCACGCGGCCATGACGCTGACCGTCGTGACAGGCAAGCCCGACCCGCTGCATCAGCCCATGTTCGATGCCTGCCGGGAAGGTCTGGAGGCCTGCGAAGTGACCCTGCGCGCCGGCAACACAGTCGGTGATGTCTTTCAGGCGCACAAACAGGCCTTTGTCGATGGCGGCTTTGGAGACAGCTTCCTCAACGTCTGCGGTTACACGATGGGCCCGGTCTACCCGCCGACTTGGATGGAAGACCCCTTGATCCGGGAAGCCGACCCTCTGGTTCTGGAACCCGGCATGGTCTTTTTCATGCACATGCTGATGGTCAACCGCAACAAGGGCCTGATGATGACCCTGGGTGAGCAGGCGATCGTGACCGAGGGTGCCTGCGAAATCATCAGCCATGCCCCACGAGACATGCCTGTGAATGGCTAGGCTTCCAGAGCCCGGCGCAGAGCCGTCTTCTCCGGGTCGGCCACAAGCCCGCTCGCCAGCACCTGCTCAGGGTCCATGAAGGAGAGTTCAACCTTCTCACCAGCGGGGACGACCGGCTCACCCTCTGCCGCAATCAGGAAATAGATCGGCGTGTAGGGGGCACGGGTCCAGGGACTGACCTTGGTGCCGGGGTCATGCAGCTCCCGCACGATGGTCACATCCAGACTTGCCTCCTCCATCAATTCCCGGTGTACGGCTTCCTCTGCGCTTTCTTCGGGCCAGACACCACCGCCGGGAAATTTCCAGGCAAAGACGGAACCGATCCATTCGGCCGAAATCAGCACCTTGCCGCCACGAAGCAGCACGCCATAGGCACGATAATTCTGGGGATGGGCCATGATGATGCCGCTTCCGTCGGGTGTTGTGTCCGGCGACTTGGCCTATGCTAAACGAAACGCCACGTAAACTCTGTCGCCGGAGCCGCCATGACCTACCACACCAACGTTCTCGACATGATCGGCAATACGCCGATGGTCGAGGTCACCAAGTTCGATACCGGCAAATGCCGCCTGTTCCTCAAGCTCGAAAACCAGAACCCCGGCGGATCGATCAAGGATCGCCCGGCACTGAGCATGATCGAGGCAGCCGAGAAGTCTGGTGCCATCAAACCGGGCGGCACCCTGATCGAGGCAACGGCGGGCAACACCGGCCTGGGTCTGGCGCTGGTCGCCCGTCAGAAGGGGTATCGCCTGATTCTGGTGATTCCCGACAAGATGAGCCAGGAGAAGATCTTCAATCTCCAGGCCATGGGCGCAGAAGTTCTGCTGACCCGTTCGGACGTCGGCAAGGGCCATCCAGAGTACTACCAGGACATGGCGCTGCGCCTGAACGGCGAGATTGAGAACAGCGTCTTCATCAACCAGTTCGGCAATCAGGCCAACCCGTTGGCCCATGAGACCAGCACGGGCCCTGAAATCTGGGCCCAGATGTCTCATCGCATGGACGCCATGGTCTGTGGCGTGGGTTCCGGCGGCACGATCACCGGCCTGGGCCGCTTCTTCAAGAAGGTCGCTCCGGACCTGGAAATGGTCCTGGCAGACCCTGAGGGCTCCATCCTGGCCGATTATGTCAACAAGGGTGAGATGGGCGACCTCGGCTCATGGCTGGTCGAAGGCATTGGTGAGGATTTCATTCCCGATGTGAGCGACCTTTCGCTGGTTTCGAGTGCCTACACCGTTGCCGACAAAGAGGCCTTCCTGACCGCACGCAAGCTGCTGGAAGACGAAGGCATTCTGGCCGGGTCATCATCGGGTACCCTGATTGCTGCCGCCTTGGCCTATTGCCGCGATCAGACCGAAGCCAAGAACGTCGTCACCTTCGTATGCGACAGCGGCAACAAGTACCTCTCCAAGATGTACAACGATTACTGGATGCTCGATCAGGGCTTCATCGAGCGTGAACAGCACGGCGACCTGCGCGATCTGATCGCGCGCCCGCATAACGACAAGGCATCTGTCACGGTCAAACCGGACGACACGCTGGCGAACGCGCTTTCACGCATGAAACTCTATGACGTCAGCCAGCTCCCCGTGCTGGATCAGAACAAGGCCGTCGGAATCATCGATGAATCCGACGTCCTGCTGGCGATCCACCAGAAGCGGGAAAGCTTCCAGGATCCGGTCTCGTCAGCCATGACAGCCGACCTGGAAACGGTCGAGCGTACCGCCAGCATCGAAGATCTGATGCCGATCTTCCGGCGCGACCTCACGGCAATTGTGGTCGACGGCGACAGCTTCCTTGGTGTCATTACCCGCATCGACCTTCTGAACCACCTCCGCCGGGGCCTCTGATGAAACAAGAAGGTTCCACGATCTCCGATCTGAACCGGAGATTGTGGAAACAGATCAGGCTGCCATTGCCTCTTTCTTCAGGCGATCAAACTCCTCTGCCATTTCCCTGGCGCGTTTGTCGCTGATCAGCTTGCGTGCGAGCCGGAAAACGTCCTTTTCCTCTTCCTCGACATGATGCTCCAGTTCGTGATGCAGCTTGTTGAATTTGTTGAGCCAGCCGCTGCTTGCCATGTCCAGCTCCAAGAGTTCCTCGATCAGCGTTGACGCCTCATCGTGTTCGATGATGCTGTGGCGCGCCTGTTCCTGGCCCTCTGCGTGACTCATCAGCTCCGCATAGAAGACCTGCTCTTCCAGTGCGGCGTGGCTTTCAACTTCCAACTTGAAGGCATCAAACAGACGGCGGCGCTCTGCACTGTCGCCCTCTGTCTTGGCAAGCCCACCGGCCAGACCACGTTGTTTGCCATGGTCTTCGATCAGGCGTTCATAGATATCCATGAGGTTTCTCCGTCATTGTTCTGGTTGCAGAGGCGCAATGCCCTTGCCCGGAACAACGGACGAAACCGCATGGGGTTCCCATCAATCGTCCGTTATCAAGATGACGGATCAGCCAAGTGCGGGCCTGCGTTCGGGCGTATCCAGCCAGGGACGACGCTGCTCGAGGGCCGAGGCAATCTGGAACACCGTGACATCGTCGCAAGGCCGCCCGATGACCTGAAGGCCGGTTGGCAATCCGGCATCGGTCATCCCGGAAGGCACCGCGAGAACCGGACAATAACCGTACATGTTCCACAACACGGTCATGGCGGTCTGGGTGTCGGTGACTTCCTTGCCGTTCACCGTGATCGTGTCCTTCTGCCAACCGGTCGCGGGTATCTCCGGGCATGACACGGTTGGTGTGATGAAGGCGTCGTATTCGCCGAACATCGGGCCCAGATGGTCCTTCCAGACCTCACCGGCCATGGTGAGGGCACGGCGGAAATCATCGGCCGTGTAGCTGTTCGCCGTTTCGGCCAGCTGCGGGAAATAGTCGCTGACGATATCACCATGTTCCTCCAGCGCCGCATTGATACCATCGGCGTAGAGGAACTCCTGACCGCCATGGCCCAGACGCACGAGCTCCTCGGCCCAGTCAACCTTGATGAGGTCGATGATGGCGCCGGCGTCGCGCAGGGCTTCGAGCGAAGCCATGGTTTCGCGCACGACATCATCGAGCATCTCGTAGAACCCGAGATCGATGGATACCGCGATACGCATGCCCTTGATGCCATCCAGTTCGTCGGGGATCAGGACACGTTCCTGGAGACTGTTGTGATCCCTGACATCAGGGCCCGACATGATGTTGGCCATCAGCGCTGCATCGGCAACCGTACGTGTCATCGGGCCGTGATGGAGGTAGTAGCCGAAGCTGCTGGAGCCTGGCATCGGAATGCGCCCGAACGGTGCCTGATAGCCCACCACGCCGCACTGACTGGCGGGCTGACGGATTGAACCCGTGCTGTCCCCACCCGTCGCCAGGACCGTGGCACCGGCCGCCAGTGCCGATGCCGAACCACCCGACGATCCGCCCGGCGAAATGCCATGACGCCAGGGATTGTGGGTCACCCCCCAGATTCGCGACTGCGTGGTGTAGAGCCAGCCGAACTCCGGTGTCGTGGTGCGCGCGAAGAGGTTCGTGCCGGCATTGCACAGACGCTCAATGTCGGGGTCGGTCTCGTTATCGACGTGATCGCGATAAATCATCGATCCCTTGGCCGTGCGTTTTCCAGCGATGGCGCTGGTGTCCTTCACGACCAGCGGCAAGCCTTCCAACGGGCGGGTTTCGCCACCTTTGTTGGCAAAGACCTTCTCCGATTCCCTCGCCCGTTCCCGCGCTTCTTCAAAATAGCAGTCACCAAAGGGGTTCACGCTCTCCTTGATCGCTTCTGCCCGCACGATCATCGCGTCCAGCAGTTCGACCGGTGAAAGCGAGCGGTCACGGAATCGCCGTGCAGCTTCATGAGCGGAAAGATAGTTGAGATCGTCGTCAGACATGGTCACCTCCAGGGGAGAGCAGTCTGCACAGCAAACCTGGGGAAACAACCGGGCATCAACGGCTCTTGGCTTGACGAACACCGGCATTGCGGCCCATGGAAGGGCATCCAACGGGAAACATCGCATGAACGACACATCACGACCCAATCGCCCGGGCTTTGCCACACGCGCCATTCATGCCGGGCAGCAGCCGGACCCCACGACCGGTGCGATCATGACACCGATCTATGCGACCTCGACCTATGTCCAGGAAAGCCCCGGCGTCCACAAGGGTTATGAGTATTCCCGTTCCCAGAACCCCACCCGCATGGCGTTCGAGGCCTGCGTTGCCGACCTGGAAGGCGGCAACCGCGGCTTTGCCTTTGCTTCGGGCCTGGCGGCCTCCGCCACCATTCTGGACATGCTGGATTCGGGCAGCCGCATTGTTGCCGGCAACGATCTCTATGGCGGGACCTATCGCCTGTTTGCCAATGTCCGTGAGAAGAGCGCTGGCCATTCCTTTGCCTTCACCGACATGGCCGATGAAGACGCCATGCGCGCGGCAATCACGCCCGACACGGACATGGTCTGGATCGAAACGCCGACCAACCCCCTGCTGACGGTCGTGGACCTCTCGCTGGTCGCGCGCCTGGCCCACGAAGTCGGCGCCATCGCGGTTTGCGACAACACCTTTGCCACCCCCTGGACTCAGCGTCCGCTGGAACACGGCTTCGATCTTGTCGTGCATTCGGTCACCAAGTACCTCAACGGTCATTCCGACATGGTCGGAGGCATGGTGGTTGTGGGCGACAACACCGAAATCGCCGACCAGATGGCTTATCTTCAGAACGCCGTCGGCGCCGTCGCAGGGCCCTTTGACAGCTTCCTTGCCATGCGCGGGCTCAAGACCCTGCATCTGCGCATGGAGCGCCACAATCAGAACGCGGCGGCCATCGCCGAGTTTCTTGAGGCTCACGACAAGGTCGCGCGGGTCTACTACCCGGGTCTGCCAAGTCATCCCCAGCACGCCCTTTCCCAACGCCAGATGAACGGCGGCGGCGGTATGGTGACCGCAGTCCTCGACAGCGACATCGAAGGGGCGCGCCGGTTTCTCGAGCGCTGCGAACTCTTCGCCCTGGCCGAAAGCCTGGGCGGCGTCGAAAGCCTGATCGAACACCCCGCCATCATGACCCATGCCTCGATCCCCAAGGAAATCCGTGAGGAGATCGGCATTTCTGACGCACTTGTGCGGCTTTCCGTCGGCGTTGAGGACGGTGATGACCTGATCCGTGAACTGGAACAGGCGCTCGCCGCGGTCTGATTTGCACCCATAAGCATCGTTTTCATCGGCGGCACCCATCGCAGCGGCACCACGCTGACGCGCAGCATCCTTTGCGGTGCCCCGGGCAGCCATCCGGCCATTCCGGAAGATCGCTACCTGCGCTTTCTGGCCTTGGCCTATGAAGATTCGCTGCGTTGGTGGGATCGCCATGGACGGCATCAGTTCCATGACACCGAAGACCTTGCCCGATTCAGTGAAAACCAGATCCGCCAGTACCTCGATCATCTTCTGGAACGCTGGCCGGGAAGCCACCATGTCATCATCAAACAGCCGGAACTGACTCATCATTTTCCGACTCTCGCGCGCCTTCTGAATGACGCCCGGTTTGTCGTCCTGGCGCGTGACCCGCGCGATGTCGCGGTTTCGCTGATAGCCATCGGCAAAAAACTCGACAAGGCCGGCATGGGCAATGCCTATCCCCACGACATGGAGTTGCTGGGCAAGCGGATTGAGCAGTCCTACGCCATCCTGTTCCGGGCAAAACGTCAGATCTGGTCTGGCCGCCTTGCATGGATCCAGTACGAACGCCTGGTGCGTGATCCCGTTGGTGTCGCCCAGCAGCTGGCCGGCTTTACCGGTCTCGATCTCTCAGGTTATGACCCGGAAGGTGCCTGGCCTGGTTGGGACGATGGTCGGGTCGCAGCCAACAAACTTGGGGGCAACTATGTCTCCGACCTCTGGGGCAAGGCCGTAACCGATGAACGCATCGGTGGATGGCGTAAGGTGCTCACCGAGGACGAAGCCGAAACAGTCCTCAGGATGACCCCGAACATCACCAAAATGTTCGGCTATGGACAGAAAAACGACGAGAACTAGGGACCGATCATGATCAATGTTGAAGGTATTGCTGGCGAGAAACTTCTCTCTCTCATCCAGCGCATTGAAAACCTGGAGGAAGACCGCGCCAATATCGGCGAGGACATTCGTGAAGTTTACCGTGAGGCCAAGGGTGTCGGATTTGATACCAAGATCATTCGCCAGCTGATCAAGCTGCGCAAGATGGAAGCGGATGACCGCCAGGAGCTGGAAGCCCTCCTGGAATCCTACAAGACCGCGATCGGTATGCCTTGAGTAGCCGATGCAAGACATGGCATGACCCGCGCAATTCCTGCTTGGGTTCCCTGCCGCGCTCATGCACGATAGTGCCATGAACGACACCCATCTGGTTCGTGAACTGCAACGGCGCATGGCGCTGGCAAGGCTGTCCCAGAAACGCCTGGCCCTGATGGCAGGTCTTAATGAAACGGCTGTGCGCGATATCGTCACAGGCCGGTCGCAGCATCCTCGCCACGATACCCTGCAAAAGCTGGCAAACGCGCTTGAATGCACCGTTATCGATCTGATTGATGAACGCAGCGGACCTTCCGCGCCCACAGGCGACGAAGCCAATGCCTTTCTGATCATCTCGCGGTTCGACCCAGAAGCCGACAAGGGCACTGCATCGATGTCGAGTCCGGGTGGCAAACCTTCGGAGGTTGCATTCCAGGCCTCCTGGCTGGCCCGGGTTACCACGACACCTGTGAATCAGCTGGCCATGATCACCATGGACGGCGACGCCATGGAACCGACGATCCATGCAGGCGACAGCCTGCTGGTTGATCTGACACAATGGTCGCCCGGGTCTGACGGCATCTACGTCATGCGCCATAACGGCGGCGTCGTGGTCAAGCGTCTGTCGGTCGACCCCCTGCGCCAGGGTGTGGTCATCGCCAGTGACAATCCGGCTTATCCCGATGTCGAACCGGTCACCCTGCCCAAGCTGGATCTGGTCGGACGTGTGATCTGGGTCGGGCAGCGCGTCTAGGCGATAAGGCACGAGATACGCCGCTAGAAATTACCTGTTCGCTGGCTTGCCAAGCCGACCATTCAGGCCTTTAATGGTCGCTTGAGCAGTGCCCGCCGCACCTGCCGTGCCGCCTTGAGCGGCCTTTTTTGATCCAAGCGACTCAATGAGGAACAAGCCCATGACCGTGCTTCCAAACTCCCCCCATGCGCGGGATATCAAAAACTACCTGCACCCCTATTCGAACATGAAAAAGCATGAGGAGCGCGGGCCGCTGATCATCGAAAAGGGTGATGGCATCTATGTCGAGGACCTGGAGGGCAACAAGTACATCGAAGGTCTGGCCGGCCTGTGGTGCACCTCGCTTGGCTTCAACAACGAACGCCTGGTCGAAGCTGCTGCCAATCAGATGCGCAAGCTTCCCTACTACCACGCCTTTTTCCATCGCTCGTCGATGCCATCGATCGATCTCGCCGAACGTCTGATCGAGATATCGCCTTCGCCGATGTCGAAGGTCTGGTTCGCCAATTCGGGTTCCGAAGCGAACGATCACATGATCAAGTTCGTCTGGTATTACAACAATGCCCGTGGCAAGCCCGAGAAGAAGAAGCTGATTGCGCGTCAGGGCGGCTATCACGGCATTGCCGTTTCGTCGGGCAGCCTGACCGGCATGCCGCTGATGCATGCAGGCTTTGATCTCCCGATCAAGAACATCCTCCACACCGGTTCGCCCCACTTCTATCACTTTGGTGAGGAAGGCGAGACCGAGGAAGAGTTCTCGACCCGCCGCGCCAACGAGCTCGAGCAGCTCATTCTGGACGAAGGTCCCGACACGGTCGCCGGTTTCGTTGCTGAGCCCATCATGGGTGCCGGTGGCGTGATCATGCCGCCCGAGGGTTACTTCCAGAAGGTCCAGGCGGTCCTCAAGAAGTACGATGTGCTGATGATTGCCGACGAAGTCATCTGCGGCTTCCACCGAACCGGCGAAGTGTTCGGCTGCAACAAGTATGGCATCGAGCCCGATATCATGGTTGTGGCCAAGCAGCTTTCCTCGGCCTACCTGCCGATCAGTGCGGTGATCATCAACGAGAAGGTCTATGGCCCGATCCGCGATTTCTCCAACGAGAACGGCGTGCTTGCCACAGGGTTCACCTATTCGGGTCACCCGGTTCCCGCAGCCGTCGCTGTCGAGACCCTCAAGATCTACGACGAACTCGACATCACCAGCCACGTCAAGAAGATCGCGCCAGTCATGCAGGAGCGCCTGCATGCCCTTGGTGATCATCCGATTGTGGGCGAAGCCCGCGGCACCGGCCTGATTGGTGCTGTGGAACTGGTCAAGGACAAGGAAACCCGTGAAAACTTCGATCCCTCCGTCGCAGCCTATTGCGCGGATCGTTGCCTGGACCACGGTCTCATCCTTCGTGCTGCCGGCGGCAACTCCGTCGCAGCCTGTCCGCCGCTGATCATCACCGAAGACGAGATCAACACCATGTTTGATCGCTTCGAGATCGGGCTCGATGAAACCTGGGACTACGTCCAGAAGGAAAACCTGCTGGCCGCCGCCGAGTAAGGCGACACGCAGAGGTTACCGGAACCGCCGGGCTCGCAAGGGTCCGGCGGTTTGTTTTTGCGGTGGAGGTGTGATCGACTTTTGCCATGTCTGAAGTCCTGACAGAAGCTGACTTTGCCGGTGTTCGGCGTCCGCTGGCGGAAGCACAGTGGTTGCCGTCCCATGCCTACACCGATCCATCCGTCTGGGAGGCCGAAAAGGCCCGAATCTTGAAGCGCTCGTGGCTGGTTGTGGCCCGGGCCGATCAGTTCACCCATGCAGGCGATTACCGCACGGTCGAGATTGCCGGGGCCAACCTTGTCCTGGTACGCGGCCGTGACGGTGTGATCCGCACCTTCCACAACGTCTGCCGGCATCGCGGTATGTGGGTCGCCGATGGCTGCGGCCGTGCTGCGAGCTTTGCCTGCCCCTATCACCTCTGGACCTACGACCTGGAAGGACGGCTGATCGCCGCGCCCGAGATGGAGCGGACCGCGGACTTCGACATGGCATCAATCCGGCTGGGTCCGGTGCAGTGCGAGGTCTGGGAAGGCTTCGTCGCCATCAATCTGGACGAAGGTGCCAAATCGCTGGCGCCTCAGCTCGAGGATCTCCGCGCAATCACAGCACCCTGGAACATGGGCGACATGGTCACGGTCCA
>CALIUG010000238.1 GCA_938048755.1 uncultured Alphaproteobacteria bacterium
GATGTGGCGTTTGTTGTCCTGGGTGCGATCCTTGGAACAACGATGGATCAGGACACGCTGGCGTCGCTGCATGAATGGCCGATCTCCAACGCGGGCCTGCTGAGCGGGCTGGTCGCGCTGATGACCCTGGTGCCGCGCTACCTCACGCGGGTCCACAAGATTGATGACGGCACCGCCAAACTGTGCGCCATTCCTGGCGCATTGGGGGTTGTCGTGGTGCTGGCGACCCAGCTTGATGTCGACGCCCGCCGCGTGGCCATTCTCCAGACCCTGCGCCTCGCCGTCCTGCTGACCCTGATCCCCGCCACGGTCGCCCTGGCGTTTCACATGGAAGCAGCACAGATCGTTCATGACGGGCCCGAATTGTCCTGGCCCATGACCGTGCTGGTGCTGGTACTGAGTTTTCTGGTGGTGAAACCTGCCGCATTGCTCCGGTTTCCGGCACCAACCTTTCTTGCGCCGATGTTCCTGACCGGAGCTCTCTCCATGTCCGGCGTGATCGAAGGCCAGGTGCCGCTGATCCTGCTGTGGCCGGCCTTGATTGTCAGCGGCGCGGTTGTGGGCGCACGGTTTGCCGGAACGACGCTGCGTTATCTCTGGAGCAGCATCAAGGCCGGGCTGGGCGGCATTGCGCTTGCTATCGGGATCACCGGGTTTCTGGCCTGGCCGGTTTCGTGGCTGACGGACCTCCCGTTCGTCCAGATCTGGCTTGCCTTTGCACCTGGCGGCTTTGATGCCATGCCGGTGTTGGCTTTCTCGCTGGGACTTGATCCGGCCTTTGTCGCAGGTCACCAGCTCGTCCGGTTTGTCGCCATCAGCCTTGCGCTACCGTTCCTGTTCTCCAGGCCTGTCAGCGACTGAGGGTCAGCCGCACCATGGGCCTGCCGGGCAGGGGGCGTGCCACTTCGGAGAAGCCGTTGTCCAGAAACGCACCAAGAGACCCGAAATAGAGTTCACTGCGACTGGATTTGCCGCAGACCTCGACGGGATAGGCTTCCAGAACCGTCGCGCCGCGTTCCCGTGCATGGTCGATCGCTGCGCCGATCAAGCGGCGCATCAGCCCTTAGCGGCGATAGCCCTTGCGCACGATAAAGCAGGTGATCGACCAGACCGCGGTGTCATCGATGGGCGCAAACGGTTTGGAGCGATTGAGCCGGTCATGGTCCTCGCGCGGCGCCATGGCACATCAGCCGACCGGCACATCGCCCTCATAGGCCAGCAAACCAGGCACCCGCCCGCTCGTGACCCTGGAATGCAGTTCCACCCTGTTGCCTTCGCCCCAGCCGGCCTTGAAGTCCTTGTTGGGAAGATACCCATAGGCGCACCAGCATCGCTGAGGATAGCTGCTGTCACGGAACAGGTTCTCGAGATCGTCCCAACGCTCCGGCGTCGCAGGCGCGAAGGTAAAGCTGGTTTCGCTCATGTCGTGAAACCCGCGCCATCGTGTTCCCCAGCGTAGGCTGGGGCCCATACGCACAACTTCTTCAGAAAGGCGCAGTCATCAAGTGACCCCACAGCCAGCCAGGTTCCCAGCGTTGCTGAGTCGACCGGGATTATGGACCCCAGCCTTCGCTGGGGAACGTCTTGGCGAGGCCCATGGCGCGCAGATCCGGGACCTCGAGAGAACAGCTCTTGCCTGGCGAGACCCCGGCTTGCGTTCGCATAGCTCACTTGGCCGGGGTGACACCAAGAGGTGTCAGTTGTCGTGCACACCGCCTTCTTCCTTGCGCTTGGCGACAAAGGCTTCCAATTCCTCACGAATTGCGGGGTCCAGGGGCGGGGCCTCGAAGTTTTCCAGCTGCTGCTTCCAGATTTTGTTGGCGCGTGTCGCAGCATCGGGGCTGCCTGCCTCGACCCAGCTTTCATAATTGCGCCAGTCCGAGAGCATCGGGGAGTAGAAGGCATTCTCGTAACGGTCGAGCGTGTGTTGCGTGCCGAAGAAATGTCCGCCGGGCCCGACATCGGCCATGGCCTCGATGCCGATTTCGGCATCGTTCACGGTGATCGGCATCATGGTTTCGAACATGCCCTGAAGCATTTCGGCATCGACGATCATCTTCTCGAAGCTGGCGACTAGACCGCCTTCCAACCAGCCCGCGCCGTGATGAATGAAGTTGCCATGGGCCACGAACGCCGCCCACAGCGACATCCCGGTTTCATAGGCGGCCTGGGCATCGACGGCGTTGGAGGCATTGACGTTGCTGGTACGGAACGGAATGCCGTATCTGCGCGCCAACTGACCACCGGCAAAGGTCGCCTTGACGTATTCCGGTGTGCCAAACGCGGGCGCGCCGGACTTCATGTCGACATTGCTGGTAAAGCCGCCATAAACGGCAGGCGAGCCCGGACGGACAAGCTGGATCAGTGCAATGGTCGCCAGGGCCTCGGCATTCTGCTGGACCAGGGCTCCGGCAAGTGTGGTCGGCGCCATGGCCCCCAACAGGGTGAAGGGCGTGATCGAGACCGGCTGACCGTTTTGGGCCATCTCGATCAGGCCCTGACTCATAGGCTCGTCCAGCCGCAGGGGCGAGTTCGTGTTGATCAGTGTGATCAGGCCGGGCTTCTCGATCATTTCCTCTTCGGAGATGCCGCGCGCGATCCGGTTCATGATGATGCCGTCGTGGCTGCGCTCAGCGCCCAGAGCATAGGTGCGCCAGACCCGGTCGGTGTCGGTGATGAAGGTCATGTAGCAATCGAGATGACGCGTCAGCACCGGCAAGTCGATGGGTTCGACGGGATAGCCGGCAAAGAAATGGATGCAGTTCAGGCTGGCTGCGACCCGTACCAGATTGCGGAAATCCTCGAAGGTGCCGGGCCGCCGTCCGTTGTCCAGATCGGAACAATTCGGCGGGCTTGATACCGCGGCAACCACGATGCGGTTGCCGCCCATGGTGATGTTCCGTTCCGGCACGCGGCTATGCAGGGTGAATTCCGACGGCACCTTGTCGATCTGCTCCATCACCATGGCGCGATCCATGCGCACGCGCATGGTGCTGTCATCGACATCCGCACCGGCCTCGCGATAAAGCCTGCGGGCCTCGGTCCCCATCACCTCCATGCCCAGTTCTTCCAGAACGGTCAGCGAGGAATTGTGGATGTGCTCAAGCTGATCGGCGGAAAGCACATCGACCGGCGGGAAGGGGTTGCGAACCTCACGCCAGGGGAGCTGCTCCAGGACCGGCTTGGATGCCCGTCCAGCGTCGCGGCGGCGTGAAGTCGAACGGCGGGCCATGGGAAACTCCTTGTACTGGCGATGAGAAGGCTAGGCGCGCGCCCGAACCGGCAACAAGCACCAGCCCGTCACATTCAAGCCTGTTTGCGCCGTTAGGAAAGTTGCGTGCACCCCTTCGGCCCTTTCAGGGCTTTGGACACAGGCATTTGCTGGCCACCCCAGATGTGTCACCCCGGACAAGGGGCGAAGCCCCGCAGATCCGGGGTCTCGTCATGAAGCGTTTCAGAATCAACGTGCGGACCGAGATCCCGGCTCAAGGCCGGGATGACACCAATCTGGTGATTGCTTCACGCCGCCTTCTGGCCCATCTCGTTCTTGCGGCGGGCCACAAAGGCTTCCAGGTCCTCGGCAATCGCTGCATCCAGCGGCGGCGGCTCA
>CALIUG010000239.1 GCA_938048755.1 uncultured Alphaproteobacteria bacterium
CCGCAACCAGGAGCTCTGACGTCCCATGCGCCAACAGCCCAGCATGGACATCGCGATCTGCGGTCCGCTGCGCAGCGGCACGACACTGCTGGCCGACCTGCTGACCGTGAAGGGCAAGAGCCTGGTCATTAGCGAGCCGGATCTCCACGTCGTCTGGCATGGCCGCACGGCGGAGCGCCTGCACAAGCTCTTCGGTGATGTTGGCCTGGATGTCACCAGCGAGCCGACCCAACGCAATGGCAAGCAGACCTATATCGACTGGTTTTCCGACAACATCGTGCCGCAGCTTGAGTGTCTTGACCTCTGGGGTGTGAAACAGGTCGATTTCTACCAGTGGGAAAAGCTCTTCAAGCGTTTTCCGCCACGCCGCATGGTGCTGGTCAGCCGTGATCTGCGTGATGTCGCGATCTCGTCCTATGACCTGATCGGGCGCTCGCTGGTCGCCTTTCCCGGCGGCAAGCTGCTGCGCGACGAGGCCTGGGTGCTGACCCGGCTGGCCTATGACATGCACGAGTTGCAATCGCTGGCAAAGCTGCCGCACATGCATGTGCGTTATGAGGATTTCGTGGCCGAGGCGTCGATCCGTGAGCGGTTCCGCAAGTATGCCGGTATTCCCGAGTTTGGCGAGGACCGGTTCAACCTGGAAGGCGAGAACCCGATGCGCGCCAACTGGGAAAAGGACAAACATCAGGGAAAGATCAGTGGCGCGGCCGTCGGTCGCTTTGCTTCCGAGCCCGAAGGGCCGACCAAGGCGCGTGCCGCACGCCTGTGGCGTGTTCTGTCACCTTTCGCACAGCAGTTTGGTCACGAGATGCCCGATATGCCGGTCAAGGATCATCCCTATACGGTCAAGGGCAAGGAAGGCGCCAATCCGATCCATCGTGCCCAGGATGTCGAATCCTGGGACGGCAAGGGCCCCAAGCTGCTGGAACCTGCCTTTGCCCTGCGTGCTGCACGCATTGCGGCATCACAATCCCTTGTGAAACCCTGTGCCGTTCTCGACCTCTTCTGCGGAGCGCCATCGCTGCGCTTCATGCTGAAGCAGGGATCGAAGTACCGTGGCGCCGATCTGACGTCGCGTTTCCAGGGTTGCGAGGTGTTTGATCTCAAGACCCTGCAACTGCCCAAGCAGGATGGCGCCGAGGTCATCACGCTTCTGGATGCCCTGGAGTATCTGCCTTCGCTGCCGAAGTTCCTTGCTGCCTTGCGTGGCCTGCAGACGCCGGTTCTGGCGAATTACCATTCCGCGGATGATACGCCGGGCATCGATCGCGAGAGTCTGGGCTGGATCAACCATCTGACCCGTCAGGATCTTTCGGGAGTGTTCGTCCAGGCAGGGTTTAAGACCGATATCCGCTGGGCCTTTGATGGCCGCCAGAGTCTGATCAAGGCGACACCGGTCTAGGAAGGGACATGATGACCACGCTAGGCACCGACAAACGCAACGCCTGGTCTCTGACCGCAGACCGCGTCGACCTGACCCGCAGGCGTCAACCCCGCCCGATCACCGTGCGTTGTGGCGAGCACAGCGTGACCATGGATTTGGCGGCAACGGCCCTTGTCATCATCGACATGCAGAATGCGTTCTGCCATCCAGACAAGGCCGGTTCGGACGGTCCCGCGCGTGATCCGATCGCGCCGCTGCAGAAGCTGATGCCGGAACTGCGGCGCGCGGAAGTCCCGGTCGTCTGGGTCAACTGGGGCAACCGGGCCGACGGCCTCAACCTGGCGCCCATGGTGCGCTTCCCGTTCCGCGACGATCTCGACGGCGAGAGTTTCATCGTGAAAGACGGCTTCGATGCCGCCATTGTCGATGGCCTGGATGTCGGCAACGACGATATCATGGTCGACAAGTATCGCATGAGCGGATTCTGGGATAGCCAGCTCGACAGCATCCTGCGCAATCTTGGTGTTTCGACTCTGCTGTTTGCCGGTGTGAACCTGGACCAGTGCGTGCTGACGACGCTGACCGATGCCAGCTTCCTGGGCTACGACTGCGTCCTGCTCGAGGATTGCGCGGCAACCTCCTCACCGGATTTCTGCACCCGGGCAGCACTGTGGAACATCGAGCGCTGTTTTGGTTTCGTGACAGCCTCCGGCGATGTCCTGAAGGGCCTGACTTCAGACGCCTAGGCCGGTATCGGCGAGACGCCGATGACCCAGGGGTGCAGCAGAACAAGTGCGGCATAGATCAGGGCTGAGAGGCCCAGCCGCCACCAGCCGATACCTTTCCAGTCCAGGGACCTGCGGCGTTCGACAATCGCGACAAAGGGAACGAAGGAGGTCGCGGCGGCAAAGCGATCCCAAGCCTCACCCATCTTCGCTCTTTTCTTGGCTTCCTGGCTGGCGACCCCGGCAAAGATCAGGACCAGCAGGCTCGCAAAGAAGATCAGGCTTGCAAGGTCGCCGTTGGCCAGAAGGTGCGCCATCGCCCACAGTGCGATGCCCCAGATCAGCGGATGGCGTGTGACCGAGAAGATGCCGCGTGCGGCATCGTCACGTTCCAGAACCTTTTCCGAACCCACGGACGAGGGGTTTGGCGTGGCATTGCCACAGACGACCAAATGACGGCGGGCACCATGATGAGCCAGGCAATACCCTTCAGCGCATGGCCGGCGTACCAGAGCTCGACATAGTCCGTGTCGGCATAGGCCCAGGCCATGAAGACGATGGATGCCAGCGCGATGACCGAAAACAGGCCCAGAAATGCCGTTTCGCCAATCACGCCGACAATGACACCGCGCAACGGCGTGCCCGACAGCAGGATATGGCCCCCGACAAAGATAACGCAGGCGATGATGAGCATGGTCATGGATGGCCTCTGGTGTTGATTATGCCTCCGGTTCGGCGACGCCGTGCTGGCGGCAGGCGGCGGTAACCGTGTTGACCAGCAGGCAGGCGATGGTCATGGGGCCAACGCCGCCGGGAACCGGGGTGATGGCGCCTGCAACCTTGACCGCTTCATCGAAGCAGACATCACCGACCAGCCGGGTCTTGCCGTCTTCCTTTTCGATGCGGTTGATGCCGACATCGATGACTGTGGCGCCGGGCTTGATCCAGTCGCCGCGCACCATCTCGGGCCGTCCCACGGCTGCGACCACAATATCGGCACGACGCACGACACCGGGAAGGTCAGCGGTGCGGGAATGGGCGATCGTGACGGTGCAGTGATCCTGCAGCAGGAGCTGTGCCATGGGTTTGCCGACGATGTTGGAGCGCCCGACGATGACCGCTTCGGCGCCCTTCATGCCTTCGGCGCCCAGATGCTCGCGCAGCATCATCTGGCAGCCCAGCGGTGTGCAGGGAACCATGGCGTCCTGACCGGTCGAAAGACGTCCGGTGTTGATGACGTGAAATCCGTCGACATCCTTGGCCGGCAGGATGGCGTTGATGATGGCTTCCTCGTTGACCTGCTTGGGCAGGGGAAGCTGGACCAGGATGCCGTGGACGCGCGGGTCGGCGTTGAGTTCCTCGACCTTGGCCAGGACTTCTTCGTGGCTGGCGGTATCGGGCATGCGGAACTCGAAGCTCTCCATGCCGGCTTCCACGGTCGATTTGCCCTTGGAGCGCACATAGACCTGGCTGGCCGGGTCTTCGCCCACCAGCACCACGGCCAGTCCGGGAGTGATGCCGTGATCGGCCTTCAGTTTGGCGACCTTTTTCGCCACGCCTTCACGCACCTTCAGCGCGAACGCCTTGCCGTCGATAATGGTTGCTTCACTCATGTCAGGGCTCCCAGCCACGTTTTGATTCGTTCTGCCACCTCAGGACCACCGTTGATCTCCAGAACCTTGCGCCGATCCTTGTGCCCTGCCACGACCGTGATGGACGAGGCGGGAACACGCCAGGACTTCGCAAGCATCTTGGCAACCGCACGGTTGGCCTTGCCCCCTTCTGCCGGCTGGGTGACCCGCACCTTTAAGAAGGCTTCGCCCGCCGCGTCAAGTTCCACGCCACGCACGGTGTTGTTTGCCGCACCGGGCTGGACACGAATGCGCAGACGCAAGCAGCCGTCATGGTCGTGCAGCAGGCAGCTCACAGACCGTTGGCAAGCGGGATGAGAATAGAGTCGATGATGAACATGCTGAGGAACTGCAGAAGCACGATAGCGATCAGCGGCGAGAGATCGATACCGCCCAGATTGCCGAAGACCTTGCCCAGCAGGCGCCGGATCGGTCCCAGTACGGGTTCGGTGACCTGCCACAGGAACCGCCCGATCTGGTTGACGACGGGATGGCGGGTGTCGACGATCTTGAACGAGATCAGCAGGCTCATGATGACATGGGCGATCAGGATCCAGATGTAGATCTGGAAGGCGGTGCCGACGAGCCAGATGAGAGCATTCATGACGTTAGGTTCCTTCAACCGATTGGGCGTACTCTAGGCCTGAACGCACGAAGGGAAAATGCCATGCGCCGTTATCAAGGTGGGTGCCATTGCGGCGCGGTCAAGGTGGTGTTCGAGACTGATGCAGATCCCGCCGGTCTCGAGGTGCGTGCCTGCAACTGCGGATTCTGCACGCGCCACAGTGCGCGCACGGTCACCGATTCGGCAGGAACGCTGGTGCTTCACGATACCGATGGCGCGGCACAGACCTATCGGTTTGCCATGGGCATTACCGACTTCATTCTTTGCAGGCACTGCGGTTGCTATATCGGAGCGCTGATGGATGACGACGGTGAAACGTTCGGCATCGTCAACAGAAGGATGCTCGACGAGCGCGCGGTCTTCACCTCGCCCGCCACCTCGCGCGACTACAGTGCAGAGAATGAAACCGGTCGTCGTGCCCGAAGGCGCGCGACATGGACACCGGTAACATGGTCCCGTGACGTCGACGTTGCTTGACAGGACCCCGGCCCGCTCTTACATCGACGCCACCCAACACACGGGTCCGGTGGGGCTGTAGCTCAGTTGGGAGAGCGTCGCGTTCGCAATGCGAAGGTCAGGGGTTCGAATCCCCTCAGCTCCACCATTTTTCCTTGTCCGGCACCACGTTTCCCTACTTCAGCAGGCTAGCCGGCTCGAACTGGCCCAGTTCCGCGCCATTCGGCATGTGCTGGACTGCAAACGTTGGCTAGGAGACCGGGCAATCTCATCGAGAGCTCCGGAACTGGCCCGGCGTCTCTGTTGGTCCATTTCGACAGCCATCGTTTTCTGTGGGCGGTAGCAGAACCAGGCTCAGTCAAAGCCGAGCAGCTGACGTTGTTCGGTCCATGATGCCGGCAGTTCTGGGGGTGTTGACACGTTAATGCGCCTCGATTGCGCTGGGCCGCTGAAGCCACTCGATCAGGAAGCCGCCGACGCGACGGCCCACGCGTCGAACGAGCCGGCTCGAAGCTGCTTGTAGTTAGCTCGGTTCGTCAGGTGGCGCTGATGGTAGAAGGTGTTGTGAGTGGCGGCGTGAACGGAGAGGAAGCGCTGTGCTGATCCGGGCGACTTGAAGTCCTGTTGTTTCCGTTCTCGTCGTCGGATCGGCAGGTGGGAGTTCTCAGCCCGATTGTTGGCGCGGAGGCCACGATCGTGCTCGGCACTCAGTCCAATCGCTTTGAAGGCAGCCGGATAGGACGCGAGCTTGTCGGTTACGACGCGCGTGGGCGCAAAGCCCAGCTTCTTGAGCAGTTTCTTCATGAGCTTCTTCGCGGCCTTGGCGTTGCGCCTCGTCTGGACGAGGAAGTCCAGTTCCTCGCCCTCGTTGTCGACGGCGCGCCAGAGCCAGTGCTTCTTGCCGTTGATGCGCACCACCATCTCGTCGAGATGCCAGTGGTCGCTCGGCCGCGGCCGCAGGCGCCTCAGGTTGGCGGCGATGGTCGGACCAAATTTCAGGAACCAGCGCCGTGCCGTTTCGTAGGACACGTCGATACCGCGCTCCGCCAGGATCTCCTCAATGTCGCGGTATGACAACGTGAACCTGGCGTAGAGCCAGACCGCGCGGCGAATGATCTCAGGTGGGAAGCGGTGACGCTTGAAGGAGAGTGGGCTCATGGTTCGAGGCTACAATCTCAGCCCCTGGACGACTACCTCACTTAACGTGACGACACCCGCCAATGTGCTGAACCATGGTTTCAGCGTTTCAGGCACATCCTCTCTTCGGCATTCGAAATGCTGGTCAGGCACATTAGTGCCA
>CALIUG010000240.1 GCA_938048755.1 uncultured Alphaproteobacteria bacterium
CAGACGCGATACCACGCACAATCCGCAAACGAAGATCGCTCGACGTAGACTTTCCCATGAGACACCTCCTGACCCATGGAATCACCAATCAAACAAAATGGGAATCCCCCAACGATTCCTAATTCACGCACTACGCTCTAAGACGCATGGCAGCCGGATTGTTGAAGCGCCCTAGATAATCCAGCAACCCCTGAGCCAGGGTCGGTGTCATTTCACCTTCCAGGTCATAGACACGATGGCGATTCGATTCGAGCACGCATTGCGGCGGCACAACAATCCACCCACGGAGATACCAGACGTAATCGACAGACACCCAAAGAGAGAAACACAACACAAGAACTCTAGCAATAATTGCACAAAGTTCTCCGAACGTCTCAGGATATCGGGTCATTCGTCGACTAGCCGCAAGGTGAAGGGCTGTGGTTTGCCGTTGATCAAGTGAATTGTGGCCTCAACTGGTTTTCTCCAGGTCGTTGTCACGACCCTGAAGGGCTTGGCTGGGCCATCCGTTTCCAGCAGATCAAGTCCGATGACCTGACCCAGTGCAAAATCATAACGGTCAATGACGCGGAAATCGATGAAGCCCGACACGTCGATTCGATCTCCTTGACGCTCGAGGATCAGGTAGCCGAAGCCTTGTAAAGTCCCGCCACCAATGGAGACTTGAGCCTCGCTGAGTACCTCTCCAAATCGGTCGTCGTCGCCAGCACCTTTGGAAACCTTTTCCCAGAGAACCCGCTTCTCCAACGGATCAGGCGGTCCGAACGGACGCCCGCCGATCACGATCCGGTCGCCATCCCGCATGTTCAATGTCGGGCTGCCGAAGGTCGTATCCGGCAGATCGCCAGCAAGCCATTGCTGGTAAAAGCCAACAACATCCGGCTCTGCTAGGCGAACGCCTCCATAATCTTGAACGATTTCGCCAGGGATCGTCATGGGCCCTCCCGAGCCTTCTAGATAGTGGCGAAGGAGACCTGCCGCTGTATCGTATCCGGCGGCATCGAACACTGTCAGAACCCGGCGGGCATCACTCGCGGCCTGACGGCGAAGCGCTTCGTTTTCCATAGTGTCGAGTTCGTCGTCTGTTGGATCGAAAAGTTCGACACCCGTTTCGCTCTACCGATTGTCGGCTTGCCGTGACCGGATTCCGCTGAATTGGCGCAACAGGGCGCGCTCCTGTTCGGCCTGGTTACCCATCTGCTCTCTATCCACAAGAACAGAGTTGCCTAGCTTGGCGGCCCGGTGCTCAGCATCAGATCCAGATCTATCGGCGGAAGAAACAGGCGTCGAAAGCAGAGATCGCCCGTGCGTTCGCGCCTGCGCGGGCGCGCCATCAAGTGTGGACCCGGGCTTGCTGGCGCTTGCGTGTATCCTTGGCGCCTCCCAGGACGGCCTGAACGGCTCGACCGTCGTTGCAAAAAGAGTCGGCGGACCGATCCGGAAACCTTGCGGGGGACTGTCCGGGCTGTCGTAAACGCGCTGAAACTGGCGGCGGACATGGGCACGATAGTCGGGGTCACCATCCCAGTAGCGGCGATCTTCCATCAGATTGGACAGTTCGCGTTCGACCCGTTCGTGCGGGGTTTCCTCCCGGCCCTGCGGTGCCGGGCGCTTTCTGAATGTGAGTTTCGCGGTGTCGATGCCGACATAGTCGGGGCGGCGGTGTTGCATGGGGCCTCCTCATGAGCATTTGTGTCATGAAAATCCGGATTCATGGTTGTAGCAAGCAATTTGTTCATTTTTTGTTCTCTTCGCTCTCATGCCTTACCATGGGCGTCAATTTTGGCAGCCCAGCGTCGAGATCTAGGTCTTGCAGTGGCCCCGCAGCAGCGACCCCAGAGCCGATTCTATCCCAGGTTTTCGTCCAGGAAGGCGGTGGTGCGCTGCCAGGCAAGGGCCGCGTCGGCTTCGTCGTAGCGGGCGCTGGTGGGATTGGCGAAGGCGTGGTCGGCGTCGTACCAGAACACGGTGGCCGGTTTGCCTGCCTGGGCCATGGCGTCGGAGAACCCTTCCACCATGGGCTCGTTGATCCATTGATCGCGCGTGGCGAAATGGCCCAGCACGGGACCCTGCAGCGCGCCGAGCTGTTCGGGCGTGCGATCAACGTTGCCGTAATAGACGATGGTGGCATCGACCGGACGCGCCATGGAGGCGTTGAGCGACCAGCCGCCGCCGAAACACCAGCCCACGGTGCCAACCGCATCGGTGGTGTCATCGCGGGCACGCAACCAGTCGATCCAGCTGGCCAGGCTCTCGGTTGCCGCATCATCGTCGAACTGGTTCATGTAGGCGCGCGCATTGTCAGGATCCTCAGCGACCTTGCCGTCATAGAGGTCCACGGCAAGGGCACCGTAGCCCTGGGCGACAAAGTCGGCGGCTACGGCCTTGATGCTGTCGTTCAGGCCCCACCATTCGTGGATCAGCAGCACACTGGCAGCCGGCGCGATCTGGGGCGCCCCCCATGCCGCCGAGACCGTAAGACCCGATTCGGTGGTAATTTCGACCGTTTCGAGTGAGGATACAGCCGCACGCGCCGCATCCGGATTGGCCAGGACCGCAGCCAGGCTTCCGGCGGCAACAGGCGCCGTCATCAATTGTCCAAGAACCTCTCGTCGCGCGAACATGGTCATGATCTCCCAAACTCTCCTGTCTGCGGTCAGGCTATCCGACACCGGGTCCTTCACAAGGCTCTGCATCCTCAAAATGCCGTGTATCCGTGGCCTTGTCGCACTGGTACTGGGCACGCTGCTGCTGACGGGCTGCAGCACCTATACGCGCGAGACCGGGCTGGAAGAGGTCACCAGCGTCAACATCGACCCGCGCAACCCGGGCGAGGTGAAGATCGGCGGCATGGTCTTTGTCGCCGGGTTCAACCTGGAGTATGGCGCACGGTTCTTCGGCGGACTTTCGGGCCTGCTGATTGCCGAAGACGGCAACAGCATGGTCGCCATCACCGACCACGGCGACTGGGTCGATGCCTCGCTCAGCCACGATGCCCAGGGCCGCCTGACCGGTGTGAGCAACATCTCCATCCATTCCCTGATCGGTCTGGAAGGCGAGAACATCGATACCATTCTGGAGCCCAACGAGCGCGATGCAGAAGCCGTGACCGTCATGCCCGATGGCCGGGTCATGGTTGCGTTTGAACGGCGCCACCGTGTCTGGGTCTATGACAGCCTGTCGACGCGCGACAATCCGCTGGAACTGGACTTGCCCGAAAACATCGTGCGCCTGCCCGGCAATGGCGGCATTGAGACCCTGGAGTTCCTGCCCGACGGGCGCCTGCTGATGATCGCCGAGGAACCCGTGGGTGGCGGCACGATCATCGATGCCTGGATTCTGGAGGACGATCTGAAATGGCGCTGGATCGGGTATCTGATGAACGACGGGTTCAACGTGGTTGATGCCACGGCCCTGCCCGACGGTCGCGTCATGGTGCTGGAACGCTGGTTTGCCGCTCCGGCCTCCCTGCGCATCCGCGTGCGTGAACTCACGCCCGAGATGCTGGATGGCGGCGGTCCGCTGGACGGCACACCGATCACGCTGCTGAAGCAGAACCTGGTGATCGACAACTTCGAAGGCATCGACCACCGCATCGGTCCCAATGGCGAGATCTATCTCTACATGGTGTCCGACGACAACTTCGACGACCTGTTCCAGGCGACCTATCTCTACCAGTTCCTTCTGCTGCCGTGAGCGGAGCCAACGCAACGCTCAACCTGCGCGCGGCAACGGCCGAGGATCTGGACACCTATTTCCTGCTCTTCTCGGAGGTCCAGGCCCTGCATGTCGCAGAACGCCCGGACCTGTTCCAGCCGGCTGAGAAATCGCAAGCCTTCCAGCGTCATTTCAACGATGCCGTGGCGCAGCCGCACAAGGAAATCGTCATCGCCTGGCTGGGCGATGATCCCGTCGGCGCGGTGCATTACGAAGTCACCAGCCTTGATCCCACCGGGATCTATCTGATCGACCGGCCCATGCTCTGGATCGAATCCATCGCCGTTCTGCCCCATCTGCGCCGCAAGGGCATTGCCTCGGCCCTGATCGGACTGGTTCGGCAGGTCGCGGCACAAAAGGGTATTGCCGATCTGGGCCTGGAGGTCTGGTCGTTCAACGAAGGTGCCGCCAAGGCGTTCGAGGCAGCCGGCATCAAGGTCCACGCCACCACCATGCTGGGCCGCGTTTGACACTTGAAAGTGTTGTGTCACCCCGGACGGCGCGAAGTGACGATCCGGGGCCTCGCGCGTTCAGCGCCACCCTCTCGAGGTCCCGGCTCTCCGCTACGCTGCGGCCGGGATGACACGCGTTCGTTATGAAACTGGCGTCTTGTCCGCGAAGAGCTGGGGCGCGAAAAAGCCCATGAGCAGGCGATAGGGGAACAGCAGGCTGAGCGCCATGACCGCTTTCACGCCGTAATCGCCGAGGGCGTACTGGTACCAGACCAGACCCCATTCCGGGAAAAAGACGCCGAACAGCAGGAAGAAGAAGATCACGGTATCGACGGCAGACGCCAGGGCTGACGAAACCAGCGGCGCCTTCCACCAGACACCGTTGCGCAGCCGCTGGAAAATCGCGATGTCGAGAAGCTGGCCAGACAGGAATGCCGTGCCCGAGGCAGCCGCCGTCAGGATTGCGACCTGCGAGAGAATGTTGGGCGCTTCGAAGGGCACCCAGTCGGAAAACACCGCCGACATCAGGATGCCGACGACGAAACCGACAAACACGACCTTGGCCGCCCTGGCGGGACCAAAGGCACGGTTGGAGAGATCGGTCACCAGAAAGGCGAACGGGAAGGTAAACGCACCCCAGGTCAGCCAGTCCCCGATGGGAAAGTGAACCAGAATGTTCGACGCCACGACGACAAACGACATGGCGGCAATGGGCAGGGCAAGCGTCAGGCGACCGGTGGTCATGACCCGTCAGTTCCCGTCAGAGATGTGAAGGCAAGGAGCGATCAGGCTTCTTTTTCGGCCTTGCGGGCTGCGGCGCGTTCAACGCGGCGCTTCAGGCGCAGGGCACCTTCGGGCAGACGGTTGTCACGCTCGGCCATGAGGAAGGCGTCGATGCCGCCGCGCTTCTCGACCGTGCGCAGGCCATTGGCCGAAACGCGCAGGCGCACCGTCTCACCCAGAGCGTCCGAAAAGAGGCTCGTCTTGATCAGATTCGGGCGGAAAACACGCTTCGACTTGTTCTCGGCATGGCTCCGGTTGTTGCCGGACATGACCGATTTGCCTGTCAGTTCGCAGGTGCGCGACATGGGATGCTCCTTGAAAAACGTCATGTGGCGCAGCCGTTCCCGGCGCGCCACGCGAATCCGGCGGTTTCTATACGCGCACGCCCCGTTCGGGTCAACTATCAGGGCGCTCCGGCACCAATGCCGCAAGCTTCTTGGGCGCGGTCATGCGGTAGCTGCGGTTGACGATGAAAGCGACCTCGGCCCAGTCCACGTCTCCGTCCAGCCACATGCCGACCCATCCCTTGGACCCGACATAGGGCGGGGAGAAGAAACGGTCGGGGTCAGCGCCGATCAGGATGGTCTGGCTGCCCGGCGGTGCCTTGCAGGAAACCGCGGTTCTGCCGTCCTGATCCCAGTAGATGGCGAAGATCTTGTCGCGCACCCGGAAAGTGGGCCTCTCCCAGGTTTCGCGCTCCTCGGCCTCGGGCAGGACCAGGCAGATCTTGCGCAGGGCATCGAGAAGGTCGGTGCTCATCGTCCTACCCGCCATCCAGAGCACGCCGCGCCGCGTTGCGCAGCGAGATGTTGCTGGCAGACAGTTCGCCCTCGAGTCGCGCCATGAGGGCCTTGCGTTCGGGATCGGCGTGCAAACGCGCTGTTGCCAGACGCACGACCTCCTCACGCAGGGCCGAAGCCGATTGTGCCCTGCGTTTTTTCGCCAGGTGTTGCGAAGCGGCTTCGAAATACGCGCCCACGACCTCCCAGACCGCATCGAGTCCCTCCCCGGTGAGCGCCGAACAGGCCTCGACTCTGGGTGTCCAGAAGCTCTCATGGGGGCGTACCAGCGAAAGCGCGGCACGATGGTCCGAGACGACATGGCGCGCGGTTTCGGCCAGGGCGCCGTCGGCCTTGTTGACCAGGATCAGATCGGCAAGTTCCATGATGCCGCGTTTCACACCCTGCAGACTGTCGCCGGCACCGGGCGCCAGCAGCAGCAGGAACATATCGGTCAGCGCGGCAACAGCAGTTTCCGATTGGCCCACGCCCACGGTCTCGACAATGACGAGATCGTAGCCGGCTGCTTCGACAAGGGTGATGACATCACGCGTGCGTCGCGCCACGCCGCCCAGTTCACCGCCCGAAGGCGACGGCCGGATGAAGGCGCGCGGATCGCGCGACAGGCGCTCCATGCGTGTCTTGTCACCCAGGATGGAACCACCACCCAGCGTGGAGGACGGATCGACTGCCAGAACGGCAACCTGCTTGCCCTGCTCGAGCGCATGCAGGCCGAAGGCTTCGACAAAGGTGGATTTGCCCACACCAGGCGCGCCCGAGATCCCCAACCGCCAGGTTTCCCGGCTTGTGCTGCCCAGCGATTCGATCAGCGCCGCGGCACGTTCCTCGTCATCGGGGCGTGAGGATTCGAGCAGCGTGATGGCACGCGCCAGCGCCCGACGGTCGCCAGAGAGAATCCCTTCGATGTCGCTCATGGTGACGGAATCAGGCCGCCTGCCGGGCATCACCAAGCAGATCGACGATCTCGGCGGCTGCTTCGGGGATGTTGGTGCCGGGGCCGTAGACCGCCGAAACGCCGGCGTCCCTGAGCATGGCATAGTCCTGGGGCGGCACGACGCCGCCAACCACGACGCGGATGTCGCCGGCACCCTGATCGGCGAGAGCCGTGAGCAGTTGCGGCACCAGGGTCTTGTGACCGGCGGCCTGGGTCGAAACGCCGATGATATGGACGTCGTTCTCGATTGCCTGTCGAGCCGCTTCTTCGGGCGTCTGGAAGAGCGGGCCGACGTCAACGTCAAAGCCGATATCGGCAAAGGCCGTGGCGATCACCTTGGCGCCGCGGTCGTGACCATCCTGCCCCAGCTTGACGACCAGCATGCGCGGGCGCCGTCCGTTCCGTTCGGCAAAGCCCTCCACCTTGGCGCGGATCGCCTCGAATTCCTCGTTGCCTTCCCAGGCCGCACCATAAACGCCCGAGATCGAGCGGGTGACGGCGCGGTGACGGGTGAAGACGCTTTCCATGGCATCGGAGATTTCACCTACCGTGGCGCGGGCCCGGGCCGCTTCGATGGACAGCGCGAGCAGATTGCCATCACCCTTGGCTCCCTCTGTCAGGGCCTGCAACGCAGCCTGGCAAGCGGCTTCATCACGTTCGGCGCGCACCCGCTTCAGACGGGCGATCTGGGATTCACGCACGGCAGTGTTGTCGATGTCGCGCACATCGACCTGCTGGGGGTCATCGGCGACATACTTGTTCACGCCCACGATCACTTCCTGGCCACGGTCGACACGGGCCTGACGGCGGGCGGCACTTTCCTCGATGCGGAGCTTGGGCATCCCGGCCTCGATCGCCTTGGTCATGCCACCCAGGGCTTCAACCTCGTCAATCAGGCCCTGGGCCTCTTCGACCAGCGCATCGGTGAGCGCTTCGATGTAATAGCTGCCGCCCAGCGGATCGACGACCTTGGTGACACCGGTTTCCTCGGCCAGGATCAACTGGGTGTTGCGGGCGATACGCGCGGCAGCGTCGCTGGGCAGGGCCAGCGCCTCATCAAAGCTGTTGGTGTGCAGGCTCTGGGTGCCACCCAGCACCGCGGCCATCGCTTCATAGGCCGTGCGCACGATGTTGTTGTAGGGATCCTGTTCGGTCAGCGAGACGCCCGAGGTCTGGCAATGGGTGCGCAGCATCTTCGACCGGGGATTCTTCGCGCCGAACTCATCCATGATCCGGTGCCACAAAAGCCGCGCGGCGCGCAGCTTGGCGGCCTCCATGAAGAAATTCATGCCGATGGCGAAGAAGAATGAGAGGCGCGGGGCGAATTCATCAACGTCCATGCCCCTTTGCAGGGCGGTCTTCACATATTCCTTGCCGTCGGCGAGGGTGAAGGCCAGTTCCTGCACCAGAGTCGCGCCGGCCTCCTGCATGTGGTAGCCGGAAATCGAGACCGAGTTGAACTTCGGCATTTC
>CALIUG010000241.1 GCA_938048755.1 uncultured Alphaproteobacteria bacterium
ATCAGTCCGGAGCGGGGCGCACTCATGTGTCCTCCCCCGCGATGGCTTCAAGTTCCATGCGCGCACGCGCATCAGGTGTCAGGCGCAGGACCAGACGATCCGGGAAGCGCAGATCAACGGCCTGCACGTCACGCGCCAGAAGCTGTTCGGTCCGGTCGAGATCGGCCAGGGCGACCCAGGCAGAATCAAGATCACGTTCGGGAAGCTGAATGTCGATGCCATCATCCAGGCGCAGGTTCCAGCGGCGCTCGCCCACCCGGATTGCCGCGGCCACCCTCTGCTGCAGATCGGGCACGCCTTCCATCACCGACAGAAGCTCGGCAGCATGACCCGGGGCATCGAGACCCACGACCAGCATCAGTTCGGCAAAGTCGGTGGGTTTGGCGCCATCGATGATGTTGCCCTCGGCATCCACCACAGTCACGGCACCGTCGTTCTGCCAGAGTGCCAAGGGGCGGCGTTCCACCAGGGTGACCACCAGCGTGTTGGGCAGGCGTTTTTCGATTGCGACATCGCGGACCCAGGCCAGCGAGTCCACACGGGCCCGCGCGGTTTCGATATCAAGCGTCAGCATGGGTTCGCCCAGATCAATGCCCAGAGCATCGACCAGCGACTGGCGGTCCGTGCGGTGCCGTCCCGTCACCAGAACCTGATCGACGGAAAGCCCAGCATCGGCCGTCAGGGTCACGGCTTGGCTGCGCAGGGTCTGCCAGTTCTGCTCTGCCGCACCACTGACCACGGCAAGGGTCATCAGTCCCGTCGCCAGAAGAACGGGGATGCCCAGCGGCAGGCAACGCATCAGCACAGCGCGCCAGACCGGCACGGGCTGGCGTTCGGTCCTGGGTTTCAGGAAGGGGATCAGGCGTCGCATTGCGCCTCCTCTACCATCCAGGCCACCAGCTTGCCGAACGGGTAGCCGACATGGGCCGCCTGTTCGGGCACCAGGGACATCGGGGTCATGCCGGGCTGGGTGTTGATCTCCAGCATGTAAAGAAGACCGGGCTCACCTTCCGTATCGTCATAGCGGAAGTCGACACGGGTGACGCCGCGACAGCCCAGCGCATCGTGGGCGCGCAAGGCCATCTCCTGGGCTTCCTCATAGATCCCCGCATCGATCGGGGCCGGGATCACGTGTTGCGAGCCGCCTTCGGTGTACTTGTTTCGATAATCGTAAAATCCATCCGGCGTGTGGATTTCAGTCACGGCGAGCGGCTTGCCGCCCATCACGCCGATCGAGAGCTCACGCCCGGCGATGTAGGTCTCCACCAGCACGTCATCGCCGTAGCGGAAGTCATCGTCGATGAGGCGGTCATCGTTGTCGTTCTTGCCGACAATGCGCACGCCCACGCTGGAGCCCTCGCTGTTGGGCTTGACCACAAAGGGGCGTTCCACCGGCGAAGGCTGGCCTGCCTGATCACGATGGGCAATCTGGCCCTGCGGACACCGGATGCCGACGCCCGAGAAGAGGTGCTTGGCCGCATCCTTGTTCATGGCCAGGGCCGAGGCCATGGGCCCGGAATGCGTATAGGGCAGCCCCATGATCTCGAGCAGACCCTGGATGCAGCCGTCTTCGCCATAGCGGCCATGGAGCGCGTTGAAAACGACGTCGGGACGCTCGGGCATCGCTGCCAGAACCTGGGCAATGTCACGCCCGGCATCGATCCGCGTGACACCATAGCCTTCGTTCTCCAGGGCATCTGCGCATTCACGACCGCTCACCAGAGAGACTTCGCGCTCGGAATTCCACCCACCCATCAGGACTGCGACATGCTTGGTCGTCATGTTGCCCCCCTGTTCGCGGGATGGCGGCCCACACGGCGGATTTCCCAATCGAGACGCACGCCCTGGCTTTCGAAAACGCGGCGACGCACCTCTTCACCCAGCTCTTCCAGCTCGGTCGCCGAGGCGTTGCCCGTGTTGACCAGGAAGTTGCAGTGCTGTTCCGACACGATGGCATCACCACGGCGCAGCCCGCGGCATCCAGCAGCATCAATCAGTTCCCAGGCCTTCCGGCCCGGCGGATTGCGGAATGTGCTGCCGCCGGTGCGTTCGCGTGTCGGCTGGCTTGCCGTGCGGTTGGTCTGGATCTCCTCCATGCGGGTGGCAATGGCCTCGGCCTTGCCCGGCTCGCCGTGCAGAACACAGCGCGTGAAGATCCAGCCCTCCGGCACGCTGCAATGGCGATAGCTGTGGCCCAGATGTTCAGGATCAAGCGCGTGCACCTCACCACGGGGATCAACCGCATGGGCCGAGATCACGACATCACCGGTTTCCTGGCCATAGGCTCCGGCGTTCATGCGCACGGCACCACCGATGGTGCCGGGCACGCCGACGAGAAACTCCAGACCGGCAAGGCCCGCCTGTGCAGCGACCTTCGCAACCTGCAGGTCGAGTGCACCGGCACCGGCGTGGACGTCGTGGCCTTCAACCGAAATACCGGCAAAGCCCTTGCCCAGGCGGATCGTCACACCGGGAATACCGCCGTCACGCACCAGCAGGTTCGAGCCCACGCCGATCACCGTAACCGGAAGATCAGCAGGCCGCTGCGTCATGAAGGCGGCGAGATCGGCTTCGTCAGCAGGACGGAACAGAACCTCGGCACGCCCACCGGCGCGGAACCAGGTCGTCTTTGCCAGATCCGCATCGAAGCGATAGCTGCCGCGCACCACGGGAAGGCCGGCCATGGGATCACTCTCCAGTGCTGCCATCACGATGCCTCCGCCACGCTGTCACCGGCCGATTGCGCGCGCAGACCTTCCGGCAGCGCATTGGCCCAATGGGTGATGGAACCCGCACCCAGGCAGATCACGGCATCGCCGGGGGATGTCAGGCGCGCGATCAATCCGGCCAGCTCTTCGGGATCGTTCAACACTTCGACATGGCGATGACCGCGCGTGCGCAGGCCTTCGACCAGACTGTCGCGATCCGCACCGGCAATCGGTGCCTCACCGGCGGGATAGACATCGGCCACCACAACGGTGTCGGCATCGTTGACGCAGGTGCAGAAGTCATCGAACAGACCGGCCAGCCGCGAGTAACGATGCGGCTGCACGACCGCGATGATCTTGCCCTGGAACGCCTCGCGCGAGGCCTTGAGAACCGCGGAAATCTCGACGGGGTGATGCCCGTAATCGTCGATCACGGTCACGCCGCCGACTTCACCGGTACGGGTAAAGCGCCGCTTGACCCCGGCAAAACTGCCCAGCCCGTCGGCAAGAGCTTCATCAGAGATACCCAGTTCCTGGGCCACGACAACGCAGGAGAGCGCATTGGTGACGTTGTGTTCGCCCCACATCGGCAGATAGAGATCGCGGATCGTGCGTGACGAGCGGGTCACGCGATCGGTCAGAACCACATCGAAGCGATAGCCGCCGTTGCACAGGCGCAGATCAACACCGCGCACATCGGCCTGGGGACCCAGTCCATAGGTGATGATTCGACGGTCGGTCACGCGTGCGACCAGGGCCTGGACCTCGGGATGATCGGTGCACAGGGCTGCAAAACCATAGAACGGGATGTTGCCGACAAAGGCGTCATAAGCGTCGCGCACATCATCGAACGAGCCGTAGTTCTCCAGATGCTCGGGGTCCATGTTGGTGACGATGACGGCCGTGGCAGGCAAACGCAGGAAGCTGCCGTCTGATTCATCTGCCTCGACCACCATCCATTCGCCTTCGCCCAGACGCGTGTTCGAACCATAGGTGTTGACGATGCCGCCGTTGATCACCGTGGGATCAAGGTCCGCACGTTCCAGCACCCAGCCGATCATCGAGGTTGTCGTGGTCTTGCCGTGGGTACCGCCCGCGGCGATGGCCTTCTTCAGGCGCATCAGTTCGCCCAGCATTTCGGCACGGCGCACAATGGGGATCCAGCGGCTGCGCGCTTCGGTGACTTCCGGGTTGTCCGCCTTGACCGCCGAGGACGTCACGACGACGGCCGCCCCACCGATGTTCTCTGCGGCATGGCCGACAAAGACGGTGATGCCCAGTTCACGCAGGCGCAGCACATTGGGGCTTTCGGCAAGGTCGCTGCCCTGCACGCGATAACCCTGATTGTGCAGGACTTCGGCAATGCCGCTCATCCCGATGCCGCCGATGCCGACAAAGTGAATCGGCCCCATGTTTGCAGGAGACTGTTTCATGCTGCGGCCTCCCGGAGATTGCTGTCATCGTGCCCGTTGCTGCCCAGATAGGATTCGACGGCTTCGGCCAGGCGATGGGTCGCATCCGCGCGCGCCGAACGGCGCGCCGCAGCGGCGGCCTCGACCAGCGAGGCAGGACAGCCAACAAACGCTTCAAGACGGGCTGCAAGCGCTTCGGGCGTAAATGCGGGTTCGTGCATCAGCCAGCCGGCACCCGCCTCTTCCACGGCCTGCGCGTTCGCGGTCTGATGGTCGTCGGTGGCATGGGGGTACGGCACCAGGATCGAGGGGCGTCCGGCAACCGCCAGCTCGGCCACGCTCGATGCACCCGCACGGCAGATCACCAGCTGGGCTTCGCCCAGGCGTGCGGCCATGTCGTCAAAGAAGGTCGCGACCTCCGAAACCACACCCATGTCGTCATAGGCGGCGCGGACCCGGTCCAGGTCTTCAGACCGGCACTGCTGGGTCATCACCAGACGCTGGCGCGCACCGTTTGGCAGTTTGGCCAGAGCGGCGGGCAGAATGTCGCTCATAACGCGCGCACCCTGGCTTCCGCCGAAGACCAGCACGCGCAGGCGGCCATCACCATTGGGCGGGCGATAGGGCTGATCGGCCAAGGCTGCAACCTCGGCACGCACGGGATTGCCGCACAACAGTACCTTGCGGTCGTCCACACCCTGGGTGCGTTCAAACGATGTCGCCACCAGATCGACCTTGTGTGCCAACAGCTTGTTGGCGCGTCCCAGCACAGCGTTCTGTTCATGGATGATGGTCGAGAGGCCCAACCGTTGGGCGGCCAGCAGCGGCGGCACGGTGGGATAACCACCAAACCCGACCACGGCACTGGGCGTGATGGTCTTGAGCAGGCGCCGCGCATCAAGCGTGCCCAGAAGCAGGTCGACCGCGCCGGTGATCTTGCCTTTCAGGCTGCGACCGCTCATGGCCGAAGCACGCAGGCGATGAACCGGGACGCCGTCCAGCCGCTCGGCGAGTTCGCCGCCGCGCTGGTCGGTCACGGCGGCAATGGCATGGCCACGGCGCATCAGTTCCTGACCCAGGGCGATGGCGGGAAAGAGATGGCCACCGGTTCCACCGGCGGCAAGGATGACGGGTCCGCTCATGACGACCGTCCCCGTTCGGGCCGGCGCCTGGTCAGTGCCAGCATCATGCCCATGCCGATCGCCATGCCCAGAAGGGAGGAACCGCCATAGGAAACAAACGGCAGCGTCATGCCCGTTGCGGGCAGAAGCTGCAGGGAAACACCCATGTTCACGATGGCCTGCATGGTGAACTGGATCAGCAGACCGGCAACGGCCAGCATGACAAAGAGATCGCGTTCACCCGAAAGGCGGGTGAATCCGCGCAGCGCGATGAACGCGAACAGGCCCAGCAACAGCAGGCAGGCCAACAGGCCGAACTCTTCACCGGCAACGGCAAAGATGAAATCGGAATGGGCATCGGGCAGGACATCCTTCACGACGCCTTCACCGGGACCACGTCCCAGCACACCGCCGGACTCAAACGCCCGCATGGCGGTATCGATCTGATAGCTGTCGCCCGAGGCCGGATCGAGGAATCGGTCGATGCGGTCGCGCACATGCGGCAGCAACGTGTAGCCGGCTACCATGCCGGCGACACCCAGGCCCACCAGGCCCAGAACAAAAATAAGGGGCAGGCCGGCCAGAAAGAGCTGGCCGCCCCATATGGTAACAACCGTTGCCGCCATCCCGAAATCGGGCTGCCAGATCAGCAGGGCGACGACAATGGCGGCCAGAATAGCCGACACCCAGTAACCGGGAAATCCCGGACTGCGTTTTGCTTCGGCAAAGAGCCAGGCAGCCACGACAGCCAGAGCCGGTTTCACGAATTCCGACACCTGAAGCGAAAAGGCGCCGAACGAGATCCAACGGCGTGCGCCCTTGATCTCGGAACCGACCAGTGGCGTGACCACCAGCAACCCGATCGAGACGATCAGGATAAACACGGCAACACGGCGGACCCCTTGTGGACCCAACAACGACATGGCGAGCATCACCGCGATCGCCGGCACCAGAAAAACAAAGTGCCGGCGAACGAAATGAAACGCGTCCGCGCCGATGCGGTCCGCGACCGGTGGGCTGGCGGCCATGATCAACACCACGCCCGAGAGCAATAGTGTGATCAAGGCAGCCAGAGTCCACCGGTCGATGGTCCACCACCACCGCCCCAGAACACTGCGGTCCGTTCGGGCAAAGGTCGTCATGTGCTACCGCGACCCCTGCCTTACTTGCGCTTCTTAGCAGCGGCCTTCTTCTTGGCCGGAGCTTTCTTCTTGGCAGGTGCCTTTTTAGCCGGAGCCTTCTTCTTGGCTGGGGCTTTCTTGGCAGCGGCCTTCTTGGGGGCAGCCTTCTTCTTGGCTGGAGCCTTCTTGGCAGCGGCCTTCTTGGGAGCAGCCTTCTTCTTGGCTGGAGCCTTCTTGGCAGCAGCCTTCTTGGGGGCAGCCTTCTTCTTGGCCGGGGCCTTCTTGGCAGCGGCCTTTTTCGGTGCGGCCTTCTTCTTGGCAGCAGCCTTCTTCTTGGCCGGGGCCTTCTTGGCAGCGGCCTTTTTCGGTGCGGCCTTCTTCTTGGCAGCAG
>CALIUG010000242.1 GCA_938048755.1 uncultured Alphaproteobacteria bacterium
AAGCTCATCTGGCCCCAGGGAAGCACGTAACCCATGAACGCCGTGCCCATCATGCAAAGCAGAATCACCAGCCCGATCCACCACAGGACCTCGCGCGGCGCCTTGTAGGAGCCGTAATACAGTCCGCGGAAGACGTGCAGATAGACAACGATGAAGAAGAACGACGCACCGTTGGAATGGATGTAGCGGATCAGCCAGCCATAGTTCACGTCACGCATGATGCGCTCGACCGAATCGAAGGCCATTTCGGTGTGCGGCGTGTAATGCATGGCAAGAACGATGCCGGTCACGATCTGGATGACCAGCGCAAGGCCGGCCAGCGACCCGAAGTTCCACGCATAGTTCAGATTGCGCGGAGCCGGGTAGTCCATCATGTGATGCTGGGTGTAGCTGAGAAGCGGCAGCCGGTTGTCGAACCAGCGCACGATGCCGATGTTAAGAAGGCTTTCCATGTTTGCTATCCCCCCGCTCAACCAACGACGATGGTTGTGTCGTCGATGAAAGCGTAGCCCGGAACCGTGAGGTTCTCCGGCGCCGGCCCGACTCTGATGCGGCCCGACGTGTCATAATGCGAACCGTGGCAGGGGCAGAACCAGCCGTTGAAATCACCCTGGTCGGCCAGCGGCACACAGCCCAGATGGGTGCAGACACCCACCATGACCAGCCATTCCGGCTTCTCCACGCGCTCTTCGTCCGTCTGGGGATCTTTCAGATCCTCAAGCGGGACGGCGCGTGCCTCTTCGATGTCGGCTTCCGTGCGGTGCCGGACAAACAGAGGCTTGCCGCGCCATTTGACGGTGATCTGTTGACCAACAGCAACCGGGCTGAGGTCCACTTCGGTCGTGGAGACCGCCAGGACATCTGCCGAAGGGTTCATCTGGTCGATGAGGGGCCAAACGGCGCAGGCAGCACCTACGGCCGCGACCGCGCCTGTCGCCACATAAAGGAAGTCGCGCCGGGTTTCTTCGTGCGCGCCAATCGTGTGCTCCGCCATTGCAGGGAGACCTCTGCGTTGTTGTTGGACCTTGCCCTTGGCATCAACCGTCCGATAGACGACCAAGGCCAGAACATTTCGACGCCCCGCCAGAAGCAGGAGCGGGCCATGAATATACCGCCGCCAAGCATGGTGCAAGGGCGCGGAACGCCTTGAGAAAGACGATGTTGCGGATCGCCCTCTATCAACCCGACATTCCCCAGAACACCGGCACGATCCTGCGCATGGCCTCGTGCATGGATGTGGCCGTCGATATCATCGAACCATCAGGCTTTCAGCTTGGCGACAGCAGGTTCCGCCGCGCCCTGATGGATTATGCCGACCACCTGGACATGACCCGCCACGCAAGCTGGAATGCCTTCCTGGAAACCATCGACAGCAGTCGGCTCGTCCTGTTGACAACTTCGGGCCAGACCAGTCTCTACAACGCCGAATTTCGCCAGAACGACATCCTTGTGATGGGCAGGGAATCGGCCGGCGTTCCCGATGATCTGCATCAACGCGCCGATCTGCGCGTTATGGTCCCCATGACCAGTGACGTCCGCTCGCTCAACGTAGCGGTGGCCGCCGCGATGGCGTTGGGCGAAGCCTTGCGTCAGACCCGATTCACGGGCGAGATGCCCTAACCAGCCTGGACTGAGTAAACGTCATGCACTTCAAGGAAACCGCACCCGACTGGTTCGAACAGCTGAGAACCAGCATCTGTGATGCGTTCGAGGCGATCGAGGATGAGCACACCGGTCCGTTCTGCGACCGGCCCGCCGGCCGTTTCGAGCGCACGGCCTGGGATCGCCCCGAAGGTGGGGGCGGCGTCATGGCGGTCATGAAAGGCCGGGTGTTCGAAAAGGTCGGCGTCAACGTTTCGACCGTCTGGGGCGAGTTCTCCGACAAGTTTCGCGGGGAGATTCCAGGAACAACCGATGATGACGGCAGCTTCTGGGCCTGTGGCGTCTCTCTGGTCGCGCACATGCATTCTCCTCTGGTGCCTGCCGTGCACATGAACACGCGTCATATCGTTACCGCGAACAAGGCCTGGTTCGGTGGCGGCGCCGACCTCAATCCGCCGCTTCCCGATGACACCGACACGGCGGATTTTCATGACGCCTTCCGCGACTGTTGCGAACGTCACACCTGTGGCGACTATCCGCGCTTCAAGGAATGGGCCGATGACTATTTCTTCATCAAGCATCGCAACATGGCCCGCGGCGTGGGCGGCATCTTCTATGATTACATCGATGCCGACGAAGAATCCTATGCCTTCACCAGGGATGTCGGGGAGACCTTCAGAACGATCTATCCCGCCCTTGTCCGCCGCCATATGGCCGATTCGTGGACATCAGAGCAGCGCGAGGAACAGATGATCTATCGCGGCCGTTATGCCGAATTCAATCTGGTCTATGACCGGGGCACACGCTTTGGCCTGATGACAGGCGGCAATACCGACGCCATCCTGATGTCCCTGCCACCAGAGGCCAAATGGCCATAAGAGGATTGCACCATGCAGAAGCTTGAAGTCTTCCAGTCGATCTGGGCCATGGAGCGCCGCCGGCCCGATGGCCAGGAATGGACCCTGGAAGAACAGGTCGCAATGGTGGCCCAGGCCGGCTTTGACGGCATGGATATCTATACCTTTGCGCCCGAAAAGAGCCGGGCGGCAAAAAAACTCCTGAACGATGCCGGTCTGGCCTGCAGCACCTGCGCCTTCCCCAAATCGGTCGAGGGGTTCCAGGCCGACCTCGACATGGCTGCGGAACTGGAAGCGCGTCACCTCAACATCATCGTGCAGATGTACCCCATCTCGGTGGCCGAGGGCGTCGACATCCTGGGGCGCATGCTCGAAATGGGCGAGGCATCGGGCGTCAACGTTATTGTCGAGACGCACCGCGACTGCATCACCACCGACATGCTCTACACGCTCCAGCTGATGGAAGAACTGCCGCACATGAAGATGTGCGCGGACCTCTCCCATTTTGTCGTTGCCCGCGAATTCACCTGGCCCATTCCGACGCGCGATGAGACCTGGATTCAGCAGGTTCTGGATCGCTCGGTCGCGTTCCAGGGGCGCGTGGCCAGCCGCGAGCAGGTCCAGATCCAGCTCGACTTTCCCCAGCAGCAGGGCTGGGTCACCAAGTTCCGCCAGTGGTGGGAAGACGGCATGCGCAAATGGCGCTACCGCGAAGGCCCCGACGATGTCCTGAACTTCACCGTCGAACTCGGCCCGCCGCCCTATGGCATTACCGGGCGTGACGGCTACGAACTCTCCGACCGCTGGGAAGAGGCTATCGTCATCAAGGACTGGGTCCACGAGATCTGGCAGCGCCTGGAAGTCGAGAGCAAGGCCAACCAGGACTGACGATGGTACAACGCCTGGAAGTCTTTCAGTCGATCTGGGCCATGGAACGTCGGCGTCCCGATAGCCATGAATGGTCGCTCGACGAACAGGTCGCCATGATTGCCCAGGCCGGTTTCGACGGCATGGATATCTCCGCCCAGCATCCCGACGAAAGCCGTGCGGCGCGACGCCTGATGCGCGATGCCGGTCTGGGCTGCACCTGCTACGCCTTTCCCGATTCGGTTGCAGGATTCCAGCGTGATGTCGATCTGGCCCTGGAACTGGAAGCCCAGCACCTCAATCTCATCATCCAGATCTTCCCCGTGAGTGTCAGCGAAGGCATCGATGTCATCGCCCGCC
>CALIUG010000243.1 GCA_938048755.1 uncultured Alphaproteobacteria bacterium
CCCTACGGTCACTACGATGAGCCAGAAAACTCCCTTATGAAAAACACCCAATCTGTCCCAAAGGCGCTGACGGCAGACAGGCTGAATCACGATAGATACCGGGGTTGGCGAATGTGCCGCAAGCCTGGGCCAAGGGCGAACCACGCCCTCTACGCCGGACCTGCCGATTCAAGACCATAGGGGACGTCCCGGGAGAGCAGTGTTGTTCCGGTATCCTGGACGAGCACGGTCTCGATCATGAAAAAGAGGCCGCGATGATCGCTCAGGTAGAACTGGTTCTCGAAGTTGATGGCTGTCCCGGCCTCAAAGATCTTGTCGCGTCCGATGTCGGAGATGGGATCAAAGACATAGTTGCCGGTCCATGCTGGCGGAAAGGCAATGCCCATTTCATAGCCACCGATCCAGCTCCTGCGATCCCATATCGCGGCATCCTCGTAATAGCGCAGCATCTCAGCCGCCAGCGTTTCGGCACTGACACCAGGCTTGAGTGCCTCCTTCAGGACTTCCAGCGACCCGACGGCGGCTTGGGCCAGCCGACGATCCTCTGCAGCAGGTTCCCCTGTCCACCAGGTGCGCGCGAGATTGGCATGGTAGCGGCGCGAAACCCCCGCAAGGTCCACCACGACCGCTTCATCGGCGCCAATGCGCCGGTCGGTGGCCAGCGCGTGGGGGCCAGCCGTCTTGGGCCCTGAGAGCACCGGAGGAATGACAGCGGGAACCTCACCACCCTGATGCCCCATCGCCGCAAGGGCGTCACCCAGAACGGCAACCTCCATGACTCCAGGCGCAATGGCATCACGGGCAGCGGCAAGGCCGGTACAGCCGATACGGCCAGCTTCGCGCAGACGATCCAGTTCGGCAGGTGATTTCAACCAGCGCACCTCGCGCAACACATCGCTGCCGTCACGAACCACCGCGCCTCTGGCCTCCAGGCGCTCCTGGAACCGCTCGCTGATGGCGCGGTTGGGACGGCCGCTCCAGAACTCCAGCCCGATGGTGCCACCCAGCCAGCCCAGCGATGCCAGTTCGTCGGCGACAAAGGCCGTACCGTCACGGGTGCGACCGGGAGGAAAGCAGCGGATGTCACGGAAATCGGTATAGGTGCGATGCATGACCGTCTCGCGGTCCGTATCGAACAGGATCGCATGATCATGATCGACGCTGACGGCGATCCCGCTGGTCGCCGGCCATTGCTTTGGGCTCTGGCCCGTTTGCGTGAAGGCGCTGCGATAACCCGACAGGTAGTACATGCTCTCGGGCGCACTGAGGAACAGGCAGTCCAGACCCTCGACTGCCATACGCTCGCGAACCCGCACCAGGCGTGCGGCGTATTCCGAGGACTCGAAGGCAGGCTCAGGGTCGGGGTAGAGACCGTCTCGCGGATCCTCGCGCTCTGCCATGGCCCAACCCTTCCTGTGTTGCTCTAGAATCTGATCTGAAGCGATCAGTTCAGCAGGGATTCTTCCATGGGGTAGCTCGAAAGGAGCTCGCAGCCGTCTTCGGTGACCAGAACCTGTTCTTCCAGCTTCACGCCGTCGCGCTCGCCCACCGCACCCATGTAGCTCTCGACCGTGACCACCATCCCGGCCTCCAGCGTGCCGTTGTAGGGATTGAGGCCCCGGTGGAGCGGGTCGATCCGCGGATATTCATCGCACATGCCCACACCGTGAACGATGCAGGTATAGGCATTCTCCTGGAATGCCTCGGGGATCGGGAAAGATTGTTGCTGAAGTTCGTGGAACGTGATGCCCGGGCGTATCAGCTTCATATTGTGCTGCACCTCCTCATAGGCCAGCCGATAGATTTCCTTCTGCCGTTTGGTCGGTGCGGCCGGACCGCAATGGAACGTGCGGGAGATGTCGCAGAAGTAGCCCAGGGGACCGACCATATCGGTATCGAAGCCGACAAGGTCACCGGACTCAATGACCCGCTGGGTCGCTTCCTGCAGCCAGGGATTGATTCGGGGGCCCGAGGCCAGCATGCGCCCTTCATGCCATTCACCGTGGTTGGCGAGGTTGGTGTAGTTGAGGAGACCCCATAATTGCAGCTCCGTGACGCCCGGGCGCAGGCTTTCCTTCATCTTGGCCATGCCCAATTCGGCGACAGCGACCGCCCATTTGATGCACTCGATTTCGTCGGGTGACTTGATAAGGCGGGCCCGTTCGGAGAGGACGATACCGTCGATCACCTCAAGCCCGCGCTGCAGGCAGGCCTGCGTCACACTGGGGTTGACGTATTCGATGGCAACCCGGCGGTTGTCGGTGCCGGTCTCACTGAGATAGCGGACGAGATCGTCGGCGAGCAGCCTGGCATTGTCGGCAAGATTGTCCCCGCCATCGAAGTAGGAGATCGGCCGCACCGGCATCGAACGGTCGATCAGATCCGAGTTGGCGTAGGCGCCGTGAATGGCGTTGGGGCCGTCCGGTGCCATGAAGAGATAGGTGGACGGGATGCGCGACTGGAACAGCGAATAGGTCGAATAATCGACGGCATAACGAAGGCTGATGGGGTTGACGATCACGAGCGCAGCCACATCGTGCTCGCGCATCTGCTCCTTCAGGCGTTTGGTGCGATAGGCATAGAGCCGGTCGTGGTCGATTTCGGGCAGCTCACGATACTGCCGCAGATCACTCCAGCTATCCTGGGAGAGCAACGCATCAGGGGATTGGGTCATGGGTCATCTGCTCCGGTTCGGTCAGCAAGAGCGGACCATCGTTGCAGAGCAGAAGAATGCAGATGGGAGCCAACTGCAATTGAAAACTTGGTGCAATATTTTCAAGGAGCCGCGTGGTCAGTCCGATGTTTCGATGAGTTCGAGAATGATGCCGTTGGGGTCGCGCAGGTACACCGCCCAGGCCGGCTGGTCCGGATCATCCGTGAGCCATGCTGCTTCACCCTGGCGCGTTGCCCCGGCAGCCAGAAGTTCGCGTTCGGTTTCAGCGATGTCATCACAGAAAAAGGCCATGTGCGAGGCACCGGGTTTCTGCGGCGCGACATCCAGCGGCGCACTGGCGTCCCGGGGACAGGCGATCAGCTCAACCTCGTAGCCGTGCCCCTTGAGGATCGCGATATCCATGAGAAGACCGGGAACACCGACGACCTGTCCCAGTTCCCTGCTGCCCCACGGACGGCGATCCACCAGCTCGAAGCCCAGAGGTCCGGTCCAGAACGTCAGGGAAGCATCAAGATCAGCAACGGTGAAACTGGTATGGACAAGTCCTGTTATGGCCATCGTCAGACTCCCTAATGGAAATAGGTGCCGCCATCGATGTTGATCGCCTGGCCCGTCATCGCACGTGAGGTGTGGAGGTAGGCCATGGCGTACGCGATGTCTTCGGGCGTCTGCAGGCGTTTGATGAGCTGGTCACCCACATAGGACTCGACACTTTTGCCCGCATCCCTGGCCAGTGCACGGATCATGGGTGTGTCAACGACACCGGGGCAGACGGCGTTGACCAGAATGTCATGTTCGGCCATCTCCTGGGCCAGCGCCTGGGTAAACCCGACCACCGCGAACTTCGAAGCGGTGTAATGCGCCAGTCCCGGATCTCCGCGCTTGCCCGAGATCGAGGCGGTAGAGACGATCGAGGCCGGTGTCCCCTGCTCCACCATGCGGCGTGCCACGGCACGCGACATCAGGAACACACCGGTGATGTTGATCCCCATCACGAAGTTCCAGTCCTGGAGCGACATGTCCGTGACGTTCGCGACCGTGAGAACCCCGGCGTTGTTGACCAGGAGATCGATGCCACCCAGTTCGCGCCAACAGGACTCGACACCGGCATCGACGCTTGCTTCGTCGGCGATGTCGATGGCAACGGCGCAACCCGTGCCTCCTGCATCTGTGATCGCGTCCAGCGTTGCCTGCGCACCGGAATGATCCTTGTCTGTGGCAGCAACCGTTGCGCCCCATTGCGCCAGGGTCCGGGCGACCTCGCTACCCATGCCACCGCCCGTGCCGGTTACCAGCACGCGCTGGCCCGCAAGGTCAATCTGCCGGCTCATGCGCCGGCCATCCCGGTGACGAGATTGCGGTAGAACTCTGCTGCCTTGGCGACTTCACCAATGTCGACGGATTCATCAATGATGTGGGCGTCGCTTTCCGCGCCGGGGCCAAAACCGATGGTCGGAACGTTGCGCGCACCTGCTGATTCCGAACCGTTGGTGCAGAAACCGAACACACCCAGGCGGGGTTCGTCGCCCATTTCCCTGATTGCGTCCATCGCTCCAGTGACCAGTGTGTGGTCACGGTTCAGGCTCCATGCCGGCATCCAGCGGATCGGCTCGAATGCCTGATCGGTATAGGTCGAGACTTCGCTTTCGGTCACCTGCAGATCGTAGTTGCTGATGTTGTCGGCCGTCAGCGCATCACGCATGGCGCCCAGAATGTCTTCCTGGGTCTCGCCAACCAGGGTTCGGCGATCAAACCGGATGGTGACCGAGTTGGGCAGCATCGAAATGGACGGATGCGGATCGGAAATGATATCGGTGGCGACAAGGATGCCTTTGCCCAGTTCCTCGCTGGTCACCGGCTTCATGGCATCGAGAGCGCGCAGGGCACGGGCCGCAAAGTCGATGGCATTGACGCCGCGTTCGGGATAGGCCGCATGGGATGGCTTGCCATGGATGGTGAGCAGCATCTCCAGACGCCCTTTCTGGGCGGTCTTGAGTTCCAGGCTTGTGGGCTCGCAGATCACCACTGCCTGGGGGTCGATGCGATCCATCACCGCGCCCAGGGCAACACCTTCGATGGTCTCTTCCAGTACCGTGGCCGACACAGCGACCTGATGCTTGAGTGCCCCATCACGCGCGGCCGCCGCGACGCCACAGATCGCTGCTGCCAGTCCGCCCTTCATGTCGGTAGAGCCGCGGCCCCAAAGGCGTCCGTCCCGGATTTCGCCGCCGAAGGGGTCGACCGACCATTCACCGACGACCGGGACGACATCCATATGCCCGTCGAACAGGAGGCTGGTCGGCGCATCCTCAGGCCCGACCTGACCCAGGACGGTTCCGAAGCTGTCGCGGGTGACCTCGCGATAGCCAAGATCGTGCATGGTCTGCTCGATGGCGTCGGCAACCGCGCCTTCCTGACCCGATACGCCTGGAATACGCACCAGCTTCTGCGTGAGTTCAACTGCATCCATTACGACCACCTTCCGTCCGGTCCCCCGGTCAAGAGTTCAATGCCTGATTCGTTCACCAGGAGATTCTGTTCGGCTGCTGCCGTGCCCACGCCTTCCAGTGTGAGCGCCCTTTCAATCGCAAGATACATGCCCGGCTCGATCCGGTCATCGCCGGGCATGGTCATCCAGGGCCGCTCCCATCCCATGCCCAGGCAATGGCCCCAATGAACGGGGTAGGAAGCGACAATCTGGCCTTCATGTTCCGCCGCGCCGTTCATGGCAACACCGGCATCGGCCAGGGCAGCATCCCCTGCGGCAATGATCTCGGCAACCGTGCCACCGGGGCGAACGGCCGCGATGGCGGCATCAATACCGTCCTGCATGGTCTTGATCAGGCGCGCCTGATCCGATGTCGCGCTGCCACCGCAGACCCAGGTGCGGCCGAAGTCGCTGAGGTACCCGCCGTAGGAAACGCTGAGATCCAGGCGCACAAGGTCGCCGCGTTTAAGCCGGCGCGTCGACCAGCCAGGAAGCGGGGAGCTCATCCAGGCCCAGGTTCCTTCGCCCGAGGATACCGCAGCGTAATAGAGCCCCGCACCATGCCGTACAGCGACGGCGGCAGCGGCAGCAACCGCATCTGCCTCGGTTGCGCCGGGCTGGATGGCGTCGGCAAAAGCTGTCACGGCTTCACGGTTGATGTCCGCTGCCCTACGGATGATTTCCAGTTCGGTCGGGCTCTTGATGCGCCGCAGCGCCTCAATCGTCTGGTCTCCGAACTGCCAGGTCACATCCGGCAGCAGCTCCTGTAAGGCCAACCAATATTCGGTCGGCAGCACATCGGCCCCGATCAGGAGGACCTGCGCCTTGTGAAGTCCCAGGAACTCCAGCGCATCACGCACGGTTTCGACCCAACGGTCGGAATGGGTGACACGATCCGCGAAGACGTGAATCTCATCGACTTCCGGGACGGCGACACATAACGCGTTGCGTCCGTCGCGGGCCAGGGCAAGCGCACTGTGGGCACGCCCGGAAAAGGTCGGCGGTGATTCCGGCAGGTAGCTGTAGTGCTGATAGTGACCGGTCAGGTAGAACACGTTGCCGTAACGGTCGAGCGTCGATCCGCCACGCGAAACGACAAGGGCGCCATCGTGACCATACGCCGAGATGGCGGCAGCGAGAGCCCGCTGGCGTTGGTGGTACTCGGCTGGCTCAATCTTCACGGAAGGCTTCCAGCTTTGCCTCATCAAGGTCGATCCCCAGTCCCGGACGGTCGAGCGGCAACAGACAGCCATCAGAAAACGGCAGAGGCTCGGCGATGACGTCATCGAGGTAATAGTTGCCGCCCGCCTTGCAGGGATGGCGCCCCTCGGATGCATTGACCGAGATGACACACGGCATGGTGACGCAGGATTCTGCCAGAGCAAAATGCACATTGGCCGCCGTGCCGATGCCTGATTCGATGGAGCCGTTCACATCGCAATCGATCAGGGCAGCCGAGGCGACGGCGGCGACGCGGCGCGCCTTGTGAATGCCCCCAGCCTTTGCCAGATAGATCGAGATGTTGTCGGCAGCACGACGTTCCACGATGTCGAGCGCATCACGTGCGTCCCAGCAGCTTTCATCGGCAATGATGCGCGGTCGCACCGATGCGGTGATCTCGGCCATGCGGTCAAGACCCATGGCGGGCTGTTCGACATAATCGAGACCGGCATCGCCCAGTGCCTCGATCACCGAAACGGCCTCCTTCACATCACGGTATCCCTGATTGATGTCGAGACGCAGAACAGCGTCATCGCCCATGCCGTCCCGCAGGCGCCGGATGAGCGCGACATCACGCTTGGCACTCTCACCACCCTTGATCTGGAAGGCACGAATGCCGTCGGCAAAGGCGGTTTGGGCCTCTTCGACAGCATCGTCGTTGGGCATGATGCCGACCATATGCGCGACCGGCACACGATCACGCACCTTGCCGCCCAGGAGTTTGTAAACCGGTTGGCCCACCGCCTTGCCCCAGAGGTCATGGAGCGCGATATCGACACCGACCTTGGCATAACTGTTGCCGCGCAGAACGTGATCGATGGCCAGATGGCAGGCGTTGATGGCCGTGGGGTCTTTGCCGATCAGGGCAGGCTCGATAACCGACTTGATCATCTCGACCACGGTCTTCTGGGTTTCACCACCGCGCCGGTGAAAGTCACCGCCCCAGTCAGGCAGCGGTGTCGCCTCACCGAATCCTGACAGGCCTTCATCGGTGTTCACGCGCACAAAGACAAACCCGCCAAGGTCGATCCGCAGTCCGGCCCAGCGAAACTCGCGGCGCAACGGTAGGCGAAAGGGAAAGGCGTCAATCGAGGTGATCTTCATGATGCTCCGGCTCCTGTGGGGAGAAATGTTCAGACTGCGCGCGACCGGGAGCCTAGAACAGGATCGCCAATGGCCGGTACAGAATCGACAACACCGGCATGCTTGCGTCAAACTCCGATTGCTGGGAGTGCCGCTGACAGAGGAAACCGCACGACCATGAGCCAGAAGAAAGCCGCGACTGTGCAGGATGATGCGGAGGACTATCGTCCGGGCTTCATGGAAACCCTGGCATCCGACGATGATCGCTCGAGCACCATCGAGCCCGATATCTCGATTGCCTTTGTTCTGGTTCCCGACTTCACCCTTCTGGCGCTTGCCGGGTTTGTCGACGCCCTGCGCCTTGCCAGCGATGTCGGGGACCGCAGCCGGCAGGTCCGGTGTCGCTGGACGCTGACAGGTCCGAACCTCCACCCCGTGCGATCAAGCTGTGGTCTGGCGATTTCCCACAGCGAAACCTTCGACGACCCTGCCCGTTTCGACTACATCGCCGTTGTCGGCGGGCTGCTCGGCAAGGAAACGCACTATGACCCGGCTGTTCTGGATTACGTGCGGCGTGCAGCAAAGGACGGTGTCCCCCTGGTGGGCGTCTGCACCGGTGCCTTCGTTCTGGCCGAAGCTGGCGTTCTCGATGGCTACCGTTGTTGCGTCCACGGCTATCACGACATCGCGTTTCGCGAGGCCTATCCTGAAGTGAAGTCCGTAACCGATGAGATCATTGTTGCCGATCGCGATCGGCTGACCTGTGCCGGAGGTACGGCATCGATTGATCTCGCCGCCCTTCTGATCGAGCGCCATTGTGGCCGTGAACGCGCGTTGAAGATCCTGCCCCATCTGGTGGTCGATGAGATCCGCGCGCCGAGCCATGCACAACTGCCCCTGGTCGATGACGTGTTCCATGTCTTCGATGATCGTGTGCGCAAGGCGGTGTTCCTGATGGAGCAGCACATGAACCAGCCACCCAGCATTACCCTGATCGCCGAACGCACCGGCACCAGCGTGCGGCAACTCGAACGCGGCTTCCGACAGGCTTTCGGGGTAAGCCCGCAAACCTATTACCGGACCATGCGCCTGAAACACGGCCGCTGGCTGCTGACGCATACAACCCGTTCGGTCACACAGATCGCCTATGACTGCGGCTTCGCGGACGCTTCACACTTCAGCCGCAGTTTCCGGCGTGCGTTCCAGGCGGTGCCCAGCGCCATGCGCGTCAGACAAACGCAAGAATCAGATCGTTGACCTCTCCGGCTTTCTCCATCATCGGCATGTGACCGGCATCATCGATGATGTGAACCCGGGCACCTTCCAGGTTGCCGGAATGGCCAACCGGAATAATCCGATCATCCCTGCCCCAGATGATCTGGACCGGCACATCCAGCTCGTCGGCGCGCGATGCCAGGTCAAGCAACTGGCGATCTCCCTCGAACTGCGCCCCGGCGATGGCGGCAAGAGCCGCATCGACGCCGTTGATGCGCTTGTTGCGCAGAAGATCTTCGACCATCTGGCGCGTGACGATGGAGGTGTCGGCAAAAAGCTGCTCAGCCAGTGGCTTCATGTCCTTGCGGCGCTGGGCCGTGACAAACCCGGTGATGTAGCCGCCATTGATTTCCTGACCCAGGCCGGCCGGCGCGATGAGCGTGAGCGAAGCAACCTTGTCGGGGTGATCAAGTGCAACCTGCAGGGCAGCCGCGCCGCCCAGCGAGTGCCCCACCAGATGAACGTGCGCGGCACCGGTCTCGGCCATGACGGCGATGACTGCGGAAGTCAGGACAGAGAGATCACCATCACCGACATCCTTTGCGGATCCGCCGTGACCTGGCAGATCCATGGAATAGACCGCGCGATCCGCGCTGAGCGCATCCTGGGTGAACATCCAGGCGTTCATGTCCCCACCGAAGCCATGCACCAGAACGATCGGCTCGCCGCCTTCGCCATGCACGACATAACGGATGTCACGGCCATCAACGTCGATTGTCTCGACTGCGGGGCCACCTTCACCTTCAAGTGCCACAGCTTCGACAACAAAGCCGGAAACAAAGGCATCGATGGCAGCATCTTCAACGTCGCTTGGCGCAATCACACCCAGCAGCGCGCCCACAGGAAGCGTGGTGCCCACCTCGGCAACCTGCCTGCGCAGGACGCCGTCGCACTTTGCCTCGATCACATTGGCAATCTTGGTCGATTCGACATCCAGCACGTCATCGCCCTCGGCGACCTTGGCACCTTCCTCAAGATGCCAGCCGGTGACCGTGCCTTCTTCCATGGCCATGCCCCATTTAGGCACGGTGATGGCCAGGATACGTTCTTCACTCATGCGCCATAACTCACGGTTTTCCTGACCGCATCGGCGATCTTCTCGGGACTCGGGATAAACGCCTCTTCCAGCTCCGGTGCAAAAGGAACGGGAACATGCGGGGGCGAAACGACCTGGATCGGCGCCTTCAGGGCACCAAAGGCTTCGCGCGCCGCCAGGGCCGCAATATCCGTTCCCATGTTGCAGCGCGGATAGGCCTCGTCGACGACAATCAGGCGTCCAGTCTCCTCGACGCATTCGATGATCGTATCTTCGTCCAGCGGCGAGATCGTGCGTGGATCGACGATCTGACACTCGATCCCTTCCCTGGCCAGCACCTCCGCGGCCTCCTTGGCCTTGTGCACCATGCGGGCCATCGCCACGATCGTGATGTCACCCCCGTCACGCACGATATTGGCCTCGCCGAAGGGGATGGCATAGGCCTCTTTGGGCACGTCATCGGAAACCTCGTCGTACATCACCTTGTGTTCGAAGAAGATCACGGGATCGTTGTCACGCACGGCCTGGATCAGCAGGCCCTTGGTGTCATAGGCGCTGGAAGGGATAACGCATTTGATGCCCGGAATATGCGCAAACATGGGATAGAGGCACTGACTGTGCTGGGCAGCCGCGTTGTAGCCCGCCCCGATCTGGGTGCGGATGACAACTGGCGTCTGGGCCTTGCCGCCGAACATGTAGCGGAACTTTGCCGCCTGATTCATGATCTGGTCGAAACACACGCCCATGAAATCAACGAACATCAGCTCGGCAATCGGGCGCAGACCGCTTGCGGCAGCGCCCACGGCACAGCCCATGATCGCCGACTCGCTGATCGGCGTATCCATGACCCGATCCTTGCCGAACTGCGGTTGCAGACCCTTGGTAATGCCCATGTCACCGCCCCAGGCATCGTCGGCGCCAGGCGAACCCTCGCCGCCGGCGACGTCCTCACCCAGCAGGATGACGGTCGGATCTTCTTCCATGCACTGACGGATGGCTTCGTTGATTGCCTTCCGCATGCTGATGATGCGTGCCATGCGAGCCTCCCTCAGTAGGAAATGTAGACGTCGGTGGTGAGCTGATCGGGCGTCGGACGGGGTGCGTTTTTCGCAGCCTCGACGCAACGGTCCATCAGATCGGCGGTTTCCTGGTCGATGGCGTCAAGATCGCTGTCGCTCAGCAAACCAGCCTCCGTGACCCGATTGCGGAAGAGCTTCAGACAATCGTGGTCGCGGCGCAAAATCTCGACCTCATCGGGACCGCGATAGGACTGGTTGTCGCCTTCGTGATGGCCATAGAACCGGCCGAACTTGACCTCGATCAGGGTTGGCCCTTCGCCGGCACGCGCACGCTCGACCGCCTCGCCGACCGCGTCGTGGACGGCAAAGAAGTCAAAGCCGTCGACCTGGACGCCGGGCATACCAAACGCGGGCGCACGATTGACGATATCGCCGCATGCCACAGACCAGCCCGAGCCGGTGGTTTCGGCATAGCCGTTGTTTTCAAAGACAAACAGGACCGGCAGCTTGAAGACCGAGGCGAAATTCATGCTTTCGAACGTGGTGCCCTGGTTCGAGCCGCCATCCCCGGTGAACGTGACGGCAACCTTGCCGGTCTTGAGGGTCTTGGCTGCCATGGCCGCGCCGACCGCCAGGGGCGGTCCACCGCCCACGATGGCATTGGCGCCCATCATACCCTTGGACAGATCGGCAATGTGCATGGAGCCACCCTTGCCCGCACACAGGCCTTCGGAGGAGCCCCAGAGCTCCTTCCACATGCCTTCGACATCACAGCCCTTGGCGATGCAGTGGCCGTGTCCGCGATGGGTCGAACAGATGCGGTCCTGATCATCCAGATGGAGGCAGACGCCAACCGCACTTGCCTCCTCGCCCGCATAGAGATGCACAAAGCCCGGCAGGTTGCCCGCCTCGAATTCATCATGCACACGCTCTTCGAAATCTCGGATTGTGCGCATCGTGCGATAAGCCTCCAGAAGCTTGTCGCGCGACAACTGCATTCCCGCACCGCTGGCCATGGTCACCCCCCGGTTGGTTGACGCTGTGTGCCCCAGACTAGGGAGCACACAGGTTGGCAGCGTAGAACATTCTGGGCAGATGGTGGAACAGAAGCGACAGCGACGACGCAAACCTTCGACAAGCCAAGGTGATGTCGTATTCCGTCACGTTGTTGTCCACGGTCACTGTTCCATCGCCCGACATGCGGCAACAATGGTCGAACACGTGGAGTGATCAAGACATGCGCATTTTCCTGATGATTCTGGGTGCCGTCATCTCTGTCGGAGCCCTGCTCATCTGGATCTATCTGAACGGCATGGCGGCCGGATTCAGCACGAGCAACGTGAAACCATCCATGGAATGGTTTACCGGCGAAGCCTTGCTGCTGTTCTGGCTACCCTTTGTGGCAGGTATCGCCCTCATTGTTGTCGGCTGGAAGATCGGCTGAGCCAGACGGCGCAACCCACCCGTTGCCTTACACTGTCTTCTTGTCGTCGTTGATGATGTTCATCAGCGCCACACCGCTGTTGCCTGGCTCAACCGCAGCAAATGGTCCGCCCTGGTAGAGATAGGTCGGATCGTTGAGGTCCTGCGGTGGTGTTTCAGCCAGGATCTGTTCGGCGAACTGCTCGGCGTTGTCCCGGGGCCGATAGCCAAGGAAACGTGCATTGTCGTTGTTAACGGGCGTACGGTCGTTGTTCGAAACGCCATAGATGATGGTGAACTTGGTCGTGGGCGTGTCGATCGAACGCTCGACCAGCTGGATCAGATCATCATAGGAGAGCCACGAGCCCAGTGCGCGGGCATTGGTCACCTGGGCGCAGGAGAGAATGCGCAGGCAAACCGATTCCATCTGATACTTGTCCCAGTAGAGCGACCCCAAATCCTCGGCGAAACACTTTGCCAGCCCATAAAACGTGTCGGGGCGGTGCGGCACATCCGTACCGATGCACTCGGTACGTGCATGCATGCCCACGGCGTGAATGGAACTGGCATACACCACGCGCCGCAAACCGTTGACCCGCGCAGCCTCCCAGACGTTGTAGGCGCCGATGATGTTGGCCTGGAGAATATCGTCGAACGGTGCCTCGTCTCCGATGGCACCGAAGTGAACCAACATGTCGGCACCCTGGAGCACATCGGTCATCTCATCGAGCCGCGCAAGGTCGGCCTTCACATAAGTCTCACGGTCGAGAACCTTACCGAAGTCCTCCACGATATCTGTCGAGACAAGCTCATCGGCCATGGCAAGCAAGGGCTCGCGCAGATAGGAGCCAAGACGGCCGGCAGCACCGGTGAGGACGATTTTCTTCATGGTGGACACTCGCAAGTTTTCCAGGATTCAGTGATGCAATGGGTGCAGCCGGCCGACAGGTCGTCAACCTCGATTCCCGCACTAAAGCAGCGATACGCCGAAGAATAGGGAACATTTCATCCGATTGCCAAGAAGCTCGGAGTTTGGTGTGCACCGGCAGCCTGAAGTTTGAAAGGCCTGTGTCTTCCATCACGATGCCGGGTGCCCGATCCTGATCGGGATTGCCGGGACCAGAGGATAAATCTGAGGCGTTGCAACGGGGGAACAACGAACCTGCATGTCTTCCCGCAGGTCGTAATTGACACATTTGGCTGTCATCCTTGCGTGTATTAGGGAGCACAAGAGCCGCAGTCAGCGGCCTGAAGATTGTTAAGAGGGGCAAGAGTCATGGGCGCAAGTCACGACTTCGATCTGATATGCATTGGCAGTGGACCGGCGGGCCAGCGGGCTGCCGTGCAGGCGGCAAAGCTGCGCAAACGAGTTGCGGTTGTCGAACGCGGTCTCGATATCGGCGGCGTCTGCGTTCATACCGGAACCATTCCGTCCAAGACCTTCCGCGAAGCCGTGTTGTCGTATTCCGGCCATCGTAACGGCGCTGGTTATGTCTCCAGCCATGAGGGCGGAATCGGATCTGACGAAAGGCCGACGGCAGAGCGTCTTCTTTCGAGAGTCGGTGCCATCATCAAGACCGAGGCGCGTGTCCAGCAGGATCAGCTTCGCCGCAACAATGTCGATATTCTTGCCGGCACGGCGAGCCTGACAGGACCCAACAGCGTTCTGGTTCATGGCCCTGGCGGCAATCGCGAAGTGACGACGGAAAACGTCATCATCGCCGTGGGCACCAAACCTTCCCCCAATGTCGATATGCCGACGGGATTGGCCAGTGTCATCACCAGCGATGACATTCTCAAGCTCAAGGAACTGCCCCGCAGCATGATTGTCGTGGGTTGCGGCGTCATCGGAGTCGAATATGCCTCCATGTTTGCTGCCCTGGGCGTGAAGGTGACAGTGGTCGACGGGCGCGAACGTCCCCTGGAGTTTCTCGATGGCGAGATCGTCGATGAACTGATTCATCAGATGCGCCGCAACATGGTGACCTTCCGCCTGGGCGAATCGGTCGAACGGATCGAACATCACGAGGGTCCGCCAGAACAGGCACTGGTGTTCCTGCAATCGGGCAAACGTCTGGTCGCGGATCTGGTTCTGGCCTGCACAGGACGTGTCGGCGCATCCGACAATCTGAACCTGGATGCCGCCGGCCTGTCTGCCGATCTGCGCAGCAGGATCAAGGTGGGGGAGGACTATCGCTCCGAAGTTCCCAACATCTTTGCCGTGGGCGACGTCATCGGTTTTCCAAGTCTGGCGGCAACATCATCCGAACAGGGTCGCCTTGCCGCACGTCATGCCTTCGGCTTGCCCGCTGAACCGATGACCAC
>CALIUG010000244.1 GCA_938048755.1 uncultured Alphaproteobacteria bacterium
TAGTTCTGCGTCATGAAGTTGGGCCGATAGTCCCAGGATTCAGGCGGCTGCTCTGCCAGTTCCAGGACCTTGGGTAACGGCACAGCATGCCGCACATGGGGATAATGATCGAGAAACACACTCTGGTTGTCGAGATAGGCAGCGCAGGCCGTGTGCTTGTGCGCCGAACAGAAGTGATAGGATTCCAGAAAGCCTTCCAGAGCCAGACGCCAGCTCATATCGGATTCGACCGACCAGGACCGGAAGATCACATGGTTGCCCAGATCGAGGGACTCGAGCTGATCTGCCATGGGGGCGAGCCAGGCATCGAGATCGAAGGTCTCGTCGCTGACCGAGGGCCTCACCCAGATGAGACCGAACCTTTCACCGACGGGCAGCGCGACAAGCCCGAGGCTCTCCTTGTCGACACTCTCGAAGCCGGCCGGCTGGGGCATACCGCGCAGCCGTCCGTCGAGGTCATAGTTCCAGCTGTGATAGGGGCAGGTGAACATGGCAGCCTTGCCGCAGGCCTCATTGGCAACACGCATGCCCCGGTGGCGACACACGTTCATGAACGCCTTGAGTTCGCCCTTCCGGTTGCGGGTAACAAGGATGGGCACGCCGGTTTCGTTGTGGGTGATGAACTGCCCCGGCTCAGCAAGCTGGCCGACGTGGCCCACAATGATCGGAAACTGACGGAAGAGAACCTTGATCTCCTGCTTCAGACGATCAGGATCCGTGTAGTTGGAAACGGGTGCAAATCCGACATCAGAAACCATGTCCGTGGTGCTGTCGCTGCAGTTGTGCAGCAAGGTCTGGATGATCTCGCGTTCTTCGTTGCTGGTGGTCGCCATAGACCATCTCCTTCATTCAACCCGACACCGGTGCAGCCTGGAAGCTACACGACCCACACAAACAGAGACCATACCATTTGATACTCACCTGCCCTGATCGCATCACAAGGCAATTAGACCCAAACAGGATATGCTTTAGTCCAGCAGCGCGTCCTTGACCCAGGACTGGAAGGCGTGGACGCAATGTTCGCTGCCGCCGGATTCGCCTTTCTGGGCGAACAGGCGGCCCTGGTAATAACCCTTTGAGCGGATGCCGCGTTGGACGCCTTCGTTGAGGTCCTTGTCTTCGGGGCCCAGGCGTTCGTTGAACCATTCCACGGCGCCACGGGTGGTTTCGTCATCACCACGACCGGGCACGTTGTAATAGGCGTTCTCGACGACGCTGGATTCACCGCTCGTGGGACGCATAAGGAAGGTGGAGATCATGTCCATGTTGGGCCAGTAGTAGATGATCCAGTCGGGCCAGAGATACAGCGTGATGAAGTAGCCGCTGTGGCGCTCCTCACCTTTTGCAGGCCAGGGATAAACCTCGCCCTTGTTTTCACCAGGCGGCGAGATGATCGCCAGCCAGTTGTCGTGGATCTGGAGCTTGGTGCCCGGCAGGTCGATGATGTCGCAAAGTTCGCGATGGACCGGGCCGGAATTGGGGAAGTGGTAGCCTTCGATGGCGTTTTCGACGACGACCTTCCAGTTGGCCTCGATCTCGAAATCCTTCTGGCTGGCGACGCGTACATCCTCGACTTCGGGGAACCACTGGCGCACACAGTCTTCGAAACCCGGCGCCCATTCGTGCATGGGTTTGGCGTTGTCATCCAGGTTGACGAACACGAAGCCGGTGAACTCCTGCACGCGCACGGTCGCGAGGCCAAAGTCAGCCTTGTCGAAGCCCTTCACGTTTTCACAGTTGCGCGCGGTGCGCAGGCCCCCATCGGTGCCATAGGCCCAGGCGTGATAGGGGCAGGTGATCACCGCCTTCACATTGCCCTTGCCCTGCAGCAGTTCGTGGGCGCGGTGCTGGCACACGTTGTAAAAGGCGCGCAGGTTGCCGTCGCGCCCGCGAATGACGAAGACGCCCTGACCGTGGATATCGACCGTGGCGTAGTCCCCGGGATTGGCGACTTCGCTGGCATGACAGACGACGCGCCAGGACTTGAAGAAGATCTCCTCCTTCTCCTTTTCGTAAACCTCCGGCTTGAAGTACCAGGGCGACGGCAGGGTGAAGGTTGTTGTGGGATCGTCGGTGAAGTTCTCGACGGGGAAGGCATCAACCGCGGCCATGGATCGTCTCCGGTATCACTGCGTTTCGTTTATTGAATGAGCGTACAATAACCCGTGTGGTGTTTGCAATGCCGCCACGGCCAGGCCGATTCGGGGCGTGTTGGGGGAGCTGTGAGGGGGTGGCAGTCGGAAACATCTGGTTCAACCCCATGCAAAGTAGGTCTTGTGGTGCATCGTCACCGCAGACGCAGGATGCGGTGGGTCCGATGTCCAACAGGAACGTGAAAGCCCCATGTGCTGGCGCGCACTGTCCTGTCGGCATGACCAGTTCAGTGCGGATTTGCGGCAATAGCAAGCGCGATCAGGCGCGTAACCGCGTTTCCGTATTACCTTCGGGAACCGGCGCAGGTTGCCGGATTGTGTGTATGGATCCTCAGATCAGGTCGGAGGATGATTCGTGAGGAATGGCAGGGCCCGTGGCAACTCAGATCATCTTGCTGCGCTGCCATGGTCCTTGCGTCACCTGGCGCTGATGACATGCGGTTTGGAAAACACCACAGGTTCAATCGCCGAACCGTCGGGCGTGGTTGCGTGCTCCTGAAAGGTCTTGACGCCTGCCGGAATCACCGTTCCCACCTGGGCGACGCTCAGGAAGATATGCTTCGCGTTTTCGGCGGTCTGATCAAGCCAGTCCGGATTGTCGAACGTGCCACCATAAACACCGACCACCTGTGAGAATCGCTCAAAGGTCAGGTAGAGCTTGGTGCCGCAATTCTCGCAAAAATGAACGTGAACCAGCTTGCCGCTGCCTTCGGATCGGTGGTCCTAGGTTTTTGTCTGGCCTGATCGGAGAAAGAAATGCTCTTCATCGAAGACCGGCTCCACGAGATAGCCGCCACCGGTTGCCCTTTGGCAGAACCTGCAATGGCAAATCGTGAGTCTTGTCGGCTGAGCATCGACGGCGTATCGCATGCGACCGCACAGACAGCCGCCTTCTGAATTGATCATGGCACGATCCCGGATCGTAAATGACACGCAGACCTTAGCACCACCTGCTCGGAGATAGTCCAGCAAACGGGAAAAGCTACATTGATGCCATCACCAGTTCGGTGCGCTTTGCCGGATTGTTTGCATGGATCCTCCGATCAAGTCGAAGGATGACTTCTGAGGGGTGGAGAAGGCCGCACCGAACGAACGACTATCCCCAGTTCACATCATGGCGCGGGCGGTCCAGCGGTGGAAGCAGTGGGAGGGACCTTCCAGGACAGGCGTGAAGACGCCGCCGTCGAAGCCGGGGGATGCGCGTCCCGCCTGCATGCCTTCGACGACGCCGACATCTTCCAGAAACACCTCGCGCCAAGTCTCGCGCACGTTGGCGCGGACATTGCCGAACCCGGCACCGGTCGGCTCGTCACCGACATAGTAGATGTCGAAGGTCTCGTGCGCCCTGTCGGGACCGTCGGGCAGCACGCGCACGGCATAGAAGTGGTCGGCATGGATGCCCAGCATGACATTGGGGTAG
>CALIUG010000245.1 GCA_938048755.1 uncultured Alphaproteobacteria bacterium
GGTATCCGGGGGCGCGCCAATGTCAGCCCCATGACGGCCGAGGTTGCTCTGAAAGTGGGTATGGCCGCGGGCCTTCATTTCCAGGATGGCAGCCATGTGCATCGCGTCGTCATCGGCAAGGACACGCGCCTTTCCTGCTACATGATTGAAAACGCCCTGGCGGCCGGGTTTGTCTCGGTCGGCATGGAAGTGCTGCTTCTGGGGCCGATCCCCACGCCCGGTGTCGCCTCACTGACCAGTTCCATGCGCGCTGATTTGGGCGTGATGATCTCTGCTTCCCACAACAGCTTTGAAGACAATGGCATCAAGCTGTTTGGTCCCGACGGCTTCAAACTCTCCGACAAGGACGAGATCGAGATCGAAGCCGCCATGGACGGTGACCTCAATGCAAGACGTGCCGGGTCCAGTTCGCTGGGCCGCGTGCGCCGCCTGCAGGGCGCGATCGGCCGTTACTCGGAGTTCTGCAAGAGTGCCTATCCCCGCGGCCTGCGTCTGGATGGCCTGCGCATCGTTCTCGATGCCGCCAACGGTGCGGGCTATCGCGTGGCACCCGAGGCGCTCTGGGAGTTGGGTGCCGAGGTCATTCCCATCGGCGTTGAACCCAATGGCACCAACATCAATCTCAATTGCGGTTCGACCTCCACGGCTGTCATGCAGAAGGCGGTGCACGACTATCGCGCCGATCTGGGTATCGCCCTCGACGGCGATGCCGACCGGGTGCTGATCGCCGACGAGAAGGGCAGGATTGTCGACGGAGACCAGATCATGGCTCTGGTTGCCGACTGGATGCACGAACATGGCGAGCTGCGCGGAGGCGGGATTGTCGGCACCGTCATGTCGAATCTGGGTCTGCAGCGTTTCATGCAATCCAAGGGCCAGGTGCTCGAGCGCACCAAGGTCGGCGACCGTTATGTCGTTGAACGCATGCTCGAGAAGGGCATGAACATGGGCGGCGAGCAGTCCGGCCACATCATCTTCTCGGATCATTCCACGACGGGTGATGGCCTGATTGCCGCTCTGCAGGTGCTTGCCGTTCTGGTCGAGCGCAAGAAACCGATGAGCGAACTCGGCCGCCAGTTCCAGCCGGTTCCCCAGCTACTCAAGAATGTCCGCTATTCAGGCGGTGAACCGCTCGAATCCGATAGTGTGAAGGATGCCCTGAAGGCAGCCGAAGAACGCCTGGGCGAGAATGGCCGTCTGGTCGTGCGCAAGTCCGGCACCGAACCGCTGATCCGCATCATGGCCGAACATGACGACAACGCCCTGGTGCATGCCGTTGTTGCGGAACTCGAGAGCGCGATTCAGCGCGCCGCGGGCTGACGTAATCAGACCACCACGCCAATGGATGGCGGAGCGTCCCGGGCCATGGTGGCAACAATGTCGAGACCTGTCTTCAGGTCCTCATAGGTCATGGGCCCGGTGACGGAAAGACGCACGGCAAAGGGTACGGTGTCGCGCCCAATGGCGAAGGATTCCGCGGGCGTGACAATCAGCCCCTGGCGTTCTGCGGCACGCGCAAAGTCGGTCGGCCGCCAGGGCTCGGGCAGAGTCAGCCAGATGTGAAAGCCGTTGGGATGGGCGCTGAATTCCAGTCCCTCCAACTGTTTTCGAGCGATCGCCTGACGTGCTGCAGCTTCCTTGCGCACGGTTGCCTCAAACGCGGCGACGTCACCTGACTCCATCCAGCGTCGCGCCAGTTCGGTCATCAGCAACGGCGCGTGCAGCGTTGTTGCCGCCATGATTCGGGTCATCTCGTCGGCCTGCCCTTCCGGCGCGACCAGGAACCCGGTGCGCAAGGCAGGGGAGATCGCCTTGGAGAGACCGGTTGCGAAGAATCCCGGCGTTTGGGCCCAGGTCATGATGGGGCGCGGCTGGTGTTCGTTCAGAAAGTCATAGATGCCATCTTCCAGGATCGGCACACCGTAGCGGTCGGCCACCTCGGCAATCTCCTGCCGGCGCTCTTCGGGCATGACGCTGCTGCTGGGATTCTGCAGCGTGGGAACGCAGCAGATGAGCTTGGGGTGATGGGACCGGCATGCCGCATCCAGACTGTCTGGAATCAGGCCATGTTCGTCCATCTCCACACCGATCAGGCGCACCTGCATGGTCCGCGCCGTGGCCTTGATGCCGGGATAGGTCAGCTTTTCCACCAGCACCGTATCGCCGGGTTTGGCGACCAGGTGGAACGCGGCCGTCAGGGCATGTTGCGTGCCTGATGTGACAAAGGTGCGTTCCGCCATCATCGGATGACCGGTGGCCTCCGAAATCCAGTCAGCTGCGGCGCGGCGCACGTCGGCACGCCCGACATTGGGTGGATAGATCAGGTGATTGGCGAACTGCGGGTCAGCAGTCAGCTCGCGCAGGTTGTCTGCAAACTTCTTTTCCTGACCTGCCATGGGCACCGAATTGGATGCCATGTTGATCGCATTGTGACCGATCGCATCGGATGTCGGCCAGGTCATCGGTGTGGCTTGGGGGCGGTTGCCGGCATCGGCCTGCACATAGGTGCCGCGCCCGACCTCGCCGGTAATCAGCCCTCGGCGCGTCGCCTCGGCATAGCCCCGTGTCACGGTTCCCACGGTGACACCCAGTTCCCTGGCAAGATCGCGGTGCGTGGGAAGCCGTGTGCGATGCGCCAACTCTGCCCGCTCGATATCGCGTTCGAGCGCATCGGCCAGCGCGATGTAACGCGGGCCTTTGAAATCTTCCAGATCGGGTAACCATGAGAGTTTTGTCATGGAGACAATATTTCGATTGCATCGATTGTTATCAAGGTTGATATCTCATCAATCGAGACAATACATCAAGATTTGCAAAATTGTATCGATACATTGTCACCCGCAAGAAGCAGGTGGCTGAAGGTCTGCTACCGGGATCAGGTGGGGGACCATGAACCAAAAGGAGATCAAGACCATGGCACAGATTGTCCATCATCATTTCGCTGACGCCGCCCTGCGCATCGCGCACGGTATCTGGAACATGGTCTGCACCGCTGCCGTGGCCGTGCCCGAGACCCTTGTTGCCTGGCAGGAACGCTCGGAAACCCGTGCGGCGCTCTATGATCTCGATGACCGCTTGTTGCGCGATATGGGCATCGATCGCGCAGTCGCCCACGAAGAGGCACGCCGGCCTTTCTGGAAGGCCTGAGCGTGTGTGGCGGGCGTGCAGTCGTGAATGCTTCCCTGAGAGCCTGTGAACCTTTCGGAGATTTTGATTGCACGCCCGTCGCCTGTTCCTCGCACGTCGCGTATGCTGAACATTCGCCGCAAGAACCGGGTCGTGAGGCCTTTATCGGCACATTACCTTCCAACCTGTCGCAAGGAATCACACGGAGACAGGCCATGAACAAAACACAAGCCAGCGATTATGCCCGGGTCGAACAGGCGATTGCCTATCTCGACGAGAACTTCCTCGATCAGCCGGATCTTGAAGATCTTGCCGCCGAGATCGGATTGAGCCCCTGGCATTTTCAGCGCCTGTTCCGTCGCTGGGTCGGCATCAGCCCCAAGCGGTTCCTGCAGTTTCTGACCGTCGACTACGCCCGTGACCTGCTGGAACGCTCAACTCCGGTGCTCGATACCGCGTTTGAGGCAGGTCTTTCCGGACCCTCGCGCCTGCATGACCTCTTCGTCGTGACCGAGGCTGTCACCCCTGGCGATGTTCGTCGCGGCGGCGAAGGACTCGTGATCCGGCACGGTGTGCATGCTTCACCCTTTGGTCCCGTCGCATTGGGCATGACCGACCGTGGGGTCTGCTCGCTCACCTTTGGCCCCGTCGATGCGGCTGATGACGGCTGGGCGCGCGAACTCCTGCTGGCCCGCTGGCCCAACGCCACGCTGGTCGATGACGCAGCAGCGACGCGTCATATTGTCCAGCAGATCTTCGATGGCTCGAGCGAAGCCGAAACTATTCCGCTTCACCTGCGCGGGACCAACTTCCAGATTCGTGTCTGGGAGGCCCTGTTGCGCATCCCGCCAGCCGCGGTCACGTCCTATCAGGATCTTGCCCGGCGCAGTGGCGATGAACGTGCCGTGCGCGCAACAGCCTCGGCCGTCGCGCGCAATCCCATTGCCTTTGTCATCCCCTGTCATCGCGTCATCCGCAAGACCGGGCCGTTCCACAACTATGCCTGGGGTCCCGTGCGCAAGCAGGCGATTCTGGGTTGGGAGCAGGCCCGTTTCGGCGAAAGCCGTGATGAAGTCAGGTCCGCCGCCTAAACATTATGGAGAGTTATCTTGCGTTATCCCATCTATCAGGTTGATGCCTTCACCAACCGCGCATTCCGCGGCAATCCAGCCGCCGTCATGCCGCTGGAAGAGTGGATGAAGGATGACGTGCTCCAGGCCATCGCTGCAGAAAACAATCTCTCCGAAACCGCGTTTTTCAGGACCGGTGCGGACGATGCGTTCGAACTGCGCTGGTTCACGCCCACGGTGGAAGTCGATCTTTGCGGCCATGCCACACTGGCCACCGCGTTCATCCTGATGACCGAGATCGACCCCGACATGGAAGAGGTCGCGTTCGATACCCGCAGCGGTCGGCTCAGTGTCGCGCGCAAGGGAACGGACCTGTTCGTCCTCGATTTCCCGGCTCACGAGATCATGCCCATCAATACGCCCGATACCGTCGCAGCGGCCATTGGCAAGGCGCCCACGGAAGCCTTCGCCGGAAAGTCCGGCGGCAACTACCTCTTTGTCTATGAACACGAGTCCGATATTGCCGAACTTGCGCCCGACATGGCCGCTTTGGTGAAGGCGGTGGGTGATCTTGAATGGGGAGTCATCTGCACCGCACCCCGGGAATCCGGCAAGGGCGATTGTGTATCGCGTTACTTCGCGCCCGCCCACGGCATCCCTGAAGACCCGGTCACCGGTTCGGCCCATTGCATGGTCGCGCCCTATTGGGCACAGCGCCTTGGCCAGAACAGTATCCATGCCTTCCAGATCTCCGCGCGCGGTGGCGAGCTGTTCTGTGAGGTCCGAGGGGATCGCGTCGAAATCGCCGGTCGCGCCGTCAAGTTCCTCGAAGGTATTGCCCACGTCCCTGGATAGGGAAACACCTGCCTCGGGAGCAGATCGTTCGGAACGGACGTCAGCGAAGGAACTGATGTCCGCGCATGGATCGTCGAATCAAGTGTTCAGCCCGGAGAGATATCTTACAGTTGTTCGGAGAGATCCCTGACACTTTTGGCATGTTTTCTCACAGGAGGATCGGCATGCCGTGGAAGGAGATTTCTGTGTTGGATCAACGGCGGG